>JBGSOQ010000213.1:0-9082 GCA_041739035.1 Ignavibacteriaceae bacterium | reverse complement strand
ATTCTTAGTGATAAAACCGCCCGATTGAAGGCTTAAATTGGTTTGAAATCCCACGTCAGATAATAATGTAACTCCAGTTGAATTGCTGACAATTATATTTGCCGACATAGTTTTTGTACTTGCCGGTGTTGATGCGCTATAAATGGTTTGCGGAGATGTCCCATTGAAATTAAGTGTTCCCTTATCATTATCAAGACTTGAATTATTATTTGTGTAATTTCCCGAAATTTTAATTACATCAGAGTTGTTATCCATATTATAGTCAGCTCCGGCGTCAATTAATACATTGTTAAATTGAACATTTCCCGTATAATCGGCGCCACCACCAGCGGCACCAGTAAAATGTACAGTTCCGCCAGTTCCATTAAATGTGTTTCCGCTTGGTACTGTTAAATCATGACTAATCTGAAATTCACCATTAGATTGATTGTAAGTACCACCATTTATTAATTCCATATCTTTTGTGGAAACTGTTCCACCAGTTTGATTAAAGGTACCGCCATTAATGGTTATTTTATCAGCATTGGTTGTAAAGCTGGTTCCACTAAAGTTTACAGTCCCCGTTGAATAAACATTAAAAGCAATTCCTGAAAATGAACCAGATGTTTGGGTAAGCGTACCATATATTGATGTCGTGCCGCTTATATTTAACGTGGTTCCACTAAATGTGTAACTTCCCGAAGCATTAATAGTTAAGTTCTTGATTGAGACTATACCGCCAGTCTGAGTAACACTTCCTCCAGCGTTAATTGTAAGATCTTTTCCGGCGGTGCCAAAATCTAATGAACCCGAACTTACTGTAATTGAACCCGAATTTATGGATGTGTTATTTTTAACTATTATTGAACCACCATTAACCGTAATATTTTTGCCGGCATTGTTAGTAAAATATTCATCAATTGTAAATGTACCGCTGCTGGCAGTTACCTGCCCGCTGTTAGTTAGGTGATCAAGTCTAATTGTTCCACCGGTTTGAGTAATTGTTCCGCCATTTAAATTATCAAGATCTTTTCCATTAAAAAATAAATTGCCTGAACTAACAGTAATCGATCCTGCGTTAGTTGAAGGCTCTTGCTTAATTTCTAGACTGCCGCCATTAATATTTAAAAGCCCACCTGTTTGATTTGCAATTAATCCATTGAGTACCGCGGTACCGGAACTTGAAGTTACTGTACCATAATTAGTAATGTTTCCTGTAGTTGTTCCGCCAGAAACTACAAAATTTGAACTCAAATTATTTGTAAATGTCCCGCCAACTTTCAATTGTCCGCTGCTGATAGTTAATGAACTGGAATTAGTTAAATTACCTGTAGCATTTTTAATATCTAAAGTTCCGCCATTAATAAGAATAGTACCTGCATTGCTTACAGCTCCTCCGTCTATAGTTGCAGTGCTCGCTTGAAAAGTAATAGAACCACCGGAGTTAACCGTAAGTGATTTCATTGTTCTGTTATTTAGAATAACTGGATAATTACTGCAGCCAGTGGGAATTATTATATCATCACTATTAGCGGGTATAGTACTTCCGCCGTCCCAATTAGAAGTGGTTCCCCAGC
Source organism: Ignavibacteriaceae bacterium (assembly GCA_041739035.1). GTDB lineage: Bacteria > Bacteroidota > Ignavibacteria > Ignavibacteriales > Ignavibacteriaceae > XYD12-FULL-36-8. The sequence continues at coordinate 7,526 of JBGSOQ010000213.1, read as the reverse complement.
TTGTACTCGTTCCACCCACCCAAGTTCTTGTAACTGCAAAAGTATTTTGAAAAGTTAAGCTAATTAATGTCAAGAAAAACAATACTAAAAAAGTTTTTAATATTATTTTGCTGCTCTTTTTCTTTTTGTATGAAGTTTTCATTGTTTACCCTAAACTGATTAAAATTATTCTAATCTAACTCGACAACTATTAAGCCAAAAAGCATTTAAAAAGTGGTAATTTTTTCATTTGAAATTCATTCGAATTAAGAAAAAAATCCCTTAGCTGTAATATAAGGTTACATACATTCATTTCAAAGAAAATTTTACTGTTTGCCCTAACTACTTTATACTCATACAGTTATGAAATATGAGCAAAATAATTTAATATTTCTTTTTTAATAAAATTAAGCCTGCTTTTGAAAAGCAGGCTCAATGGAAGATTTGTACTAAATTTTTGTAAGATTACTTCGTCAGCAGCATTTTCCTTGTTTCAGAAAACCCTTCAGCCCCGCCGTTGGCGGGATAAATTTGAATTTTATAAATGTAAACACCGCTTGTAAGTTGTGAACCACTGAATTCCATTTCATAAAATCCGGCAGATTGTGCTTCATTAACAAGAGTTGCAACTTCAGTTCCTAGTATGTCATAAACCTTAAGAGTAACAAGATTTCTTGCTTCACTCGAATTGGCAGAAGGGATTGAGTACCTAATTTTAGTAGAAGGATTAAACGGATTAGGATAGTTTTGAGATAAAGCAAAACTGTTAGGTGAATAATCAACTGTTACATTTACTACATTGCTGTAGCTGAAAGAACCATCATTATCCATTTGTTTTAGTCTGTAATAATATGCAGCCGATGAAAGTTTTGAATCTTCAAACGCATATTCTTTAAGTGAATTGCTGTTGCCATATCCATTAACAAAACCGATCTTAATCCAGTTTTCAGCATCTGCTGAACGTTCCACTTCAAAACCGTAATTGTTTACTTCGGTTGCAGTTTTCCAAGACAGATAAACAGAATTCTGTTTCACTGAAGCATTAAAAGATACTAGTTCAACGGGAAGCGCACTGCTTTCACCGCCTGTAAAATCTGAAAAACTTGAAACAGTATGTGATATCTGATTTATAGCAGAGTTAACCGGATTAAGCAGACTCCATGAACCTTCGTACTGAGCACCGTAGATGCTGTTTTCAGTTCCGCCGGGCTGAACATCTGCATCAACATAAGTGAAAGTTACATTGCATGAGAATGCGGTTATGCCTGAAGAAGCAACTGTCCAGTAACGGTTTAGATAATTTGAAGTGCTTGTATTCTGCGGATGCTTAGCATTAACGAGTCTTACACCGGCATAAGCAGAAGCGAAAGTTCCGCTTGTAAAATCAAGAGTAACGGGGGAGTACTCAGCAGTTCCGTCATTATCGCCAACCGGGAAGGTGAAAGAACCGATTCCAAGAAATTCTTTTCTCAGCTGCCCGCTTCCGGTTGCCACAACCATATTAGAACTAGATGGTGTTCCTACTATTGAAGAAGTAGAACCCAAAGTCAAATTTTTATCAGCTAATGCTAAACGGCCTTGCAGTAATGAAAGGTTACCGTTAAGCTTGGTATTGTTTGATAACAGAACACCGTTTGAATTATTCATAACCAGAGTGTTAACAACAGAAGGCAAACCATTTCCAGTTGATTGAGCAGCAGTTCCATTGTATTCATAATTAGCTGCTGAGCTAAAAGATCTAATTGCTGTTTGAATATTCCCCGATGCACTAGAAGAACTTATTCCGTCGGCAGAACCGATTTTCAAAGTTCCGCCAGATCTAAGATCGAATTTTCCCTTACCGCTTAAAATGTATGAGCCGGTTGACAATGCACCTGTTGATTCAACTCTTATTGTTCCCAAATTACTTACATTAGAAGTTAATGTGATGGTTTTACCGTTGCCAATAATCAGTACGTCATTATTAATTGTACCCGGTAATCTTGGTGTAGTTGTACCATCGTAACCGCTGTTTGCCCATGAAGTTAATTCATTTAAATTCCCGTTATTCTTACTGTAAAATGACATTATGCCGGCAGGATTAGTTGAAATTAAAGTACCATCATTAATGATCACGCTGTCAGTTGTAAGAACGTAGCCGTCCATATCTAGTGTAGCACCGGAAGAGATAACTAAGGTATTGTTAACCGGAATATTTGCACCGGCAGTAAAGGAAGTGTTATCATCTATTTTTAAATTTTTGTTAACAAAACCGTAACGAACGGTTTTATTTGTGCCAAAATATTTAACAGTGTCATTATCAGTAACAGCATCAACTAGCGCTGAACCAGTAACATTTAGATCTCCGCCTATACCAACTGTTCCGGCGGCAAAATATTTAGTGCCGGAGTTGCTAAGAGTAAGGTTGTAATAATCAATAGCTAAAACGGTCTGATTGCCATTACCATTATAATCGATATTAGAACTATTTGTAGTGGTGTTAATAGTAATGTCGCCCAATACGGAAGCTGTTTGATAATTAGGGTTATAATTTTTGGAATAATTGCCGATCGGAGCATATGGCGGAGGTGGTATAGTTACTGAAAAATTACCAAAGATACTTGTAGTTCCCTCAGCAAATGTCTTTGTACCACTGCCGCTGAGTGTTAAATTGCCATAATTTTCCGAACTTATAATTTGGTTTGTTCCGCTGTATTCAACTGTACTTGATGGGCTGAATGTTCTTGTTGCAAAGCTTGTCGGCATTCCTTTTGTACCACCAATCTTTAAAGTTGAACTATTGCTTAATACTAATGCACCACCTGGGGCAGTTCGTTGAAAGCTGCACGTATCAATATTAAAAGTACCATTTGTAACGGTTGCATTACCGCTAATTTCTAACAACTTTGTTACTAGAATTACACTTCCCGCGCTTTTATCGATCACAAAATTGCCTAACGTTGCATTTCCCGCTGCAGTTTGATTATAAATTGGTTGAGTACCGGTACCGTTGAATAAAAAAGTTGCAGCTGAAGAAACATTGTAATTCCCGTAATTATATAATCCTCCTTTAATCTTAATCAAAGAAGAAGGGAAATTATCAAACTTAGGAGTCTCTCCGGTTGAAATACTTAGATCGTAAAACTCATTAACACCTGTAGCAAAGTCTGATAGTGATGTTTGATTTCCTAAAGTTACCCAGCCCGCAACCGAAGTAAATGTTCCTTTGTTTATCCAATCATTATACAAAAGTAAGTTTCCGGACAGCTGATTGAAAGTACCACCACTACGAATTATAAGATCTTTATGCAAAATAAAATAGGATCCTGTTTGTGTAAATGTTGCTCCGGATTGAATATCAAGAACATTGATTCGTACTTGATTAGAAGAAGGCCCGCTAAGAATTGGAAAACGACCGCCGCTTGGACTTGTTGGAATATTAACAGTATCTCCCGTAACTGGAACACTTGCCGGCTGCCAATTACCTGAAGTTGCCCAATCAGTGCTTACATTTCCTGTCCAAGTTTTTGTTGTTGTGCTGGTAATGTAGGTAATTACTAACCTTGCAGCGTTAGCTGCGTCTCCATTGTAGGAAGGAGATGATCGGTGACCTGTTCCTGTTATAATGATAGCAACTGCATTGCCCGATGCCCAAGTGCCTTGGTTTACAATTTCCTGAATGACAGAAACTATGCTGGGTGAATTATAATTTGAGTTTGTTGTCCAGGAAGTCGGTACCCACGAAGCGGAAGCAGTTGTCAGAGTCCGACTGCTTATGTTGTAATCAGTGGTTGTAAAAGTCGGTGCATTTGCAATCAATTGTCCTTTTATAGTCAAGTTAGTTACACTCGAGTTGGAATTAGGTGCATCTGCTGCTATGGCACGAAATGTCAGATACGCATCCGTAATAATTGCACCCGGAGGAACGGTGATTCCATTAAAGCGGAGTCCTATCGTCTGCGTTCCACCCGAATAACCTCCACCCTCGTCATTGTCTGTCGTGAGTTCAATGTCAGTGCTGCTAAGATCCATGTGACCTAGGTAATAACTCCCGGTTGCATCAGAGCCTGCCTCTTCCGCATCATCGCTGTTGGCGGCAACACTTTTGTTGATAGTAGTCTGTGCAAAAGTCGTTGAAGGAGCCAATCCGAACAACATTATAAAAGCGATAAATGCTGATCTGAGTGTTTTCATGTTTGATAAAATGTCAATCTTTTTCATCTTAAAGTCCAACTGTATTTAATTATTTCAGTTTATGTTTTTTAATGTCTCGTTTCACAACTCTTTATCATTTTTCAACATGCGTACCAAAGGATAGGCTGGTAATTCCTACTTATTAAACAATTTAAGTCCTCAACTTCGGTAATGATTTCACTTGCGTTTAGCAATTAATACTGCATAATTCTAAGAAGTTGTTTTAGTCTGATACATATTTTTCGCATTCTTCGTTTTCTTTCTGAAATAAAGCTTTCGAAATTGTTGGCAGAAGGGGAGCAGTTAGAAATTTGTTCAATTTCTAAATATTTAATTTTTTTTGTGATGGATAACCAAACTTCTTTATCCAATTTGAGACAAAGTTGTAATCAATAAACTTGTGTTTTGGAAGTTATTTAAGGCTGGTGAAAATTAGCTCCAGAAAGTAATGTGTACTGAAAAAAGAAAATGAGTTTGCTTAGACTGCTGAATTTTCGTTGTTAGCTTTAGGCAAAGTGAAGATAAATTTCGTTCCTTTTCCAATTTCACTTTCAACCCAAATTTTGCCGCCGTTCATTTCAACTAATTCTTTGCAAAGAATGAGTCCCAAACCTGTACCGCGTTCTTTATTTGTTCCCTGCGTGGTATGGTTAGAATCAATCTTAAATAATTTATTAATGTTTTCCTCACTTATGCCTACACCCGAATCTTGCACAGTAATATTAATAAAATTGTCTTTTTCCTCTGCGGAAACTGTTATTGTGCCGCCTTCTTTGGTGAATTTTATTCCATTTGAAACAAGATTTCTTAATATTGTTTTAAGCATATTCTTGTCAGCTAAAGCTTGTAACTCCGGTGCGACACTTTTTTCGAGCCGTATTTTTTTGTTTCTCGCGTTTTGATGGAAGAGCCTGTAAACGTCCTCAGCTACAAGTTCAACATCCACTTGTTCAGGCTCATATGCAATTTGTCCAATTTGAATTCTTGACCACTCCAGCAAATTCTCAAGCAAGGCGTTAATGTTTTTTGCGCCTTGGTGTGAGTGACCAATAAACTCTTTAATTTCAGCATCTTGAAGATCGTCATATTCATCTACAAGTATTTCAGTAAAGCCGAGCAAGCCGGAAAGCGGGCTTTTAAGATCATGCGCAATAATTGAGAAGAATTTATCTTTGTTTGAATTAAGGACTTTCAATTCCTCATTAAATTTTTTAACGGTTTCCTCAATAGCTTTTTGATCGCTTATATCGGTGCATGAGCCAATATAGCCTGCAAAACGCCCATCAGTCTGAAATCTTGGAACGCCTTTGCTGATTATCCATCTATACTTGCCATCGTTGTGCTTAATTCTAAATTCTATTTCAAAGGATTTACGCAAATTGAACGCTGTTGTGTATGTTTCCATAAAGCGATTAAGATCTTCGGGATGAATACCTTCAAGCCAGCTCATACCTAATTCTTGTCCGATTGTTCGTCCCGTAAACTGCAGCCAGAAATTATTAACAAATGTAAAAAGCGCATCTGTATCCGTAATCCAGATTAACACAGGTGCAGTATTTGCCATATCTTGAAATCGGGTCTCACTCTCTTTTAAAGCGTCCTCCGCAACTTTTAGCATTGTGATGTCACTTATTGCTGTCGAGCAGTAATTGCTTCCATCGCCATTTCCATTCGATGGAATACTTTCCAATAACGCATAAAAAAGACTCTTATCTTTACGTTCAATTTTAACTTCGCAGCTGTGTCTTTTGTTGTATGTGAACACATCCTCCAGATGCATATTAAATTGAGCACGGTGCTCAGGCACAACAAAATCTCCAAACAATTTTTGGATTAAATACTCCTTATTCGTTCCAAGCTGATCTGCTCCGGTAGTATTTAATCTTAGTATTCTTCCTTCTTTATTGAATGCGAAATAACCGGTTGGTGAATTTTCATATATTTTATCGTACTTTGCATGACTCGCCTCAAGCTCAATGTTTACGATATGAAGTTCTCTATTCTTTTCTTCAAGTTCTCGCTGTTTTATTGATAATTCCCTAAGAAGAGTTTGAACATCCATGGTTGTATTAGCATCGTTATCTGTGCCTATATCATCTGTCTTTTTGTTTAATTCTTCTTCTGATTTCATTTTCGAGTCTATTTTAGTTATGTGTAAAAGCTAAAATGTATTTTTTTAATCTTTTCTGCTGAATATTTTCACTAATAATCTTGATTTATTTATATCCTGCCCGACTTAACTTCTTTAATCATAATAACTAAATGAATTTCGTGCCAATAAAAAACGGATTTTGTCTTTCATAGTATCAGTGTCTTAAAAACAAACAGAAAGTATTACTTACTGCCGTTGTAAGTTTTACTGAACTTCCGTTCTTGAAAATTTATGAAAGTAACATTTACCAAATGTGCTTTTGGCACTTGTCTTGGCTATACCAAAACAAGAAAATGAATTTTGAAATGAAAGTAAAAGAAAAAAATAATGGGAGAAACACAATGAGAAGGTACATTTATTTATTTACAGCATTAACATTATTTGTTATAGGATGCAGCGAGGAATCGAACATGCTTTCGCCAGTTAACAATGTTAACACGAATGTAAAGACTCCGGAACCGAATTGGATTATGTTACCATTATCAAATACAGATGCTAACGGATCTTCATTAATGGCAAAACCGCTGACCGGCCAAAATAAATGGAATGATGCAGAATCTTATGAGCAGATTGGATCAGGGGTGATTTTGTTTGCAGCCAAATATATTGAAGATCACAAGGGTGGAACAATAAAAATTGATGAAAAAATTTCTGGTGGACCTTTTGGTGAAATTGATGTAAATGTAGAGCTTAAATTCCCCAAAGATGCTTTCATAGGAAACAAAAATATTACATTGGCACTAGAGACCTCCTTTGGAACAACTACTTTTTCACCGCATGCTACTTTCGAGAAATGCGCTGTCTATAATGCTGAGATAAGGGGATTAGACCTTAGTGGAATCAATCCCAGTGATATTGATTTTGTTTATAAAACAGAAAAGGGAAAGTATGAATTCATTGATAAATCTAAAATTGAGGTAGATCTTAAGGAAGGCAAACTTAAAGTAAGAGACGCAAAACTTCCTCACTTCTCGCGTTACGGTTTTATAAGGAAAGATGGTTAAGAATAAAAATTAATAGAATAACAGAATGGAAAAGACAATGAAATATTACATATCAATAATCGTTTTGCTAAGCTTGTTTGTAGTCGGATGTTCAGAACAGTTTAACATTAACGAACCAGTTATGAACTCTAACACCATAAATGAACCCAGCTGGATAGCTTTACCGCAAGCAGAGGGAATGCAAGTTAATAAAGAATGGACAACCTCCGACAGAATTA
>JBGSOQ010000201.1:0-25949 GCA_041739035.1 Ignavibacteriaceae bacterium | reverse complement strand
TTTCTTATCAACATAATTTCCCGGATTAATTCGAACCTTTTCAACAATTCTTGCAGAAATTTCTGCGGCATTTGGAGTGAAATGAATATCGGCAATAAGGGGAACGTTATAACCTCTAGCACGCAATTCTTTTTTAATGTTGTCAAGGTTTTCAGCTTCCGATTTGCTTGGGGCAGTAATTCTGACATATTCACACCCGGCATCAACCATTCTGATTGTCTGTTCAACAGTTGCTATAGTATCCATTGTGTCAGTAGTAGTCATTGACTGAATTCGGATTGGATTGCTGCCGCCAAGAGGAATGTTCCCAACAAAAACTTCGCGAGTTTTATATCGGCTGTATTTAGTTAAGCTGTTGCAGTATTTTTTAAAGTAATTTATATTTTCAATCATTTTATTTTTTCATGTTTCCAGTATAATCACAAAATGAACGAAATAAGTTCCAAATTATTCGGGATGGAAAAATGTGGCAAGTAATCGATCTAATAATTTGATTTTAATTGATAAAGTGAATCCTGCAAATCGTTTGGATTAAGCCGACGTTTTTTGAATTCTGAAGCAATATCTTTCCAGTAAGAATCCAGCCAATAATCCAACGAACGTTTTTTCATAAATTCCACCCGGAATACTCCGTACTCTTGTAATACGGCTTTGCACATTTGACATGGTTCGGTTGTGGTCATAATGATAAGTGAACTCTTATCTGAATTTTGAAATTGAGCTAATTCCATATTTTTTACTGCATCATTAAGTGCATTTATCACAGCGTGACCAACAATATTTGTGTCGGATTCGATAGTGTTGTGTCCACGTCCAATTACAGAATAATTATATAATACTATTGCAGCTATAGGAGCATCTCCCTTTTTTAAAGCTTCAATGCCTGTATTTTTTAATTCTCGTTTAGAGAGAGTGACTAGTTCGGTGCTAGGGAAAATTCGAAAAAATTCTGATCTTAAAAGATAAATGGCAATGATCAAAACAAGTCCCAAAAGCAGCGATAAGTAAATTGATTTCTTCATTATAAAAATTCTTTATTTTTTTTAAGGGGATTAATATAAAGTAATCTTTTGTAAAAATTATAACCTTTTTTGAACTGAAAATCCTAACAATCAATGAATTTCAGTGAATTTTATTTTGAGTTTGAATCATAAACTAACTCCGGAGTATTTTGATTTTCATACTTAGGAGAAAAAATGAGTATTTTTAGGCACAAAATCAGTTTAATCATATTGTAACTTCATTTAGAATATTATGCGAATTCCTGAAAATAAAATAGAAGAGATAAGATCCACGGCTGATATTGTTGAAGTTATTTCCGAGTTCGTTCAACTTAGGAAAAGAGGAAAAAACTTCATTGGACTTTGTCCATTTCACACAGAAAAAACTCCTTCGTTTACTGTTAGTGAAGATAAGCAGATTTTTCATTGTTTTGGGTGTCACACAGGCGGAAACATTTATAAATTCTTAATGGAATATGAAAAAATCTCATTTGTAGAAGCCGTTCAGGAAGTTGCTGCAAGAGTAGGAATAAACCTGGAATACGAAGAAGATTCGGCAGGCAGAGATAGCGAACAGGAAATTTTATACGAGATAAATGTACAAGCAGCAAGATATTTTTCTGATAATTTACTCAACTCACCCGAAGGTGAAATAGCCAGAAAATATTTTCAGGAAAGGAAGATTAAACCTCAAATTATGCGGTCGTTCGGGCTTGGCTATGCCCTTAATGGATGGGAGAATTTTGTTGAATTTGCAAAATCACAAAAGATAGATCTTGAACGCGCAGTCCAATTAGGGTTGATAGGGCAGCAAAAAGATGGCCGTTTGTTCGATAAATTTTCAGAAAGAATAATCTTCCCCATCTTTTCCGCAAATGGAAGGGTAATTGCATTTGCTGGCAGAATCCTTGAAAACAGGGAAGGCTCTGCTAAATATTTAAATTCTCCTGAATCATTGATTTACTTCAAAGGTCGAGTTCTGTACGGCTTATCATTTTCAAAAGATGAAATAAGAAAGCTTGATAAGGCGATTCTCGTTGAAGGTTACATGGATCTAATTTCATTATATCAAAACGGAATTAAAAATGTTGTCGCTGTTTCCGGTACAGCTTTAACCGAAGATCAAGTTCAGCTTTTATCCCGTTACACTAAAAATGTTGTACTGCTGTTTGATGCAGATACAGCCGGCATAAAAGCATCTATGCGAAGTATTGAGCTTCTGCTTAAGCGTGATATTGAAGTGAAAATTGCAACGCTGCCTTCGGGTGAGGATCCCGACTCATACATCAACAAATTTGGAAAAGATGATTTTGATGAATTAATTCGCAAAGCGCAAAATTTTCTCGAGTATCAAACAGCTTACTACGAATCTCAGGGATATTTTGAAGATCACAAAAAAACTGCAGAAGCAATTCGTGAGCTTGTAAAATTACTTTCTTTAATTGATGATGAGTTGAAAAGAAACTTATTGCTCAAGTCTGTTGCCAAAAGATTTAATCTGCGGGAAAAACTTTTAGAAACTGAACTTGATAAAATTATTAAGAATCAAGTGCGGCAGGAATCTGTTAGGCAAGTTGTTAAGGATGGGAAACCAAATAAAGAAAAAACGGGATTTCAATTTGCAGCTTTAGATAACACATCGGTTGCAAACTATAATCTTGAGAAAGAGTTAGTTAAACTTCTTTACGAGGGGAATAAAGAAATTATTGATCTCATCTTTACACATTTTTTGCCGAATGATTTTAATTATCAATTTCATCACGAACTTGTAGAATTAGTTTATGAAACATATCAAAATTCAGAAGATTTGAGCGCAAGTGCTTTGATCGCAAAAGTTAAGGACGAAGAACAGCAAGCGTATCTTTTAGAAATTACTTTTGATAAATATTCCATCAGCAAAACTTGGGATGAATTAAATCCTGTCTTTGAGGATGATAAGTTGTTTCAGAAATTTGCCCTTGATACAATTAAAAACTTTAAAATCGCAATAATTGAAGATAAGATCGCTTCAAATCATAAACGGATTGAGATGACTGAAAGCGAGAAGGAAAGACTCGAAATAATGAAAGAAAACATGGAGCTGGAGAAGGAGAAAAAAAATATGAGGGAAGAGAACATATAGAAAATGGACTATCGCCATGCTAAAAACGGAATTTTGATGATTGAAATACTACCCAATAAATGCGACTTTTGCGGTTGCTGTGTTGGAGTATGTCCAGAGGATGCAATTGAATTAAAAGAAGCAGAAATTCGGATTATCGATGAGAGATGTACTAATTGCGCCAAGTGTGTTTGGAGCTGTCCGATTGAAGTTATCTATTTTAATAAAAGTGGAGTTGAGGTTTGATCGGCGAAAATTAGTCGAATCAGCTTCATCTGTGTGCCATTGATTTGGTCAATACCAAGCTGATTGTACAGATGAACAGATAATCACCGATGCGAAAATGAAAAAAGAATATGACATAATAGTAGTTGGTGCCGGGCCTGCCGGTTCAATGGCGGCGCGGTTTGCTGCAGAACAAGGTGTTTCCGTTTTGATGTTGGAAAAGGATCGCGATGTTGGTTATCCTGTGAGATGCGGCGAAGCAGTTAATAAAAAGGGAATTGAAGAATTTATTGAACCAAATGATAAATGGATTGCCTCAAAGATTAACAAATTTTCTCTTAACTCACCCGACGGAACTGAAGTAGTAATTGAGTTTCAAGAGACTGGATACATCTTAGAAAGACGAATATTCGATTATGAATTAGCAAAATCTGCTTCAAATGCTGGTGCTGAAATATTAACTCGTGCTTATGTAAATGGTTTGCTATTTGAGAATAGCAAAGTCTCTGGAGTTAAGTATGAATTTAATGGTGAACAAAAAGAAGTTCGAGCCAAAATTATAATTGCCGCTGATGGAGTTGAGTCAAGAGTTGGAAGGTGGGCTGGCTTAGAGACTCACTGCGATTTTAGAGATATGGAGTGCTGTGTACAAATAACAGCATCAAATGTTGAGGTAAATTCAGATACATGTTATTTTTATTTTGGTAAAGATTATGCGCCCAACGGCTACTTCTGGATTTTTCCTAAGGGAGAAAACATTGCAAACATTGGCTTGGGAGTTAGCGGATTAATTGGAAAGAAAAAATCTGCACAAACTTTTCTGAATTCATTCATGGAAAGAAAATATCCTAATGCTTCTGTGCTAACTAAAATAGCTGGAGGTGTTCCATGTGCACCAACACTCAAGAAAATCAGCGCTCCTGGAATTATGCTTGTTGGCGATGCAGCGCATCAAGTCAATCCGCTTAGCGGCGGCGGTATTACAAGCGGAATGATCGGCGGAAGCATTGCCGGCAAAATTGCTGCTGAAGCAATCAAAATGAATAAACCGGATCATCTTTTGACTTATGATAAAGCTTGGTATGAGAGAGTTGGGAAAAAGCATGAAGGTTATAATCGAATAAAAAATGGAATTTATAACTTTACAGACGAAAAATTTAATAACATTGCGCGTTCATTTAACAAAGTTCCTGATGAGAAAAGAACCCTCGGCAAACTGTTTACAACAGCTTTAATAAATAATCCCTCGCTGTTGATTGATGTTGCAAAAGTTTTTGTAATTTAGCGCCCTAAAGTTTAAATTATTTAAAATGCCATTGTGGAAAGTGCTTTAACAATAATAATAATTGGATTTGTAGCCGGATTCATTCTCTCAATTCCTGTTGCCGGACCAATTAACATTTTAATAACCTCCAATGCTTTGTTGGGCAAACTCCGCTATTGCTTAAAGGTTGCTCTGGGAGCGGCTTTAATTGAGTTTTTTTATGTGCTTGTAATTGTTTTCGGTATCGTTTCTTTATATGAAATTTACAAACCCTATGTACCTTACATCTTAATCGTTGGTTCGGTGGTGCTGATAATTGTTGGTATTAGAGTAATGCGTACACAATTTAATCTTACAAATATAAATCTTAAAGAAATAGTTAAGGATAAGATTGCTAATAAAGGGGGATTCTTAACCGGAATTCTTATTAACATAACAAATCCATCGCTTTTTCTTGGCTGGCTCTCATCTACTTTTATAATATTTTCTCTCGCAAGCTCGTTAAACTTAAATACCGGCGGGCTTGATATAATAGTTAAAGAGAATCTCGATACAATTAAAAAAATAAACTCCGACACTACTTCAGCACCGAAGGTCAGGACTGATATAATGGAACGATTCAATAATAATCAAAATGATAATGAGTTGAATCCATTTGTTTTAAGCTTTGTTTATGCCGGAAGTTTATCACTTGGCAGTTTAATATGGTTGAATTTTTATACTCGATTCATTGTTAAATTCCGTAATAGACTCAAAATTAATATGCTAAGCTGGATTATAAGGATTTTAGGGCTTTGCCTAGTTTTAATTGGAATTTTTCTTGCCTATAATGCTATCAAAATGTTCAGCATGGGCTAAAATTAAATAAAAGTAAACTGACTATTAAAAATTTATTTAATAGTTTTGGATAGTTAAAAAAAAATTGAGGAACAATGGTACAAAAAGTTTATTTAGATAGAAACGAAAATAACTATGGTCCCGCACCACTTTGTTTTGATGTTTTAAAAAAGGCGGATTATTCAAAGCTAAGTTGTTACACAAAGGCATATTCATCCGGAATAAAAAGCATATTATCAGAAAGAATTGCTAAGGAAGTGAATCTTCCCGAAAATAGAGTGCTTCTTGGATATGGTGCCGAAGATTTATTAAAGCAAGCTATTCAATGTTACCTCGACAAAGATGAGAAATTACTTATTCCATCTTATTCTTGGTGGTATTACAAAGAGCTCGCAAATGAAGCCGGGGGAAAAAATGTAGAATATCCGTTAGAGGAAGGTGAAGATAGTTTTCACTATAATCTTGTTAAGCTGGTTGATATTTACAAAAAGGAAAACCCAAAAGCAGTTTTAATCAGCTCGCCGAACAATCCTACAGGTAATTCAATTTCACTTTCAGAATTAAAAAAACTTTTAACTGAGTTAAGAGAATCAATTGTCATTTTTGATCAAGCGTATGCATTCGACGGTTTTAATGATCATCTGGAAACATTGCTTAAAGATAATCCAAACCTTATTCTGGTAAGAACATTTTCTAAATATTACGGACTTGCTGGATTGAGAGTTGGTTTTGCTATGATCGGAGATAATATCCAGAAGCTCACCCGGATGACGAATAGATATTTAGGATTTAACAGGCTTTCAGAAGAAGTTGCAATTGCTGCTCTGGATTCCCCGGAATATTATAAAACCATTTCAGAAAAAATGAAAAGTGATAAGGAGCTTTATTATTCTGAACTGGGAAAACTAAAAGGATTTAAAGTTTTTAAGTCTGATGCTAATTTCATCTTAGTAAAAATTCCCAAAGAAATTTATAATGATTTAAAGGCTTTCATGAATGGAAAAGGATTGATAATAAAATTCATGAACGAAGAGCTTTTAAATTCTCATTTACGAATTACATTGGGAACAGAAGAACAAAACCGCGCAGTCATTAATGCTATTAAGGAATTTGCTGAGAACCGACGCAGCTAATGAGTCTTTTTCAAGAGTATAAAATCTCCTTAAAAAAAATTGAGGTCGAAGAATTTTTTGATCTCTATTTTTATCGTCCGCTTGCCTTTCTTTTAGTTAAAGCAATTTACAGCACCAGCATAACGCCTAATCAGCTTACAGTAATTTCCATGATCTTTGGAGTTATAGGTGGAATTTTCTATTCAAACGGAATACATCAAGCTTTCATCTACGGCGCAATTCTAATTCTTTTATATAACGTGTTCGATTGCAGCGATGGTCAGCTTGCAAGACTTAAGAAAAATGGAACTGCAGTAGGACGAATTTTAGATGGCATTGCAGACTATGTAGTAAGTATCGCTGTGTATTTCGGAATTGCTTTTGGTTTTGCTAATAGTTCATCTAATCCGTTAGTTTGGTGGATTATAACGGCAGCGGCAGGATTTAGTAATGCAATTCAATCCGGGTTTTTAGATTTTTATCGTACAAGATATTTAGATTATGTCCTTGAACGTGTAAGTGTTTTGGATGAAGGTGTAAAAACTTTTGAAGATGAATTTGAAAAATTAAAAAGTGTCAAAGGCCGATATTTTGATAAAGCAGTAATTTGGATTTATTTGGGATATTCTAAGATTCAGCAGAAGGTTACTAATCCAAAGTCAACTCATTCAACTATCAAACCTGAAATTACGGCTGCTGAATACGCAAAAGATAATCGCTGGCTGATCCGGTTATGGACATTTCTCGGGCCAACAACTCAATGGACTTTTTTAATTATCACATCAATTTTTAATCGACTTGATATTTACTTGCTTGGAATTCTCGTGGCTGGAAATATATTGGCAATGGCCACTTACTTTTTACAATCTAAAGCTGATGTTAAGCTAAAGCTCAAATAATTGATATGAAAACTGTAATTTTAGCGGCAGGTGTGTCTGCAAGACTTCGCCCACTCACGGATAGTACTCCGAAATGTATGCTTAAAATTGGCAGCAAATCAATTTTACAACGTACAATTGATAATCTTCTTGCTTATAATCTCAATGACATTATAATAGTTACCGGATATTTTCAAGATCAAATAAAAGAATTCATCGCTCAGCATTATCCTGAATTAAATGTGAAATATATCTTTAACGAGTTGTATGATTCAACGAACAACATTTATTCCCTTTGGATGACAAAAGATTTTGTGATAGGTAAAGAAATGCTTTTGCTGGATAGTGATATCCTTTTTGATAAGAAAATACTTGAGCTGTTATTAAACTCAGAATACCCTAACTGCCTTGCATTAAGATCGGATCATCAGCTTACTGATGAAGAGATAAAAGTTAGATTAAACAGCGATAAATCAATTGCCGAGATAAGTAAAATTGTTGATCTGAAACTTGCTGTCGGTGAATCAATTGGCATAGAGAAGTTTGGTGCTGAATTCACAAGTAAGCTGTTTGAAATTCTTGATAGAAAAATCTTGATGGAAAATAAAGTGAAGATTTTTTATGAAGCTGCTTTTCAAGATGCTATTGATGAGGGCGAAAAAATTTATGCAGTTGATATCGGTTCACTAAAATGCATTGAGCTTGATTTTACTGAGGATATTGAACGCGCTACGCGGGAAGTTATTCAATTTCTAGACTGATTTAACAAACCCAGTTTCTCAAAACACAAAATTCGTCACGCCGAGAAACTGGGTTTGTTGGTTCCTTCAAAATTCCAAACTCACACCAATTGATGGCAAAATTCCTATTGAAGATTCATCGTCGATACTCTGAGTTCGTGAATCCCATCTAACTGAAGATGAATTTCTTCTATTGTAGACATTTTGAAGATCTAAATAAGTTATCAAAGTCCATCTATCAAAAAACCATCTTCTGTCAACTCGCAAATCTAAACTGTGGTTCGGTTTCATTCGATCTGAATTAATCAATCTGATGTTCTGGCTTCCATCAAAATTGAACGGCGTGAAAGGCATGCCCGAAGCAAATCGGAATTTCAAACTTGCTTCCCACTTTTCATTGAACTTATAACCACCGCTGATATTAAAAATCCAAGTTTGATCGTAGCTTCCCGGTCTTTCAATTCCATCAAGAGGAGTAAAATCTGTTTTTCCGTATGTTAAGCTGAGGAGTCCATAATACGGAATATCCGATAATTTTTTTTGAACTGATAACTCAACGCCCCGCGAAATACCCTTACCATCACTAACCAATGGTTCCAAACCAAAACTTGAGAAATTATTATCTGAACCGCCGTAACCGGCACCGCTATTTGCAAGCACCAGATAAGGCCGAATCTCACTTGTCGGATAGCTTTTATAGTTTTTTAGAAATCCCTCAACTTTCAATAAAATATCTTCTTGCAAACGATGATCAAATCCAAGTATGAAATGATCTGCTTGAATGTTTTTTAGTTTTTTGTTTGATTGATCTGCGAGCAGCCAGATATAAGAAGGAGTTTGATGATAAATTCCGGTACTGAAATTGATATTTGTTAATTCTGTTAATGCGTATGATGTAGAAAACCTCGGACTGAAATATAATTTACTAGTAAGGGGGTCAAAGTAATCGGCGCGTATTCCGAAATTCGCAGAAAGTCTTGTAAATAAATATTGATTGAATACGAAATAAAAAGCTGATTTAGTAAAGTTACTTTTTGTGCTTAAAGATGTATTGGGAAGTGAATCACCGAAGGATGTTTTGAACGTTGGCAGTAAAATATCTGCTTTGAATTTGATTGACTTAATATTAAACCCGATATTGATTTCTGAATTTGAAGATAATTTATAAACCAAATCACCTCTAAGGCTATTTTCTGCTTCCAGCGATTTATTTAAGAAGATAGGATTAAGCATAGAGTCCAGCTGCTGAGTATCATAATCAATAAAATTTCTGCCCAAGGTGAGATTAAAAAAACCGCCGTCAAAAATATTTCTCCAAGATAATCCCGTGAAATATTGAACCTGATCACTGCCAAGAATCCTTGAATTATCAAATCTCTGGTCAGCAGTTTCATTGAAATACCTAACATTATCAAAAGCTCCGATAAACAAATAACTAAGAGAATTCTTATTATCAAGTTTTAAGTTGAATTTTGAAAGTACATCATAATATTCGGGAACAAATCCGAACCCTGCTGCTTTGAAAATTAAATCAAGATAACTTCTTCTAGCAGAGAAGATGAAATCACTGTTGCTAGATAACGGACCCTCAAGGTTCAAACCGAATTGGCTTGCAGAAATTGTGGCTTTGCCCCCAATTCTATCGTTTCTTCCGTTGCGCAAATCTATACTTAAAACCGACGATAATTTATCCCCGTATTTTGATGAAAATCCACCTGTCGAGAACGAAGTTTCTTTAACATAATCGAGATTTATATAGCTCAATGAACCTCCTGAAAAGCCCTGAGTTCCGAAGTGATTTATGTTTGGAACTTCAATTCCATCAACAATGTAAAGGTTTTCGGAGGGAGCCCCGCCGCGAACAACTAAATCGTTTCGTCCGGCTTCTGCTTGAGCAACACCCGGTAAAACCGATAGTGCACGAATTACATCTTCAAAACCTCCTGGTGTGCGGCGAATTTCCTCATTCGTAAAGTTTTTTATACTGTTGACTTCAGTTGGAATTCGAGAGAAGTAATCGGCTTGGACAGTTACACTTTCAAGCTGCAGAATTTGTTCGGTCAGTTGAAAATCTACCTCTATTGGCCTTGATGGTGATACTGCAACATCAGTTTTAGTTATGGCGTTATAACCTATTAGTGAAGCTCTGACCTGGTAAATATCAGGTGGAATATTTTTTATCTTAAATTCTCCGTTGATGTCAGTTGCATCACCGAGAGTTGTTCCGAATATGATGACATTAACGCCAATTAAAGGCTGCCGGGAAACAGCATCTGTAACTGTACCGTAAATTTCACCCGTTGGTTCCTGAGGGAATGCGGATATGCTAAATAATGCTAAGATTATTACTAATGCTACAATGTATTTTATTTTCATTTCTTTACAATTTTATTTTTTCTTGATTTTAGAACAAAAACAAGGAGTAAAATGTTTCATTCGGAAATATATTTCTTAGTTTTACAACACTTTTGAATTTGCTATATTTCCAAAAGAATTTTAGCTGATTATCTTTAATTAATTTGAATGAAAGTGATTTCTGACTAAAATGTCCTCCGAAACTAAGGGAAAATATTCCGATTCTCAAAACATTTCAGATAGCAGCCAAAATCAGGATGTAAACTCCATGAAAGAAGATCGAATTCGGCAGATTTTTTCTTATTTGCAAAAAGATTTTGTTTGGTTTTCTTCGTTAATCGAGCAAATCAATTTTTGTTCAGAAAATATCCATTCGGTTATCGGCTACACAGCAGATGAAATAAAATCCTTCAACGAAAAGCGTTTAGCTATCATTCCTACCGAAGATATTTCCCGTATTCGTGAAGCTTTAAATGAGTTTTTAACTGACTCATCACTGAATAACATTAAACTCTTTTATAGGATTAAGAGAAAAGATAGCACTCTCATTTCTGTAATAGAAAAGATATATGCGGAACGCGATCAGAATGGTGAAGTATCAAATCTATTTGGAATTGTTACAGATATAACTGAAATCAAAGAAACAGAAGATAGACTATACAACACTATAAGCGACCTTCAAAAATTAAATGAAGCTAAAGATAAATTTGTATCGCGCATTTCACATGATCTTCGATCACCCTTTACAAGCATAATAGGATTTTCCGAAGTTCTTTTAAATGATGCCACTATTTCGGATAAAGATAAATCAGAATATTTGAATTTTATTCTGCAATCATCAAAGAATCAATTTAATTTTGTTAATCAGCTTAGTGAAATTATCAAGATTCAAACCAATAGAGTCAAGCTCGAACCTCAAAGAACAAATGCTAATAGATTAATACACTACTCCGTTTCATCTTTTACAGCTCAAGTAGTTGATAAAAATTTAGAAATAATAGTGAATGTTAATGAATCAGTTCACATTAACACAGATGAAAGATTGTTCTTAATTTTGATTACCAGCTTAATTAGTAATGCTGTAAAATTTTCTAAACCGGGACAGAAGATTTTAATTTCGGCACAAGAGTTTAACGAAGATTTTACAGAGATAATTGTTAAAGATCAGGGGGTCGGTATTTCGGAAAAGAATAAAACCAAGTTATTTAAAATGGATCAAATATTTTTTTCTGAAGGAACAAAAGGTGAAAAAGGAGCTGGCTTGGGTTTGCTGCTATCGAAAGAAATTGTGGAAAAGCATGGCGGAAACATCTGGTTTTATGCAAATGTGAATGAAGGATGCGAATTTCATTTTACGATTCCTAGTTCCAAAAATACGATTCTAATTGTTGAAAATGATACTGTTGCGAGAGACAGTTATGAAGAGTTGATTAAAAATAAATATTCATTTCTTGATGTAATAAGCGCTAAAGATGGTTATGATGCGCTAAACATTGTATCCAGCAGAATTCCTTCTATTATCCTAGTTAATCACGATCTCCCCCTGATGTCTGGTCTGCAATTGCTGGGAAATATTTTCAAAGCTCATAAAAATTCTAAGATTACTACGATGGTAATCATGGAAAATATTTCTGATGAATTAACCAATCTTTACAATAGTTTAGGGACACACATTTTTCTCTCAAAACCGGTCTCACTTAAACTGCTTCATAAAAAATTTGAGGAAATTTTAAATTTAACTCAATAGATTACTTTTATCGCTATTAATCTTAAATTACAGCGCGTAATTTTTTCCATTTATTTTAACTAAAAAAATCCTAAAAATTTAAAGGTATACATAGGAGGTCGCTTTGAAAATAGCCGTTGTTGGAACCGGATATGTTGGATTAGTAACAGGAACCTGTTTTGCCGAAACCGGTAACGATGTTATTTGTGTTGATGTTGATAAGGAAAAATTGAAGAAAATGAAACGTGGTGTAATACCAATTTTTGAACCCGGACTGGATAGTTTATTTGGAAGAAACTTGAAGGAAGGTCGATTACAATTTACTGATGACCTTTATGATGCTGTTAGAAAATCTGTTGTGATTATGCTTTGTCTGCCGACACCTCAGGATGAAGATGGAAGTGCAGATTTAAGTTATGTGCTTAAAGTTGCAGACGATATTGGAAAACTATTTAAGAAAGAACCAAAGCTCGGCTTTAAAGTTATTGTGGATAAAAGCACTGTTCCTGTTGGTACAAGCGATAAAGTTCGTGCCGTAATACAAAAACATGCGCCCAAATTTAATTTTGATGTTGCATCAAATCCCGAATTTTTAAGAGAAGGTTTGGCAGTTGAAGATTTTATGAAACCTGAAAGAGTTGTGGTTGGAACTCGTAACGAAAAAACCAGAAAAATTATGGATCAGCTTTACGATCCCTTTGTGAGATCAGGAAATCCAATTTATTTTATGGATGAAAGATCTGCTGAGATGACGAAGTATGCAGCAAATTCTTTTCTAGCTATGAAAATCTCCTTCATGAATGAAATTGCAAATCTCTGCGAATTAACAGGGGCCGATGTTGATAAAGTCAGAATTTCGCTTGGTTCTGATTCACGAATTGGTAAAAGGTTTTTATTTCCTGGAGTTGGCTATGGCGGTTCTTGTTTCCCTAAAGATGTTGCTGCTTTAATAAATACAGCTAATGAAATTAAGTATGATTTCAAAATACTTAAGGCAGTCCACGATATTAATAAAAAACAAAGCGAAAAATTTGTAGAGAAAATTAAGAAACACTACAAAGGAAATATTTCGGGAAAGAAGTTTGCCATTTGGGGATTAGCATTCAAACCAAATACTGATGACGTTAGAGAAGCGCCGGCGATTGCCATAATTAATAAATTACTTGCAGAAAAGTCAACTGTTTCTGCTTACGATCCGGTTGCCAAAGAAACAACACACAAATTCCTAGGAAATAAAATTCATTATGCAAAACATCCTTACGAAGGTCTGAAAAATGCGGATGCCCTTATAATTGTTACGGAATGGAATGAGTTTAGAAATCCTGATTTTGAAAGAATGGCTTCGCTTCTTAAAAAACCGGTGATTTTTGACGGAAGAAATCTGTATGATGTTGAAAAAATGAAAGGCATGAATTTTACCTATTACTCAATCGGAAGAGCAACGGTAAAAAAATAAGCAATTCTGAAATTAACATTCTCAGCATGCATGAAGAAGCACAAAAGAGAGCAAGAATAACCAATAGATACTGGTTTGCTCTTTACACAAAACCGAGAAATGAGTTCAAAGCTGCAGCACAGCTTGAATCGGCTGAAGTTGAGTATTATTTGCCTACGATTGTTAGAATTAGTAAATGGACTGACCGGAAGAAAAAAATCACTGAACCGCTTATGCGAGGTTATATATTCATTTTTTCTGACGAAAGAGAAAGAATTTTAGCTCTTGAACAACCATCAATTGTAAGATGTGTTAGTGAAAGAGGAAAACCTGCCCGTATTCCAGAATGGCAAATTGATAATTTAAAAAAGATGCTTCAAACTAATGCTGAGTTTCATATTAAAGATGGCTTAACCCGTGGAGTAATGGTTAAAATAAAGGAAGGTCCTTTTAATGGAGTAATTGGTGTGGTTCAAGAAGCTGAAATTGGAAAAGCAATTGTCGTTTCAATTGATCTTCTTAATCGCTCAGTTATTGCTCACTTGCCCGAGGAAAGTATTTTTGAAATTATTAAGGATAGGTAATTTTATTTTCAAAGTTCGTCCAGTAAATTCAATTAAGTAATAATGCTAAGACAATCTGATCTCATAACGTTAAATAAAGGCAATGCAATCGATCATTTTCTAATGGTTAGAAAATGTGAACTTCGAACATCGAAAACTAATAAGCAATTTCTAGCGCTTGAGCTTGCGGATAAATCTATCTCTGTAAATTCCAATATGTTTGAAAGTTTTGAAGAAATTTATACTAAAGTCAAAACAGGAGATATTGTAAAAGTCAAAGGTACCATAGATGATTATCAAGGTTCAGCACAAATTAAAGTAAAATCGATCAGGCCGGCTAATATTTCTGATGATGTTACCGTCATGGATTTTATGGCAAAGTCAAAACGTGAATCGAACGTGATGCGGCAAGAATTTTTTGACAGAGTCGAGAAAATTTCAGATGTAAATCTTCGAACACTGATGAAAAATATTTTCACCGAAGAAAATTTTGAAAAATATTCTTTGGCCCCCGCGGGCAAATCATGGCATCATTCATATATTGGAGGTTTACTTGAGCATACTCTCGAGATAATGAAAATTTGTGATTTGATGTGTGAATTCCATTCTGAACTAAACAGAGATTTACTTATTTGTGGGGCTATGCTTCATGATTTTGGAAAAATAGAGGAGCTAAGTGTTGAAACAGGATTTGAATATACTGATAAGGGTAAGCTCATTGGGCACATAGTTATTAGTGCAATTCTGGTAAATGAAAAAATTAATGAGCAAAAAGACTTTCCTGAGGCATTAAAAAATTGTCTTATCCATTTAATCTTGAGTCATCAAGGGAAATTAGAGTATGCTTCACCAGTTGTTCCCAAAACTCTTGAAGCGATTGCACTTTATCAAGCAGATGAGCTAAGTGCTAAAGTTAATGCGTATAAAAATGCTTTAAATACCGAAGTTAAAACAGACAGTAAGTGGACAAAATTCTTAACGCTTGCCGCAACAGATTTATTCAGTCATGGCATAAATACCGAAACCAAAAAACAAATAAATGAATCTTTATTTGATTAAAAAAGGAAACAAAATGAAAGCATCAAAAAAGTTCTGCATAACACTTTCTATGGCCATTTTTCTTCTATTTAATTTTGATGTTAAAGCCCAAATGGTGGAAAAACTGATTGAGGAAGGCGACCAATACACAGAGGAGTTCAACAATCAAAAAGCGTTGGATACGTATCTTAATGCAGATAAACTTTATCCTGGCAATTGGGAGGTGCTTTGGAGAATCAGCCGTGCTTATGTTGATATTGGCGAACACATGCCTGAAAAAACCGATGAACAAAAAGATGCCCAGCTATTAATTTATCAAAAAGCTTTTGATTATGCTGATAAGTCTGTGAAGCTGGCATCGGATAAATCCATTACTTATGTGAGAAGAGCAATTGCAAGTGGAAGAATCGCTTTGTTCAAAGGTGTTTTTTCTGTTGCCGGTGTTGTTAACTCTGTAAAAGACGACTGCGAAATGGCTATAAAGCTCAATAATGGAGACAAATACGTAATTGCTCTTGGCCACTATATATTAGCCAGAACCCATGCAAAGATCAGCGAGAAATGGGCACCTGCACGTGCCGTTTTGGGTTTAGGATGGGCAGATAATGAAAGTGCGATTGTTGATTTCAATAAGGCAATTAATTTATTTCCTAATTTTAGAATGTTTTATCTTGATTTAGCCAAATCTTACATTCGAGAAGATGAATATGAGAAAGCAAGAGATACTTTGAAAAAAGTAATTGATAGCCCCAAGAAAGATGAAGACGACGATCAAAGAGTAGCAGAAGCTAAAAAACTACTTGAGGAAATTAAAAACGAGTAGCGGGTTATTGAGGAAAATTTTCTTTTGGAAATTCCGTTTAACCTAATAAAAAATCTTACTTCGGCCAGAAATGTTGTCTTTTTCTCCGGTGCTGGAATCTCCGCAGAAAGCGGAATTCCCACATTCAGGGGTAAAGATGGAATTTGGAATAAACTACGACCCGAAGAACTTGCCAACTTTAATGCCTTCATACGAAATCCTCAAATGGTATGGGAATGGTACAATTACAGAAAATCAATAGTGCATCAATCAAATCCGAATACCGGACATCTCGCCATAGTTGAAATGGAAAAATATTTTGATGATGTCGCTGTGATAACTCAAAATGTTGATAATCTTCATCGCAGAGCCGGCAGTAAAATTGTTTACGAATTGCATGGAAATATTGAAAGAAATTTCTGTATAAAATGTAAAAAGCATTACGATGGAGAATTAGATTTCACAGAGGGCGTACCCAAATGCTCTTGCAGTGGGTTTATTCGTCCCGATGTAGTTTGGTTTGGTGAATTCCTACCAGCTGATCAATTCCAAGCATCAGAAAAAGCTGCTCGAAATTGTGATGTATTTTTTATTGTAGGAACGAGTGCTGTTGTTTATCCTGCAGCTTCGCTTGTTGGTGTAGCAAAAAGTAACGGGGCATTTTTAGTTGAAGTGAACATCGAAGAAACTGAAGCTTCATCAGTTGCAGATGTATCATTGTTTGGTGAATCCGGAAAAGTTCTTCCGCAAATAGTTGAACAGTTGAAGATGATACATTCTTGAAAATTTATTGAAACCTGTAAATTCCAAAATTCAAATTCTAAATCACAAATAAATCTCAAAACTCAATTATCAATATTTAAACTTTCGTTGACCAAGTAAAGTATGAAAAGTAAGAATGGCTCTAATTGTGTACAGAAAGATTTAATTTTTACAGGTTTTGGTTAACTTCTTATTTTCTACTTCACTCTTTTTATGAATAAAAAATCTCGTTAATCTGAGAAATAATTGGTCGATTAGAGTATACAGGATTTTATGAAATAAGGGAATAAGGTTGAAACAATCTACAATGCTTTATGTTACTAAGGTTTTCATTTATAGTAGTTACCTATTAAGCATGTATTTGTTTAATCTTAGTAAAAAAAATAACCAAAAGAAAAAAAACTTATCAGCTTATTTATTTTCAGTTCAATTTAGAACAGTGCATGAAACCGACATAACAGGTTCAAACTCTGAAAAATTATAATTGGATATTATTTGTTATTTGGATTTTGTTCATTGGTAATTATTCGTAGGACTTCAAACCGATTCTTTTACATATTTTCTGAAACTCCTTATGTTCCTTTTCCTTAATTCCTTCAAATTCACTGGTTATAGTTTTTAAGAATTTAGGAAAAATCTTTTCATACAATTCTCTTCCTTCATTTTTCACTCTGATGATATAAACGCGTTTATCATCCCCGCTCTGTTTTTTCTTGATTAATTTCCGTTTCTCAAGATTGTTCACAACCATCGTTATATTGCCTTCACTTCGGAATATTTTTTTGCCAAGTTCTTTCTGATTCATTGGACCAAGATGATAAAGTACATCAAGCATATAAAATTGACTTAGTGTTAAGCCTTCCTTTGCTAACTTCATATACAAACGAGAGTTGATTGATTCGTATGCACGAACGAGCTTAATGTATGAATTTAGAACGTTTACTTCTTTTACCGAGCCTGTATAATGTGTTGCCATAAAATAAGATATCTGAATTGGTTGAAAATTAAAGTTCTAAATTAGTTCTTAAATATAATCAACAAAATTAATGTGTGATACAGCGAACTTATGTTTCTTTTTTATTGCAAATTATACTGATTGTTTGATTAAATTCGCAACAATCATTTTTCAAATTGAATTATTTTAGTCCTTACTTTGTTCAATAAATTATGAAAAAGTTAAACCGCAGAAAATTTCTTAAAAAAATATCTTCAGCATCAATTGGTTCATTGCTTGTACCGCCAATCTTTCTTCGAAGTTCAAATCGTGAAGCAATTAAAGCCCTTCCCACCGAATTCAAACCATCGCCTGATTTATGGCGAGATGACGAAATCACTATGGCGTGGATTGGACATTCCACTGTTCTTATAAATTTTTATGGTGTGAAAATCCTAACCGACCCTGTTTTGTTTGAAAGAATTGGACTATATTTCTTGGGAATGACATTCGGTCCGCAAAGATATTCTGCTCCAGCACTTGAGATAGATGAAATTCCAAAACCCGATTTAATATTGCTTTCTCATGCGCATATGGATCATATGGATTATCAAACGCTGCTGTCACTAACAGAAAAATTTCCTAACCAAATTGACTGCATTACGGCCTACAATACAATGGATGTAGTTGCGGACTTAAAATGGAAATCATTGCAGGAAATGGATTGGAATGAGGAAATGGAATTTCTGGGAATTAATTTTAAAGCCTTTGAAGTGAAACATTTTGGCTGGAGATATCCGTGGGAGAAAGACAGATCCAAAGGTTACATGGAAGATGGACGAAGCTACAATGCTTATGTTCTTGAGAAGAATGGTAAAAGAATTTTATTCGGCGGCGACACTGCCTTCACAGAACTATTTCAAAAGGTAGATGGCAGAATCATTGATATTGCAATCATGCCAATTGGTGCATACGTTCCTTGGAGAAAAAATCATTGCAATCCGGAAGAAGCTTTAATTATGGCTGCCGATCATTTGAAAGCTAAATATTTTGTACCCATTCATTGCAGCACATTTAAGCAAGGCACTGAACCGATTGAAGAACCATTAACCTGGCTGAATAATTCCTATATAAATTATAACATTGAGCTTGGCTGGGATAAGATTGGACAAACATTTGTATTAAGCACTTGAACTCAAACAAAACACAAAATCAATAGAACTCAGATTTCGCAGATAAATTGGATTTGCTCAGATTTTAATCAGCGGAAATCAGCTCAATCTGTGTAATCAGCGTTCTATTTACTTATTGTGATTCAAAGATAATATGAAACAAAAATTAGAAACAAGATACATCCAGGTTTACACCGGAAATGGTAAAGGCAAAACCACTGCTGCGATCGGACAAGCAGTCCGCGCTGCAGGGTTCGGACTAAAAACTTACTTCGTAATGTTAATGAAAGAATTTCCTTACAACGAAATTAAGAGTCTTGAAAAGCTGAATGACTTTATTACTCTTGTTCAAGTCGGGAGAGATGATTTTGTTTACAAAAAAGTCCCTCCATCAGAAGAAGAAAAATTGAAAATTCTAAAAGCTCTCGATGAAGCCAAATCCAAAATGCTTAGCATGGAATATGACTTGATTGTGCTGGATGAAATATTCGTATCAATATATTTTGGACTGATCGACAAAGAAGAAGTCATCTCCTTTATTGATGAAAAACCACAAAGCGCTGAGCTGATATTGACCGGACGATATTGTCCTCAAGAAATAATAGACAAAGCCGATCTAGTAACTGAAATGAAAGAAGTAAAGCATTACTACGAAAAAGGAGTGCTGGCGAGAAGAGGGATTGAGTCGTAAAGTTTTTTAATTACTCATGCTTATTCCGAAGGAGCAATGAGATTGAGGAGCTACCAATTTGAATTTTGCTTGGATCTTAAACCATGAGAGCAAGTGAACCACTTTAAAAGAATTCATCCAGTTTAAATTTTTTGTCTTCGAAAAGTTGATCTAAATCTTTAGGAACTGGGTTTGTTAAAATCCGTTTCTATTCCAACACTCCAATACTAATTGATGAAGCATTCTGTCTTGAATGATACACTCTGTGAATTGCTTTAATAAAATCTTTCTCGTCTGCATTAAAAATATTTTGAACATATTTCTGAGGATTTCTATCGACTAGTGGAAACCATGTACTCTGAATTTGAATCATTATTCTGTGTTCTTTTTTGAAAGTATGCAGAACATCCTGAAGCGGGAAATTAACTTCGGTGATTTTATTTGGAATAAATGGTTCCGGTTTTTCATATCTGTTTCTGAATCTTCCTCTGAACACTTCACTGCGAACCATTTGTTGGTAACCACCCATTTTTATGTAGTCTGGAGTTGCCGAAAATTGAGGATGATCATCGGGATAAACATCAATTAACTTTACAATCCAATCAGCATCACTGCCGGTTGTGGAAACGTACAAGTCAACGTTCATCGGACCAGCAATTGTTAAATCATTTTCTAAAACATCAGTTTGATATACAAGCACATCCGGTCTTCTGGAAGCGAATCTTTGATCATCAGTCATGTACTCAACTGTTCTATTAGTTGTAATTGTTTCGGTGTATGGAACTGGCTTGTTAGGATCGCTGATAAATTCATCATAAGTATTCTCATTCTCTGCGGGAGGATTAAATTCAATTCTCCCATTTGAATGCAAAAACATTTTGTTCTTCTTTGAATTTTTGGGAGGCCATTCATTAAAGGCTCTCCATTGATTTGTTCCTGTTTCGAATAAATAAGCTTCCGGAAATTCAGGCTTGCCCTTATCTTTCAAGTAGTAATTAAAGAACTTCAATTCAATCTCTTCTCGATAAAATTTTGATGGTGGTGGATTGTCGGTGAAAAAAACATTTCCGAGTACTGTTCCATCGCTTCGTTCCCAGCCGCCGTGCTTCCATGGACCCATAACAAAAATATTGTAAATACCAGGATTATCTTTCTCAATTGTTTTGTAGGTGTTAATTGTACCGAAAAGATCTTCAGCGTCAAACCAGCCGCCAACCGTCATCACAGCAGGTTTAATATTTTTTAGATGAGGACGCGTATCTCTTTCTCTCCAGTAATCGTCGTAGTTGGGGTGTTCAGTTAGTTCGTTCCAAAATTTCCTTTCATGTTTAAAGTATTTTTCATTCACATTTTTTAATGAACCAAGTTCTAGGAAAAACTTATATCCGTCTGGCGTTGGGTAATCAAATCCTGCTTGCCATTCCGTGGTTGGTTTTGGCCGAGGTTTTCCAAATGAGTAGTAAAAATCAAAAGCATCCATCAGAAAAAATGCTCCATTATGATGGAAGTCATCCCAGAACCAATCTGCAATTGGTGCCTGAGGTGATGCTGCAACAACTGCCGGATGAGCATTGATAATTCCCATAACCGTATAAAATCCGGGATATGATATTCCATAAATTCCAACTTTGCCGTTGTTATTAGGAATATTGTGAATGAGCCAATCGACAGTGTCATAAGTATCAGAGCTTTCATCAACATCTTTATTACTTCTTTTATTTTCTATGCAGGGTCGAACATCAACAAAATCACCCTCGCTCATGTATTTGCCGCGCACATCCTGATAGACAAAAATGTATTTTTCTTTGGTGAATAAAAGAGACGGACCCAACGATGTTTTGAATTTATTTTTACCATAAGGTCCAATATCATATGGTGTTCGATTTAGTAGGATAGGGAATTTCTCGGATTTATCGTTTGGGACATAAACGACGGTGAACAGTTTTATTCCATCGCGCATTGGAATTTGATATTCGTACTTCTCATAATTTCCAATTACATAAAGCGAATCTTCATCAGATGCTTGTTTAATCCCAACTTTATTCCAAGATAAATTCAGGAAAAAGAATATTATGATTATCGAAAAGCCGAAGACAATTTTGGAGAAACTATTTTTCATATTGAACTCAAAAAGTTTTTTTTACTAATCTGATTTTTAAATTCCTTCAAAATTAATTCATTTATATCAAACTTCACTCATCTTCATGAATTCCTCTTATTGTTAAAATCCTTTCTTACAACTGAGAAATCAAACATTCATCCTCAATAAAAATTATCTTTTTTGGCAAATTTCAAGGGAAATACCCTCATTTTAATCACATCTTACTTGGTATAATATTTGGGTTTTAGGGGTGACAATTCTAAAAACGCAAACATAATTTCTTAAAAGATTAAACGGAAGTAAAATGAAAAGAGACAAAGTAACAATTGACGGAAATGAAGCAGCAGCTTACGTAGCATATCATACAAATGAAGTGATTGCGATTTATCCTATTACACCTTCTTCAAATATGGGTGAATGGTGTGATGCATGGGCTGCCGTAGGGAAGAAAAATATTTGGGGAATGGTTCCGTCTGTGAGTGAACTACAAAGTGAGGGCGGGGCATCAGGAAGTATTCACGGTGCATTGCAAACAGGTGCTTTAGCGACAACTTTTACAGCTTCACAAGGTCTGCTGCTGATGATTCCAAACATGTTTAAAATTGCTGGCGAACTAACAGCTACAGTTTTTCATGTTTCTGCAAGATCAATTGCTGCACAAGCATTGTCGATTTTTGGCGATCACAGCGATGTTATGGCAACACGATCAACGGGTTTTGGTTTGCTTTCTTCAAACTCGGTTCAAGAAGTAATGGACTTTGCATTGATCTCACAAGCTGCGGCGCTGGAAGCCCGTCTGCCATTTATTCATTTCTTTGACGGATTTAGAACCTCGCATGAAGTAATGAAGATAGAAGAGCTAAGTCTTGAAGATATGAAAGCAATGATTGATGAAGAATTAGTTATTGCTCACCGCAAACGTGCTTTATCTCCCGATAATCCTTTTATTCGAGGAACAGCTCAAAATCCCGATGTCTATTTTCAAGGAAGAGAAACAGTAAATCCTTTTTATATTAAATGCCCTGATATTGTGCAGAAGCAAATGGACAAGTTTGCAAAGTTAGTTGGACGGCAATATCATTTGTTTGACTATTTGGGTGCGCCCGATGCTGAAAGAGTTATTGTTATCATGGGTTCGGGTGCAGAAACAGTTGAGGATACCGTTGATTATCTCACTGCAAAAGGTGAAAAAGTTGGAGTACTGAAAGTAAGATTATACCGTCCATTCTCAATTGATCATTTCATTAATGCACTTCCTAAATCTGTAAAAACAATTGCCGTTTTAGATAGAACTAAAGAGCCCGGATCTGCGGGTGAACCTTTATACCAAGATGTGATCAATGCTATTTCCGAAAAATTTATGAATAGCGAATTAGAATTTTCATACCCAAGAATCATTGGCGGAAGGTATGGGCTTTCTTCAAAGGAATTTACTCCCGCAATGGTAAAATCAGTATTCGATGAAGCGAAGAAAGACAAACCTAAAAATCATTTTACAGTTGGAATTATTGAGGATGTTACTAACTCAAGCCTTGAATTCGATCCCGCATTTTCAGTTGAACCTCCGGAAACATTCAAAGGAAAGTTTTATGGTCTTGGTGCAGATGGAACTGTCGGCGCAAATAAAAACTCAATTAAAATAATTGGTGAGGGAACAGATTATTTTGCTCAAGGTTATTTTGTTTATGATTCTAAAAAATCAGGCTCAACAACAATATCGCACTTAAGATTTGGTCCTAAAGAAATTAAATCAACTTATCTAATCGACAAAGCTAACTTCATTGCCTGTCATCAACAGGTTTTTCTTGAAAAAATGGATATGCTTCGCGATGCAAGCCAAGGCGCAACTTTCCTTTTAAATACCAAAGTTCCTAAAGAAGAAGTTTGGGATTCTCTGCCTGAAAAAGTTCAGCGCGACTTAATTGAAAAGAAAATGAAACTGTTCATTATTGATGCTTATAAAGTCGGTGATGCAACAGGTATGGGCGTGAGAATTAACACTATCATGCAAACATGTTTCTTTGCAATTTCAAATATCTTTCCTAAAGAAGAAGCAATATCATTGATTAAAGATTCAATAAAGAAAACTTATGGTGCAAAAGGTGATAAAATTGTTCAGATGAACTTCAATGCTGTTGATAAAACTCTTGAGGGCTTGTTTGAAGTTCCTATTCCATCTCAAGTCACTAGTAAACTTCAATTACAGCCGGCAGTTGCTGGGAATGCCCCGAAATTTGTAAAGGAAGTTACAGCAAAAATAATTGAGGGTCATGGTGATTCGATCCCAGTCAGCAAAATGCCAATTGATGGAACTTATCCGAGCGGAACAACTCAATGGGAGAAAAGAAATATTGCGCTTGATGTTCCGGTTTGGGATGAAGAAGTATGTATTCAGTGCAATAAGTGTGTAATGGTTTGCCCCCATGCAACTATTCGTGCAAAAGTTTATGAAGAAAAATATTTGGCAAATGCTCCGGAAACATTCAAGCACACTAAATTCAGAGCCAAAGATTTCGGTGAAAATATGCTTTACTCATTGCAAGTTGCTGTTGAGGATTGTACCGGATGCGGGCTTTGTGTAGATGTATGCCCGGCTAAGAATAAGAAAGAAACAAAGCTCAAAGCAATAAATATGCGAGAACAAATGCCGATACGTGAACAAGAAAGGGCAAATTGGGATTTCTTCCTAACCATTCCTGATCTTGATAGAACAAAAATAAACGTGGGCAAGGTAAAGGATTCTCAGTTCTTACAGCCCTTGTTTGAATTCTCAGGTGCATGTTCGGGCTGCGGTGAAACGCCTTATGTGAAATTAGTAAGCCAATTATTTGGCGATAGAACAGTTGTTGCCAACGCCACTGGATGTTCTTCAATTTATGGCGGTAACTTGCCAACTACACCATGGACTGTTGATCAAAACGGACGTGGCCCCGCATGGTCAAACTCGCTTTTTGAAGATAATGCTGAATTCGGTTTTGGTTTTAGATTAGCCATTGATAAGCACAACGCTCAAGCCAAAGAACTACTTTTATCACTATCTAATGAAATTGGTGATCAGCTTGTAAATGAACTGATAAATTCTCCTCAAAAAGATGAGGCAGATATTTACGAGCAAAGACAAAGAGTTGAGGTTCTAAAGAAAAAATTATCTGAAAAGATGAATTCTAATTTTGATAAAGCAAAGCAAAATGCAGCAATGCATTTACTTAGTCTTTCAGACTATCTGGTTAAAAAATCAGTTTGGATAATGGGCGGTGATGGCTGGGCATACGATATTGGTTACGGGGGATTAGATCATGTACTTGCTTCTGGTAAAAATGTTAATGTTCTCGTGCTTGATACGGAAGTGTATTCAAATACAGGTGGTCAAGCTTCAAAATCAACCCCAAGAGGAGCTGTAGCAAAATTTGCTGCCGCAGGAAAACCATTAGCAAAGAAAGACCTAGGCCTGATGGCAATGTCATATGGTAATGTTTATGTGGCTAAAATTGCAATGGGAGCGAATGATACTCACACTCTGAGAGCTATTCTCGAAGCTGAAGCGTATGAAGGACCATCTTTGATCATCGCGTATAGTCACTGCATTGCACACGGGATAAATATGGAAACGGCAATGCAAAACCAGAAAGCAGCAGTTGATACCGGCTATTGGCCTTTGTACAGATATAATCCAGATTTAGCTGTTGATGGTAAAAATCCATTTCTACTTGATTCAAAAGGGCTGAAAATTCCTTTGAAAGATTATGTTTATATGGAAACCAGATACAAAATGCTGACTAAAACACATCCTGAAATTGCTGCAGATTTATTGATAAAGGCACAAAAGGATGTTGTTGATCGCTGGAAACAGTACGAAAAAATGGCAAGTACTGAGATTAAGAGCGAATCAAAAGAGTAAATAGAATTTAACTTAGAAATTAAACTTAAAAATTTATAAGGAAGCTGTTCTCCAATTCAGATATTGCTGACGCGCTTAATGCAGATTTCCGTACTAGTAATTCTGATCGGAATACGGACAAGCGTAATATTCATCTGTGGAGGAAGAACAGCTCCTTAATTAAAAATAAAAGAAGGGTTAGAAATGAATCTTATAACGAACTACCTTGGCTTGGAACTGAAAAATCCTATAGTTCCCTCTGCGGGACCTTTATCTCATGAAATTAGTAACATTAAGGCAATGGAAGATGCTGGAGCAGCCGCTGTGGTTTTATATTCTCTTTTCGAAGAAGAAAT
>JBGSOQ010000190.1:0-4001 GCA_041739035.1 Ignavibacteriaceae bacterium | reverse complement strand
TAGCGGCACTTGATCCCCATGATTCTGTGGGCATACTTGACAGGTATTTTCCGGATACCAGTTTTTTTACTGAGTTCGAACGGTTCGACAGGCACATCGAGAAAATCAGAAGAATTGACACTGGCGCAAAAGTCGATTACGTATCTATTTGTTCACCAAATAATTTACATGATGCACATATTCGTTTTGCTTTACGCGTTGGAGCTGATGCTATCTGCGAAAAACCGCTAGTATTAAATCCTTGGAACCTCGACTATCTCCATGAACTGGAAGAAGAAACCGGAAAGAATGTATTTACGGTGCTTCAGTTGCGTGTTCACCCGGCATTGTTGGAGTTAAAAAGAAAACTTGAAAAAGACAATCACGGTAAAAAACATCAGGTTATAATGACTTATATAACTTCACGCGGACCTTGGTATCAATACTCCTGGAAAGGCCGTGAGGATATTTCAGGCGGCGTGGCAACAAATATAGGAATTCATTTCTTCGACTTGCTTATGTGGCTCTTTGGTAAAGTTAAAACCAATCATCTTTTTTTCCGCGATGATCTCAGATCTTCAGGATTCATTGAACTGGAGAGAGCAGAAGTTAAATGGTTCTTATCGATTGATAAAAAAAATCTGCCGCAAGAATCTTTGAAGCAGGGTAAGCTTACATACAGATCAATAACAATTGATAACGCAGAAATTGAATTTACTGAGGGATTCACGGATTTGCATACCCGTGTTTATGAAGAAGTATTATCAGGTAAAGGTCATGGTATTGAGGATGCTAGACCGTCCATCGAAACAGCATACGAAATCCGTCACCTTCCTGTTCTTAAAATTAAGGAACTCTACCATCCGATGCTTATTAAATAATTGTTGATCTATGATGGATGATTGTTGATAAAGTAACTGATGACAAAAGATGAACTGAAAAACAGAACTAAGTTATTTGCTCATAACTGTGTAAAATTAGCTTTGGCTCTACCTAAAAATATTCTGGGCAGGCATATTGAGGCACAATTAATAAGGTCAGCAACTTCTGTAGCGGCTAATTATAGAGCAAGCTGCAATGCGCAGACTAAAGCAGGTTTTATTTCTAAATTAAGTATTGTAATTGAAGAAGCTGACGAAACGGAGTTTTGGCTGGAATTTATTCATGAAGAAAAATTACTGGTTTCGCAAGAAGTTATGAATCTTAAAAGCGAAGCTCACGAATTAGCCTCAATTTTTATCGCTTCAAGAAGAACTGCACAGAAGAATCGTTGATTGATTATGGATGATTTTTGATTATCGATGGATGAGTGCTGACTTATGATTGCCGAATGTTGAATTACTATAATCATAGATTAAGAATAATAGATATTAAATATGATAAATATTCCTTATAGAATTTTGAAAGTACATTTATTAATCCTCGTCATAGTGTTTATAACTTCAATCACAGATCATAAATCATCATTTATAAATGCACAAACTGTCTATATGCCGCTTGATAATGGCATCTATGATTTCCTTGAAAGGTTATCGTTAAAGCAATTAATCAAACTTGATGATGAGGTTAAACCTTTTTCAAGAATATATATCGCCGGAAGACTGACAGAAATTTCTAAGCAGATACACCGATTAAATAATGTAGAGGCAGATGAGCTTGAATTTTATAAGCAAGAGTATAAGTACGAATGTGAAAAATTAAGTTCTCGACAAGCTCGAACTGACAATGATGCAATAACATCACGATGGTTTTTATATAGTCATGAAGATTCATTATTTAACATTAAGCTCTCCCCTATTGCTGGATACGGTTTAACGTTAACAAGCGGTAATTCGG
Organism: Ignavibacteriaceae bacterium; assembly: GCA_041739035.1. GTDB lineage: Bacteria > Bacteroidota > Ignavibacteria > Ignavibacteriales > Ignavibacteriaceae > XYD12-FULL-36-8. Next base: position 2,186 of record JBGSOQ010000190.1, on the reverse strand, counting down.
GACATACGAGATGGGTCGGCGCATCTGTCTTTGCCACTTATTCCGACTGGTTCGGATTCAACTTAAATATTAGAGATAAAGGTGAATTTGGAAATAGTGTTGACAGAGATAAATACATTTCACCTTTAACCGGAGCGTGGTACAAAGGCGCACCCAATGGAATTGAGTACAGCGATCTAAGAGGCGGGATTAATATTAACTGGAATTGGGGAAGTATTTCACTTCTTAAAGAAAATATGCAATGGGGTCACGGAAAATTCGGCCAGTTAATTCTTTCGACAAAGCCACCATCTTACCCTCATATCAGGTTCTCGATTAAACCAGCTGAATGGCTCCGTTTCACATATATTCACGGTTGGCTTAATTCTTTAGTTAAAGATTCCGCCAGTTTTTATTACACATATCCAGGTACAATAAGTCAGCAGCTTGTTGAAGGTTATATACCAAAATATATAGCCGCTAATATTATCACTGTCTCCCCTCTCGATTGGCTGGATGTTTCCGCCGGTAATGCAATTGTTTATGGCGGCGATTTAAGACCTGAGTTTTTCATTCCTTTTATGTTTTACAAATTTTTAGATCATAACACCGGAAGAGGAAATATAAATGACGGAAACGGAATGATGTATTTCGATATTTCAGTGAAGTACCCGGAAAACTTTCAGTTTTACTCAACTGCATTTATTGATGTAACCGAAATTCGGAATATTCTATCAAATGATTTTGAAAATACTTGGGTTGGATTTACTTTAGGAGGCAAATCTGTTAATGTTCTTATTGATAATCTTGATTTAACACTAGAGTACACTAGATTAAATCCTTGGGTTTATGAGCATAAAGATGAAGTGACCACTTACAAGCACATTAAATATTATTTGGGACATTGGCTCGGGCAAAATGCCGATCAGTTCAGAGTGCAGCTTGATTATCAGCTTCTAAGAGGTCTGAAGTTTAAAGTATTCGCCGAGCTAATCAGAAAGGGCGGATTGGATGAAATTTATTTCGCATACAAAGGAATGGGGGAAAAAGACTTACCCTTTTTATATTCACCGTTAAGAAAGGATGAGAGATTCGGAATTGATGTTACCTATGAGTATATGCATGATCTCATCTTGCAGGGTACATATTCCTATTCAAGTATTAAAGATGAGGACATTCTTAGAACTCAAAAATTTTTACTCGGACAGAAGAATTCGTTTTCCCTTACATTGTATTATGGTATGTAAGATTATATTGCCAAGTTTTGAGTTGCCCGAATAATTTATATAGAAAAACGTTTTAGCAACTCGTAATCAAAATCAAACCCACCTCACAATTTTTCTAAACTCCAATCAGGTATACATGATAAATAAATATTTCTCATTCTTTTAAAGGATCACGATTAAAATTGGAGGATTTACCTGTTATAGTATTTCATTGCTTCGGGTAAATTCTTTTTTATATCTTCTATTCTAGTTTTATCTGACGGATGGGTACTTAAAAATTCAGGCGGAGCCTGCCCTTGTTTTTGAGCCGCCATTCTCTCCCAAAATCCAACAGCAACATTAGGATCATACCCTGCCATTGCCATAAAGATCAACCCAAGCTTATCTGCTTCACTTTCATGAGTTCGACTGTAAGGAAGAAGAATACCAACCTGTGCTCCTAAACCGTAAACGCCAAGCCATAAATCGCGAGTTTGCTGCGGCTGCGAGCCCAGTGCTTCAGAAAGTGCTATCCCACCTAGTTGAGTCAGCAATATCTGGCTCATTCTTTCATTACCGTGCTCGGCGATTGCATGTGCAATTTCGTGGCCCATTACTACAGCTAAACCTGCCTCATCTTGTGTTAAGGGAAGAATTCCGGTATAAACAACCACTTTACCCCCCGGCATGCACCAAGCATTCACATCAGGGCTTTCCACTAAATTGAATTCCCAGCTATAACCATTTAACCGGTCAGTCATTTTGTTCTCCGTAAAATATCTCTGCACTGCATTTTGAATATTAAAACCTGCGCGCTTGACCATGTTAGTATTATTGGCATCGGCACTAATCTTACTGGTTTTAATAAATTCATCATATTGCTGGAAGCTCATGGAGAGCATTTCAGAATCGGGGATTATATTTAATTGCTTTCTTCCGGTCATCGGCACACTTGAGCATGATATTGCTACGAAAGCAAAACCAAGTATTGGTAAAAGCATT
>JBGSOQ010000188.1:0-5380 GCA_041739035.1 Ignavibacteriaceae bacterium | reverse complement strand
ATCCGTTTCAGTCCAGCGGGCGCGTAAGTTTAGGGTATCCGGATAGAATGAAAATGGTTCGGATTCTTTAAAAGGATTAACACTTCCAAACGAATATGTGTTACTGCTATCCGTATCGTAATAAGCAAATAACAAATACTTGCCCGAGATTATTCTTTCAAAATTAAATTGTCCATTGTTCAAAATTGATGTTGAGTACTTTAAATCTTTCTTCTCAATATTTTTAAGTTCAAGTTTCGGGTTCTTTTTCTCATCAGCATCAATAACTTTACCGGAAACGCCTGTAAACTCTAACCCGGTTATTGTTTTAAATTTATATTGATAGATGGTGTCGAGATAATTCCCCGCTATATCTTTTAGTTTTGACATATCCATTTTAATAACATAATCCTTAGACATTTCCAATCTTCTCAGCGGGGTGATCCCAAATGATGCATCATCTATAAATTCAATTTCAAACGGAACAATTTTATTTAAAGTGTCAGCGAACGAAATTCCTTCTATTGCTTTAGCAATGTCGAAGGCATCATTAAATTCAAATGCAAATTTTGGTTGAATGAAGTCAACTTCCTTTTCTCCGGTTCTAGGAGTAGGGCTAAAAAGTTCCGTCCTTGTTGTATCAATTCTATCGCTTAGTGTAACCTCTGAGAAATCATTCATATAAACGTTTCTGCTTCTATCTTCAATCGTATCAGCAAAAAGAAAAACGGAGTTTTTGATAGGTACTATTTCGTTCGGGACTAAAACAATTTCACTCGGCTTTGTATTACCTTTAAAAGCATACTTTATTTGAATTCTTTTGTTATCAGTGGAATCAATCAAATAAAAATTGATTGGTTTAATTTTTTGTTTAGATAATTCTTCACTAAAATTAACTAAGATATGGTTTCTGTCAGTCATTGATGCACCGAGCAGTCTTGGTTTAACCGTATCGATTTTAGTTAGGATGAAATCTAGTCTAGTGAATAACGTATCTGTCACGGCAAGTTCAACATTGCGATAAGGAATTCCAATTAAATCTTGATCTGGTTGATAAAGCAAATCACGAAATTCATCCTGAACAGCAAAAATTCGGTAAGACCCGGCAGCAAGTCCCGCTAGTTTATAATTCCCATCTGAACTTGTCTGAGAAATATAATCAGGCTTTTTTTCTAATGGATTTGGTTCATCGCCCTTCAGCAAATACCCGAAAAGCATAACACCTTGAGGTTTATCATCAATAATTTTTCCGGTTATGGCTCTTCTGTCTATTTCAGGTCCGGTTGAGAAAGTAAACGACACTGCCTCTGCCATTTGATTTTTATTATTATAATCTAATACATCTGTTCCAATGGTAATAACGTAAGTAACATTTTGCTTTAGTTCACCCGGGAAATAAGCACGAACATATTTCCCGCTCCAATCTAATTCCAAATCCCCATCAATTGCGGGCGAAATAAAAATAGCCTCTTTAACGGAACGTTTCTCAACATATTCTGAAAAACCCAGCTCAAAATAATCATCCTTAAAGTAGGTAGTACCATCCTCCGGATAAACCTCGATAATAGCTGGCGGAATTCTGTCTATTTCACCGCCCTGCGGCGGAAGTTGATTTGCGCATTGTGAAATGAAGAATGCAGAAATCAAAATAATAATATTTTTTAGTTTGCTTTTTGGGATGCTAACCATTTTCTATAGTCTCGTACATACTTTAAATGTTGTGAATAATTGGAAGCGAAACTGTGTCCCCCGCTTCCGTCAGCTACAAAATATAAATATTTATGTGACTCCGGATTTGAAGCCGCATGGAGAGCATTCTTACCTGGATTATTTATTGGGCCCGGAGGAAATCCAAAATATTTATATGTATTGTAAGGGCTGTCAATTTTAAGATCACGATAATCCAGCCTTTTCCATCCATTTAATTGAAGATATTGAACTGTTGGATCAGCTTGCAATTTCATTCCGATTCTAAGCCTGTTGTAATAAACACCCGCAATTGTCGCCATTTCAGAAACCTTGTTTGTTTCTCCTTCAACAATAGATGCTAAAGTAACAATTTGATGTAAAGAATATTTTTTCTGCACTAAATTAAAATTAAGCGAGTCTTTAACAAATCTATTGAACTCATTATGAAATATACTTATTACTTCACGCGCATTGCTTCTTTCATAAATAAAATATTCTCCTGGAAGAAGATACCCCTCGGCAGTATGTGCTGGAATCCCTAATGTATCTAAAAACGATTTTGTTTTTGCGGCTTCTACAAAGGCTGCTGAATCAATCAATGCATCCAACTTTAAAGTTGCTGCCGCCGATTTAATTGTCGAACCGGCAAATATTCTAACCTTTCTCAAAAAATCAGCTTTACCACTTAAGAACAATTCAACTAATTCAAGATAGTTGAGACCATTTGGAATTTCATATCGTGCGGCTCTAATTTTTTTTTCAGCTCCATAAATAAAACATGCAATTTTCATATTGGTTTTACTTGGGATTATTCCTCTCAAATACAAGCTATCAATTATTGAATTTAAGCTTTCACCTTTTTTAATTTCAAATATTTGCGGGGAATTTGCAGAGTAATTATTCGGAGTAAAAAACGTATAGTGAAGTAAATACATAAAAATGAAAAAAAATGAAATTACAAGTATGAATTGCTTTTTGGACAGAAGGTTTTTGAATGAAATCTTTTGCATCAATTATTATTTATTCCATTTCTAATATTAAAAGGTAAGAACTTTTTATGAGAAATGCTGTGGAGTTAAACCGGGATAAGGACTGAAATCAAGACGATTTACTACACCATGTTCGTATGATTTTAATCCTCGAAAAGCAATCATTGCAGCATTGTCACCGCAGAACTCTAAACCTGGTATTACCAATTTCTTATGATATTGCTCGGATAATTTGCAGAAAGATTTACGCAGTTCATTATTGGCTGCAACTCCTCCCACAAGTGAAATTGATTTTACGGGAAATTGTTTCAAGGCTTTCTTAACTTTTCGTGTTAAGGCCTGGACTACTGCAAATTGAAATGCTGCAGCAATATCATTTTTTTCATTTTCTGAAATCAAGGTCACATCATTGTAATTGGCTTGCACATGCCTTAACACTGCGGTCTTCAATCCGCTGAATGAAAAATCATAGGGTTCTTTTAATTCGGCAATCGGAAAAGTTATTTTTTTGCTGTCACCGTGTAACGCAGCATTCTGAATTTGAGGTCCGCCGGGATATCCAAAACCAAGCAGCTTTGAGACTTTATCAAAAGCTTCGCCGGCTGCGTCGTCAACAGTTGAACCTAATTTGATGAGTTTTGTAAAACTTTCAACTAGAAGTAATAAAGTATGCCCGCCTGAAACAACTAACACAAGGTAAGGAAATTCAGGTTTCTCATTCATTAAAAATCCGGAATAAATGTGCCCTTCGATATGATTAACGGCAATAAAAGGTTTTTCAAGCGAGTATGCCAGCCCCTTAGCAAATGTGAGCCCGACTAACAATGCACCAATTAAACCGGGTCCTGCTGTTGCACAGACAAGATCGATTTCATTCAACTTTATATTTGATTTTTGAAGTCCCTCCTTCAAGAGAGGGATAATAATTTGCAGATGTGCACGACTTGAAAGTTCAGGAACAACTCCGCCGTATTTTGAATGGAAATCCTGAGAAGAGATTAGGTTTGATGTAAGAATTTCATTTGAAATAATTGCAACAGATGTCTCATCGCATGATGTTTCGATGCCTAAAACATTCATCTGCCAAATGAAAAAATGTTCTTAAAAACATACATAGCCATTTGCGGATTTTCTTTTAAACGTCTTATCGAATAAGCATACCAGTCTTTTCCAAAAGGAACGTAAACGCGAATTTTATGCCCATCCGAATTTATTTTATTACGTAAATCTTCCTTAACACCTAGAAGCATTTGAAATTCGTATTTATCTTTTGGAACATTCATATCCTTAATCATCTTATAGGAATTTTCAACTAAATAATCATCATGTGTTGCAATACCAACATAGTTCCCATTTTTTAGCATAACTCTTAAGATTTTAAGAAAATTATCACGAACCATTTGCCTATCCTTGTAAGCAATACTTTCGGGCTCAACATAAATACCTTTGCAGAGACGATAATTTGTTCCCAATTTGTTCAGCTGTTCAGAATCACTCAATGTACGCTTAAGATAAGCTTGAAGAACAATACCAACATGTCCCAATTTCTCATAAATTCTTTTGTATACCCGGATAGTTGAATCGGTAAAAGGCGAATCTTCCATATCAATTCGAACAAAGTTCTTGAAGGATTTTGCTTTTTGAACAATCTCAGATATTTGCTGGTAAGCAAATTCTTCATCAATAGCCAAGCCCATTTGAGTTGGTTTAATTGATATATTTGCCAACAACTCATTACTTTTAATAGCTTCAAGTACTTCAAGACATTGTTTTTTTGCTTCTATAGCCTCTTCCTTATTGGTAATTGATTCGCCAAGAACATCTATCGTTGCATATATTCCCTGTGAATTTAGTGTTTTAACTAACTTAACCGCGTCCTGCAATTCCTCACCCGCAATATACTTCCCGGCAAAAATTCGAACCATAGGTTTTGGAAGCAGTTGTGTAACTTTTACGATGAGATTGTTCAAGAGTGACAATTTTTTATTCCTTCAATATTTAAGAGAATTGGAAAATTAAAAATTATTGTAAGTAAAATTAAAGAAGTTTTTTAACATATAATTGCACAATAAAAACATTTTTCGGAGAAGAACTAGAAACAGAATGATTTACTTTTTAATCATTCCTTCCAATATTTGAATAAGAAAATCAGCTTTGGCTTTAAGTTGTTTTAAAGTTTCGTTGTTTGTGAAGACAAAGTCTGCCCTTTTCATTTTTTCCTCCTCCGGAATTTGATTCGATTCTCGACTACTAAATTCATCCTCAGAAAGTCCGGCTTGACTTTTCTTCCTCTTCATTCTCACTCTCGGATCGGCAGTAATAAGTACCACAATATCAAATAGTTCCTCCAAATCAGCTTCATAAATTAATGCTGCTTCATGAAATACTATGTTCGAATCTTTAAGCTTTTCATTCATTTGCTGCGTAATAATTTTAATCACTTCAGGATGTACAATCTCATTTATTTTGTTAAGATTAGATTGATTTGAAAAAACTTTTTCAGCCAAAAACTTTTTGTTTAATTCACTTCCCTTATAAGATGAATCTCCAAAATTCTTAATGATTTGGGCTTTTATATTGTAATCATTAACCATCAAATCTTTTGCTACATCATCCGCTCTGATGACTTTATAATTCATTTCTTCCAAATATTTGCAAAAACTTGATTTACCGGATCCAATATTTCCGGTTACAGCAGCTTTTAATTTTTTCATAATTACATT
>JBGSOQ010000152.1:0-6018 GCA_041739035.1 Ignavibacteriaceae bacterium | reverse complement strand
AAAATTTTAATTAATCGGAGCAAGATATGCGAACTTTTCTTTCATTTTTATTGATTATTGGAAACACAATATTTTTATCCGCACAAAAACAACTAAGCCTGGATGAAGCAATAAAAATTGCCGTGAATCGTAATACAACACTGTTAAAAAGTACTAATTCATTAAAAAATTCAGAATCAAATGTAAAAACTGCAATAGGTAACTTTTTACCTACTGTTGGCGCAAGTGCAGGCTGGAGCTATTCAAAAAGTGAAAATGATGTCGAATCTACAACTTTAAAATCAGAGAGTAGAAGTTACAGTGCCGGGGTGGGTTCTTCATGGACATTATTTGATGGACTTTCAAACTTTGCTTCGCTTTCCCAAAGTAAAAATGAACTTGATGCTGCAAAGTATAACATTGATAGGCTTAAGCAAGATATAGTCTTTCAAACCATCTCGCTTTACTACGATGTAATCAATACAATGCAGCTGCTTAAATTCAAAGAGGATGATGTCAAATGGAATCAAAAAAACTTAGAAACTATTACTGAAAGAAATCGTCTCGGAAGTGTAACGTTAGCAGATGTGTATGCACAACAAGTAAGGGCAGGTAATGCCGAATTAGAAGTTATCCGAACCCAAAATAATCTTGAAACTGGTAAAAGTGAGTTATTGTCTTTCCTAGGTTTAGATGTTCTGGAGGCGTACGAATTTACTGATACTCTTTCCACCGCTGAAATTGACAAACTCAAAATGGATTTGGATTTAGATTATCGCAACCTTAGCGAACTTGTTGAAAAAGCACTTGAGAACAGACTAGATTACAAAAGCGCTCAGCTAAATCTTGAGAGTGCATATGACGGAATAACAATTGCTAGGTCAGGTCATCTCCCAACATTAACAAATTCCATCAACTACGGGGTTGGAGCAGATGAAGTAAAGAAGATGTTTGATAACAGAAATTTAACCATCGGATTATCACTCAACATTCCAATCTTTTCTGGCTTTGCAGTTGAAAACCGCTCGCAGTTTGCTGAGGTTCTTGCCGAAAACAGAAAAATAGAGTTGACTGAATTAGAGCGGGATATTAAGAAAAGCATTCAAAAAACTTATTTGAATTTGCAAGCCGCCGAGAAAGGTTTAAAAGTAAGTGAAAAGAATGTAATGGCCGCCCAGGAAAATCTAAAAATTGAATCTGAAAAATATTCTCTGGGTGCCGGAACATTGCTTAATGTTCTTGTAGCAAATTCAGAATTCACCAATGCACAAACTAATTTCATAAATAGTCAGTTTGCGTACATAACGTTGAGCGAGCAGCTCAAATATTACCTCGGAGTAATTGAGTTTAAGGGTTATGAATAGTCAGAAATGGAATTAAATATTAAAATTAATTAAAGATAAAAAATCTTAGGAGTTATCTAGAATGGCTAGTGGAAAACAAAAAAAATCGAAAAAGAAACTTTACATATTTGGAGGGCTGGGGCTTTTAGTCGTTGCCTTAATTCTTTTTGCATTACTCGGAGGGAGCAAAGAGGAAATTATTCAGGTGCAAACTGAGAAAGTTGAGAAAAGAGATATAACACAAAAAGTAACGACAACGGGAAAGATAGAGCCTGAATTTAAGGTGATTATAACTCCTGAAGTAACTGGAGAAATTGTCGCACTTCCAGTAAAAGAAGGAGACAGAGTAAAGAAAGGTGAGCTTCTAATAAAGATTAACGCAAAACAATATCTGGCAGATAAAGAAAGCGCCGAAGCAACATTACTTGCCTCAAAATCAACTTTAGCTATGAGAAAAGCTGAATTGGATAGGATAACTTTAGATTATGAACGTGTAAAAGGATTACATAGCAAGGGTTTAGCAAGTGATTCTGAAATTGAAACAGCTAAAAGTAATTTTGAATCAATTAAAGCATCATATAGCGGTGCCCAAGCTAATGTTCTCAGTACGGAGGCAGCCCTAAAAAGAGTCGTTGAACAACTTTACAAAACATCAATATATTCACCAATGGATGGTACGGTCAATGCATTGAACGTTGAACTTGGTGAGCGAGTTCTTGGGAGCGGATTCAGCCAAGGCACCAACATTATGACAGTTTCCGACTTAAATAAAATGGAAGCCAGTGTTGAAGTGGATGAAAATGATGTTGTGCTTATTTCTATTGGTGATACTGCACGGATAAAAGTTGATGCTTTTGGAGATAAAATCTTTAAAGGCATTGTTTCCGAGATAGGAAATAGTGCGATAAGTTCTGGCTTGGGAACTCAAGATCAGGTAGTTAATTTTAATGTTAAACTGAAACTGATTGATATTGATAAGGGTCTTCGCCCCGGAATGTCTTGTAATGCGGATATTGAAACAGAAACCATCAAAAATGTTTTAAGCGTTCCAATACAAAGTGTAACAGCAAGAATGGCCGATTTTACGAAAAAAGAAAGTGATGAAGATGAAAATAATCCAACCCCGGTAAAAAAGACAAATGGTATTAACAAACCCAAAGAAATAGTCTTTATAGTTAAAGAAGGTAAAGCTAAATCTGTAGAAGTAGAAACTGGAATAAGTGATGACAATTATATTTATGTAAAGTCAGGACTTTCAGGTGGAGAACAGATTGTGTCGGGAAGCTACAAAGCAATTTCACGTGATCTTAACGATGGTTCAACTGTAAGGGTTGAAGAGAAGAAAAAATCCTTTAATAATGATAAAAAATGATAATTTGGATTTATAATGAACATAATAAATATTGAACATATCTCTAAAGTATACCAGGTAGGAACTGAAGAAGTTCACGCTTTAAGTGACATATCTATTAGTATTGATAAGAATGAATATGTTGCAATCATGGGTCCTTCTGGATCTGGTAAATCAACCTTGATGAATGTACTCGGATGTCTTGATACACCAACTGCAGGCATATATGATTTCAATGGCAATAACGTAAGTGAAATGAATGATAACGAACTGGCAAAAATTAGGAATAAAGAAATCGGTTTTGTTTTTCAAACTTTCAACTTGCTGCCAAGATCGGATGCGCTTCACAATGTTGAGCTTCCATTAATATATGCAGGTGTTTCATCTGCAGAACGTCGGGCACGTGCAAAACAAGCACTGGTTGATGTTGGCCTTGAAAATCGGATGTATCATAAGCCAAATGAGCTTTCAGGAGGTCAAAGGCAGAGAGTTGCTGTAGCAAGAGCTCTGGTGACTAATCCTTCAATAATTCTTGCCGATGAACCTACCGGTAATTTGGATTCAAAAACCGGTGAAGAGATAATGGTGTTATTTAATGAAATTCATAGTAAAGGGAATACAATAATTTTAGTAACGCACGAAGAGTATATCGCAGAACATGCTGCCCGAATTGTGCGTTTAAAAGATGGTTTGGTTGAAAGCGATAAACTTGTTGAGAAAAGATATATTCCTAAATTAAATTCTGTAGTTGAAAAATAATTTATTTCGGAATCTTTTATTTTATGAATACAAAAATTAGAAGCTGTCCGAGGGACTCCTTCGGAGAAATAAGTTCAGCTTAACATTCTGTCACATACTTGCAAGCACTAAATAAAAAAGTTGAGAACATTATGTACACTTTAATATTTGAAACCCGTGAAGCCCTGATGATTGCATTACGTGCGATCCGTGCAAATAAAATGAGATCTATCCTAACTATGCTTGGCATTTTTATCGGGGTTACAGTTGTGGTTCTCATGTCGACAGCAATAAAAGGAATAGACAACTCATTTCAAACAGGTATGAGTGCACTGGGTTCAGATGTGTTGTATATCGACAAATGGTCTTGGTTTACACATGAAGAATGGTGGAAACTTCGCAACAGAAGAAGAATTGATATGAACGATTATTACGCATTCAAAGAACAAGCAAAACTGCCTCTTGCCACTGCACCGGTTATGAATACGAGACAGACCATAAAATATGGCGATAATAGAATCGATAACGTGTTTCTCAATGGTTCCAATTCTGATTATGTAAAGACAACAAATTTTACATTTTCCATGGGCAGATTCTATTCGGAAATTGAAAGTAATGCTGCTAGAAATGTTGCAGTTGTTGGCAGTGATGTTGCAAAAACATTATTTCCTCGAGGTGATGCATTAGATAAAGAAATTAAAGTTGGAGGGATCAATTACAAAGTAGTCGGAGTTTTAGATGAGCAGGGAAGCTGGATTCTTGGGAGTTTCAATCCAGATAAGCAAGCATTCATTCCAATTGGTTCAATATTTAAAAATTTTCTTAATCAATCCTTTGGTTCTGTAACAATTAATGTTCGAGCTGTAAATCCTATGATCGTTGAGGAAACAAAAATTGAAGCCGAAGGTGTGATGAGAAAAATCAGAGGTTTAACTTACAACGAAGAAAATGATTTCTCGATTAACCAACAGGAAGGATTAGCAACTGAAATCGATAAAGTAGTGAATGTTATCCAGTTTGCAGGCTTATTTATAACTGGGCTTTCGCTTTTTGTAGGAGCAGTTGGAATTATGAACATCATGTTCGTTTCCGTTAAAGAAAGAACAAAGGAAATTGGGATTAGAAAGGCAATTGGGGCGAAGAGAAGAACTATTCTTGGACAATTTTTATTCGAATCTTCAGTTATTTGCTTAGCAGGCGGGTTAGTAGGTTTAATTGCGGCAGTACTGTTGAGCAAAATGATAAATCAGTTTATCCCGACCTCGGTTCAATGGGATGCTGTTGTGATTGCAATTCTTGTTTCATTGATTACAGGATTAATTGCTGGAATAGCTCCTGCCTATACTGCTGCAAAAATGGACCCCGTTGAAGCTTTAAGGTATGAATAATTATGAAAATTAGACAGACATTGGCGGTTGCTCTTCAATCTTTAAAAACTAATAAGCTTCGTACACTGCTTACTATTTTGGGTGTTGTCGTAGGAATCTTCTCAATAATTGTAGTTATGACTGTGATTACTATGCTGCAAAACAGCATAGAAAATGGAGTTTCGCAGCTTGCAAAGAACACTTTCCAAATACAGAAATATCCGGTTATAATGGGTGGTGGACCGGGTTCAAGAGACAAATATAGAAACAGGAAAGATTTGACCCTTGAAGAATTTGAAAAACTTGCTTCAAGATTAACTCAAGCGAAATATATTGGTGCAGAAATCTGGAATTTTGGAAGCATAGTTAAATATGGAAACAAAGAGACAAATCCTAATATCTCAGTTTCCGGTATAACAATGGGAGCAATGCGAACTAATGATTGGAAAGTAGCTTACGGCAGGGAATTCCGTGAAAATGATATTCAGTACTCCAATGATGTTTGCTTAATCGGAAGTGAAATCGTTGATAAACTATTTAGTTCTATTAATCCGGTTGGCCAAGTTCTCCGAATTGATGGCAAACCCAAAATGGTTGTCGGGGTTCTGGAACAGCAGCCGCAGCTTTTTGGACAGAGCCAGGATAATTACATTGTACTTCCAATTACAACATGGCAGCATATGTATGGGAAACGGAAGAGAAGCCTAAATATAACAGTCATGTCTTACAGCAAAGATGATTATAACTCAACAATTGAATCCGCAATTGGTTACATGAGAGCTATAAGGAAAGTTCCGCCTGGCGAGGAAAATGATTTTGATATCTTTAGTAACGAATCAATTATTGGGCAGATAAATGACATTACCGGCGGAGTGAAAATTGGAGCATTAGTAATTTCCATAATTGCTTTAATTGCCGCAGGTGTGGGAATTATGAACATTATGCTTGTTTCGGTAACTGAACGAACTAAAGAAATTGGAATTCGTAAAGCATTGGGAGCGCGTAAGAAAAACATTTTACTTCAGTTTCTGATAGAAGCAGTTGTTCTGTGCATTATTGGAGGCATAATTGGAATTTTTATTGGAATTGCCATAGGGAATTTAGCCGGAAGTGCGATCAATGCTCAATCAGCAGTGCCATATGATTGGGTGATAATTGGTATTTCGCTCTGTGTTTTTGTTGGTGTACTGTTCGGAACATATCCCGCGTACAAAGCCGCAAACCTCGATCCGATAGAAGC
>JBGSOQ010000149.1:0-8243 GCA_041739035.1 Ignavibacteriaceae bacterium | reverse complement strand
CAAGGTGTTCTTGATGTTGCATCGAAACTTTACGGGATTCAATTTGTTGAACGAAAGGATATTCAAACTTACCATCCCGATGTAAAAGTAATTGAAGTAAAAGAAGCTGATGGAAAACATGTGGCCATTTTATTCGCGGATTATTTTCCTCGTGACAGCAAAAGAAGCGGTGCCTGGATGAATTCGTATAGAAAACAATCGAATATCGGCGGTGATTTCATCACACCGGTTATTGGTAATGTTGGGAATTTCTCAAAGCCAACTTCGGATAAACCATCGTTGCTTAGTCTTGATGAAGTGAATACACTTTTCCACGAATTCGGTCACGCATTGCATGGGATTCTTTCCAATGCGGTTTATCCAAGTGTTTCCGGGACATCGGTTCCTCGGGATTTTGTTGAACTGCCCTCACAAATTATGGAGAACTGGGCATTGGCTCCCGAGGTTCTTAAAATGTATGCGAAGCATTATCAAACAGGCGAACCTATGCCGGATGAACTGATTAAGAAAATAGAAAATTCGCAGCTATTTAATCAAGGATTTGAAACAGTTGAGTATCTCGCAGCATCTTTTCTTGATATGGATTGGCACACATTGGTACTTCCCGAGGAAAAAGATGCAATAAGTTTTGAAAAGGAATCCTTAAATAAAATTGGGTTAATTCCGGAAATTGAATCTCGTTATCAGAGCACAAATTTTCAGCATGTTTTTTCGGGAGGATATTCTTCTGGTTACTACAGTTACATTTGGGCTGCTGTACTTGATGCCGATGCATTCGAAGCTTTTGAAGAGAAGGGATTATTTGATCAAGAAACAGCGACCTCATTTAGAAAAAATATTCTCGAAAAAGGGGGAAGCGAAGATCCGATGATTCTTTATAAAAGATTTAGAGGAAGAGAACCAAAGGTTGACGCATTATTGAAAAGAAGAGGATTGAATTGATTATTTAAACCACAGAAAAATATTAAGGAAAGTTTAATCGCTGGTCCCAGATTATTTTCTTGTTTGGAAGTCAAAAATCAAATCTCAATAAAATAAGAGGCGCCGACTATTTTTAAGAAGTTGTAACTAATGTTGTGTTGTTTTAATTCATAAATCAGTTCTGATATTCTTATTCGAAGCATTTTACAAAAACCCAATTACTGAGTAAAAATCCAGTAATTTTGTCTAAACCGCACATGTGTTCTAAAACACATCTCGTCCTCAAATCATCCGGTTTGATCATTAATCTATTGTAATTAGAAATACTAGTCTCTAAGTTTATAAAACATAAATCTATTACAGCGCAGAAGCAAAGCTGCGTTGTGATGAATCATATAAATAATTTATCACAATCAAAGGAGGAAAAAGGATGAAAAAATTCATTCTGTCCGCGTTTATTTTTTCAACTTCTTTTTTTATGGTGCTGATCTTGCTAACGGGATGCACTAAAAAGGAAGAAGATGATGGAAAAGTACCAATCACAACAGTTTCGGAAGATGCACAGCAGGATTTCATAAAAGGCAGAGACATTTTTGAGAAGCTAAAATTTCAGGAATCACTTCAGCACTTTGAAAGTGCTTTGACCAAAGACAACAATTTTGCTTTGGCTTATTATTACCATGCTAATGCTAATACTACCACCAAAGGTTTTTTTGAAGATCTTGATAAAGCCCTTGCTTTAACTGATAAGGTATCAGAAGGGGAAAAATTAATTATAATGGCTCTGCAAGCGGGAGCTAATGGTGAACAAAATATGCAGGAAGAATCTCTCATAAAACTTGTTCGGCTTTATCCTAAAGACGAAAGAGCTCATAGTTTACTAGGACAGTTCTATTTTGGACAACAAGATTATACAAAAGCGATTGAGCATTTAAAAATATCTACAGAACTTGCGCCAAATTATTCATCGCCATATAACATGCTGGGATATTCAAATAGAAATCTTGGAAACTTTACTGAAGCTGAAAATGCTTTTAAAAAGTATATCGAACTAATTCCTGATGATCCGAATCCTTATGATTCATATGCCGAATTGCTAATGAAGCAAGGGAAGTACAATGAATCAATTGAACAGTATCGCAAGGCATTATCTATTGATCCTAACTTTGTTGCCTCATATCTTGGAATTGCATGCAATTATAATTTTCTTGGTAAAAATGAAGAAGCAAAGAAAGAGCTTGAAACTCTTTATAATGGGGCACGAAATGATGGCGAAAAACGAGCTGCTCTTTTTGCAATGTCAGTTTCTTATGCCTCTGAAGGTAAGTTGGATAAAGCTTTAGAAGAAATGCAGAAGCAATATGATCTCGGTGCAAAAATAAATGATGCCGGTGCAATGGCTGGTGATCTTAATACAATGGGAAATATACTTTTTGAAGCCGGAAAATATGATGAAGCAATGAAAAAATATGAACAAGCTCTCGAAGTAACATTAGCATCAAATCTTTCTAATGAAATAAAGGAAAACACTAAGACTTTTCATCTCAATAATACTGCCCGCGTTTTGTTGATGAAGAACGATCTTAAAGGTGCAAAAGAAAAAGCAATTGAGTTCAGCGACAAAGCAAGTAAGTCAAACAACAATTTCCAGATTTGGTCCTCGCACGAACTGCAAGGGCTTATTGCTCTTCAAGAGAAAGATTATAAGAAAGCTGAAAGTGAATTTAAGATGGCAAATCAGCAAAATCCTTATACCCATTATCGGTTGGGTTTGGTATACCAAGGTATGAAGGACAAAGAAATGGCGGACAAACATTTTAAAATGGCGGCCAACTTTAATTCGCTGACAAATTTAAATCAGTCCTTTGTAAGAATGAGAACTAGAAAAATGTAATTGTAAATTATTTTGATGGAGGCTGTCTCAAAGCTGATTTTTAATGTCACACTTAGCCTGTCGGAAGTGTGATTTTGATTAATATTGTAAGTTTTCGACAATCCGCCTCAGGCGGACTAACTGACAATTCTGAGATTATGAAACAGCCTCTTCCTGTTTGGCCTGGCTATCTAGGACGATTTCTTGACAGATGGCTTGCACAATACTGGTCATTTTCTAATTATAACAACTATTAATTTTGCATAATGTTTATAGGTCATTTTGGAGCCGGGTTCGCTGCTAAGAGTGTAGATAAAAAAATCTCGCTCGGCACATTATTTCTTGCGTCTCAATTTATTGATTTGCTTTGGCCAATTTTACTTTTACTTGGACTTGAAAGCGTTAAGGTTGAGCCGGGCAATACGGCAGTTACTCCGCTTAATTTTGTTTCATATCCAATATCTCACAGCATGTTTGGCGTTATTATTTTGGGAGTCATTTTCGGGATAATTTATTTCTTACTCAAGAAAAATCTGCGTGGGTCAATTCTTCTTGGCATTTTGGTTTTTAGTCATTGGCTTTTGGATTTGTTAACCCATCGTCCCGATCTTCAGCTATTTCCCTGGAGTGATTATAAAGTTGGTTTCGGTTTGTGGAACTCTTTCTACGGTACAGTGATTGTTGAAGGACTGATCTTTGCTGTCGGTGTTTTTATTTTTTATAAAATAAGAAAGCTGCAAAGCAAATCGAAGAAAATTTGGTTTTGGAGCTTAGTCATACTTCTTGCAGCAATTTATATTGTGAATTTATTTGGACCGCCGCCACCGTCTGAAGAACCAATTGCAATAGTAGGTTTATCTCAATGGCTGATTATTGCCTGGGCTTATTGGATTGATAAAGCGCCAAAATCAGTTACCGCTTGATCAATAAATCATATTCAAACTTATGATTACTAAGTTTACTATATCTTTCTAAAGAGTTAATGGATTATTCAATTTTCCAAATATTTTTCTCACTTTCATTTCCGCATCGATCGACTGCGGAAATTGCAATTTCTGATATCATTTTCTCATCAATTATTTTTGAGGTTGAAAAAGTGTTTCCTGGAAGCAGCTCATAACTCCAAACATTATTTGCCTTGCTATACAAAACAAACCAAAACGGATTTTCGTCACTGGTAGGTTTCCAATTTATTTTTAATTCATTGCCCAACTTTTCAACATTTAATTTTGGAGATAGCGGAGCTTCACTATCTAACCATGAATAAGTTGGAGTTAAAGCTTTGGATTTATACGGACCTTCACTCAATAATTTGTTGATAGTGCTGTCTTTTGACATCAAGGATTTCATGCTGAAAAGCATTGTCCCCGGCGATTGCGGAACAATTCCGCGTGTAACCATAATTTGATTTACGATTTCCAAAGCCATTTCCTTTTTCTCAATATTTGGTCGAATGAATAATCCGGGCCATAAATTTCGTCCCATATTATTTTCTGATTGCCACCAATTAAGAAGAACCGGATAGCTCAACTCAACTCTGGATATTGGCCAATAAAGCTGCGGAGTGAAATAATCAACCCAACCCTTGTTCAGCCAGAGCTTTGCATCTGCATACAAAATACCGTATTGATCAAACCCTGCAATTGATGGCGGAACACCTGGGCGATAAACTCCAAATGGACTTATACCAAATTTTACATGAGGTTTTTCTTTCTTAATCCCTTCGTACACTCGCTGAATGAATTTGTTAACTGCATTTCGCCGCCAATCATCGCGCGCCATTTTTCCGCCATTATCTAAATATACTTTGTAGGAATCATCATCCGGGAAATCTTTACCGTCATTATAATCACGATAAGGGTAGAAATAATCGTCAAAGTGAATGGCATCAACATCATAACGTTTAATTATATCTATAATTACTTCAAATGAATGATCTTGAACTTCCTGCAAGGAAGGATCCATCCAAGAATAACCTCGATCTCCAAGTTTTTTTACCCAGTTAGGATGCTGCTTGACAATGGACAGAGGAGAAATATCACTCCTCATTGCAGGATGATTTGCCCGGTAAGGATTAAGCCACGCATGAAATTCAATTCCGCGGTTGTGAGATTCTTTAACCCAAAATTCGAGGGGATCGTAGAACGGTTCGGGGGCTTTTCCTTGCTCCCCGGTTAAAAAGTATGACCATGGTTCAAGATCGGATTTGTAAAACGCATCAGCCGCCGGGCGAACCTGAAACACTACGGTATTCATATTCAATTCTTTTAGTCTCTCGAGTATAGCAATTGCTTCATTTTTCTGATCTTCAACACTTAAACTGGGTTTGGATGGCCAATCGATGTTTGCAACTGTTGCAACCCATGCGGCTCGCATTTCGCGCATAACAGAAGGAAATTTTTCGGGCTGCGATATTAAAACATTTTGGTTAACAAGGAATATCGAAACTAAAAAAATTATTCTTTTGAAGAATTGCATTTTAAATCTCCACAGAAAGGTTTTAAAAATTGTTAATGAAAAATAAACTTAAAGCTTGTCACCTCAAAAGATTCGACTATATCTCAAAAAAGAAATTTGCTATGTTTGTTATGAATATTACAAATTACATTTCGGTTTAATTATGGATGTCGAAATACTCTCAAGAATTCAATTCGCATTAACCATAGCATTTCATTATCTCTATCCGCCTTTAAGTATTGGACTTGGTGTTCTGTTGGTAATAATGGAAGGCATGTATCTTAAAACTAAAAATAAACTTTATGAACAGATGACAAAATTCTGGGTTAAGGTTTTTGCCTTAACTTTTGCAATGGGTGTCGCGACTGGAATTGTGATGGAGTTTGAGTTCGGAACAAATTGGGCAACTTATTCAAGATTTGTTGGAGATGTTTTCGGAAGTGCGCTTGCCGCCGAGGGAATATTTGCTTTCTTTCTTGAGTCTGGATTCTTAGCAGTTTTAGTTTTTGGATGGAACAAAGTCAGTCCAAGAATCCATTTTCTCTCAACAATTATGGTCTCGTTCGGATCTATGCTTAGCGCAGTTTGGATTGTTGTTGCAAATTCATGGCAGCAAACACCGGCTGGATTTCATATTGTTGGAGAGGGAATTAACGCTCGCGCAGAGATAACAGATTTTTGGGCATTGGTATTTAATCCTTCTTCGATGGAGAGATTATCTCATGTTTTATCCGGCGCATGGCTTGCCGGAAGTTTTTTGGTTTTGAGTGTTAGTGCGTACTATCTGTTAAAGAATAAACACATCGAATTTGCGAAAGCATCTTTCAAGATTGCTATTATCTTTGCTTTGTTCGCCTCATTGTTTCAATTATTTACGGGTCATCAAAGTTCAATAGGAGTTAGTGAAAATCAACCCGCAAAGCTTGCTGCTTTTGAAGCACATTATGATACTTCTGCTCCAGCAGATCTATATCTTTTCGGCTGGGTTAATAATGATCAGCAGAAAGTAAATTTTGGCATCAGGTTTCCTGGTATGCTCAGTTATCTGATTTATGGTGATACTCAAAAACCTCTTACAGGTCTAAATGCATTTTCTCCTTCTGACCGGCCGCCTGTGAATATTGTTTTTCAATCTTACCATATTATGGTTGCAATTGGGTTTGCTTTAATTGCAATTAGTGTGATTGGAATTTTCTTTTGGTGGAAGAAAACTTTGTTTAATAAAAAATGGCTTTTGTGGATTTTTGTCTTTGCAGTTTTAGGTCCGCAAATTGCAAATCAGCTCGGCTGGATTACTGCTGAGGTTGGAAGACAGCCGTGGATTGTTTATGGGTTACTAAGAACTTCTGAAGGATTATCGAAAGTTGTAACTGCGAACCAGGTTTGGTTTTCACTTATTCTTTTTACAGCTATTTACTCTTTACTTTTTGTTCTATTTCTTTTTTTACTGAATGAAAAAATTCAGCACGGACCTGAATTTGCAGAAACCATTCCTTCTGAGTATGAGCATCAGAAAGGAATTTTGGGAAGTTAACTTTTTATGTCACACTGAGCCCAGTTTACCCCTACTTGGCGGGGTCGAAGTGTGACTGTCAGTCTTCGACAGGCTCAGACTGACACCTAATAATAATTAAAACGAAAAATATTATGGAATTTACATTCGATCTAAACACAATTTGGTTTATTCTAATCGGAGTATTACTAACCGGTTATGCTATTCTTGATGGCTTCGATTTAGGAGTTGGTGCCCTTCACCTTTTTGTTAAGGATGATTTGGAAAGAAGAATAATGATTAACTCTATCGGGCCTGTTTGGGATGGCAACGAAGTATGGCTTGTTACCGGCGGCGGGGCGTTGTTTGCCGCTTTCCCCCATGTGTATGCAACCGTGTTTTCAGGTTTCTATACCGCATTTATCTTACTGCTGTTTGCTTTAATTTTCCGTGCAATTGCAATTGAATTCCGAAGTAAACGATCAGGAAAAACTTGGAGAACATCCTGGGACATTTCATTCAGCGTATCGAGTATTTTGATTGCATTTCTTATGGGAGTTGCACTTGGTAATATCATTACCGGAATTCCGCTTGGTGCAGATAAAGAATTTGCCGGCAGCTTTTGGAGTTTGATAAATCCTTACACGGTTCTTGTCGGGATTACGACTGTTGCACTTTTTATGATGCACGGTTCAATTTATGTTGTTATGAAAACTGAAGGTGAGCTGCAGAAAAAAATACGCGGCTGGGTGAATAACACAATCATCTTTTTTGTGATTAGTTATGTTACTACAACAATGTACACTTTGATTTACTATCCTCACATGGTAGAACATTTCAAATCTGCTCCTGTACTTTTTATTGTCGCGGTTTTGAACATGCTCGCAGTTGCGAACATTCCGCGGGAGATTTATCACGGCAATGAATTCCGAGCATTTCTTTCCTCGTGTGCAAGTATTGCTGCTTTGTTTGTTCTCTTTGCGATAGGATTATTTCCTAACATTGTACTTTCAAATCCAAATCCCGAGTATAGTTTGAATATTTATAATGCAGCATCTTCTCAAAAAACTCTCAGCATTATGTTAACCATTGCAATCATTGGAATTCCATTTGTGCTTGCGTATACAATCAGCATTTATTGGATATTTAGAGGAAAGGTTAAGCTGGATGCAATGAGCTATTGAGAATATATGAAAAGATTCATTGTTTATCTCATAATAGTAACATTATTAATTCAAATCGGCTGCAGCAGCATTACGCAAATCCCTTATCCAATAGAGAAAGGCAAAAATGAGGATGAAATAAGATCGCTAAATTATTTTGGCGAGAGATTAAGCTCAAATATTCAACTTACCAACTCAGTTGAAATTGAAGTTTATTGGTTGAATCTGAAAGACGACAAAATTTATTTTTTAACCAATGGATTAGATGATACAACTTCAGTTGCAGTTGATAAGATTAAAACAGTAAAATTTTATGATATGTATGGTGGTTGTATGA
>JBGSOQ010000144.1:0-14874 GCA_041739035.1 Ignavibacteriaceae bacterium | reverse complement strand
CGTGAGATTGACAAATCTAAAGGTAACCAGGAATCGTCTTTATTCTTTTCGGTTTATGCCGGATTTTAATTTGGTATGATTAAATAAGCTATGTTTTGGAAAATAATTATAGTGCTCGGAGCTGCAATAGCAAGCTATTTCATTCCAACTCCGAAAGAACTTCAGAAGGCATTCACTTCGGGACAGAATTTTTATGCTTCAAATAACTTTGAAAAAGCCATAGAACAATACAATATTATTATTAATACTGATAGTGATTTTCTGATTGAAGATAGTGTTAGAGTCGATCTTCTTAGTGGAGAATATATTGTTAGTGTTGTTGCTGCTGCTTACTATCAAAAAGCAAATGCTTTAAAGAATCTCAAACGGCGAGATGAAGCTATCAACATCTTCCGTATAGTTGAAGAACGACAAGATGAACCTAAACTGGCAGCTTTGGCACAATTTCAAATTTATGATTTGTACTATCGGTCTGAAGAGTATCAATCGGCAATTGCTGAAGCTAGAAAGCTCGCAGATAAATATTCAACAAATTTAAAAGCCGAGGCAGCACTATACGATATCGGATGGGCTTATAAAGAATTAAATCAATATGAGGAAAGTAATAAAGCATTCACTGAATTAATTGAGAAGTATCCGGCTACAGACTACCTTTCTCGTGCAATGTATCAATTGGGACAAAACAATTATGAACAAAGGCACTTTAATGATGCAATTGAATATTGGACTGAGCTAAATCAAAAATTCAAGCCGGAAGCTTTTAAAGATAAAGATTGGGAAAATGTTCAGTTAAAATCTGTAAAAGACAGACAAATATTTGAAGCTACTGCCGGAAGAGAAACTGATGAAACCGTTCTGGAATTAGTGGCAAAAGCACAAGTGAAAATAGGTGATGCTTATCGGCAAAAAGGAGAGTATGATTTAGCAATATTCAACTATCAAAAAGTTGTGATTACCTATACTTTGCTTCCTCAACTTATTGAAGCATCCTATGTTAAAATGGCTGATTACACCTTAACAGAAAAGGGAATTGATTCAGCCCGTTTTGTTTATCAACATGCTATTGATGAAAATTTTGCCAATAAGCAGCTTCAGGGTAAAATGCAGTTTAAAATTGCAGAAATGTACCAAAACAATGAAATTTTTAGTAAGGCAGCTTCGGAATATGAGTTTTATATAAATGGTTACGCTGATGTTGCAGAGGAAATTAATTTTGGGGTTGATAAGGCACAGTACAGCATCGTTGCTATGTATTACAATGCAAAGCAATATTCATATGCAAATAATTGGGCTGACTCGCTAATAAATAAATATCCTTTTAGTGATGCGGTACCGGGGGCACTTTTTCTTAAAGGTTTGTCGCTGACATCATTAGAAAAATATCAAGAAGCGAGATTGGTTTTTGAAAAAATGGTTGCTGAACATCCCGGCAGTCCGGATGTTGGTGAAGCAAAAGTCCAAATTGGTTACACATATTTTAAAGAAAAGAAATATGATGATGCATTAGCGGCCTATCTTGAAGCATTAAACAAGTTTAGTGATAGGATAGACAGCTCTCATGTTTATTTTGATTTGATCAGCACATATTACGAAATGAATCGTTATGATGAAGCAATCGCAGCATTTGATCATGTGAAATTTGGTTCGCCATTTTACACTGCAGCATTTGGTAAGCTTACAAAAATTTACGGTGCCCGCAGCGAATACGATAAAGGAAAGAAATTTCTTGAAGATATTTTAGAAAGAAGTAAAAATGTTGATTCTGTTTATTATGCAATAGATGTAAACTTTGCTTTAGCCGACTTATTCATCTCTCAAATAGATTATAATGGCGCTATTAATTACCTCAATAAAGTTATAGCTGATTCATTAGCTGATGAATCTAAAAATACAATTAAGCTGCAAGCTCAATTTGCAAGAGGCGCACTTTGGTATCAGCTTGAAAACTACACTGAAGCAGTAAAAGATTTTGAAGCATTGAGAGATAATCCTCAATTTCGGGTTAGATTTGCCGATAATCAAACGAGCTTGACTGAAAAGTTAGCTCTTTCATATTCAAAGACAAATAAAAAACAGCAGGCACTTGAATTGGTAAATCAGCTAATTCAATCATCAAAGACTGAAACTGAAAAAGGGAATTATTATTCAATTATTTCCAAAATATACTTTGAAGCCGGCGACTATAATAAAGCGATTGAATCTGCAAATAACGTGATTAAGCAAGAAGGAATTTCCGACGAAATAAAAGTATCCAGCTACATTACGTTGTCGCAAAGTTATAAGAATTTAGAACAGCTTAACAAATCCGCTGATGTACTTTTAGAGGCAAGCGAGAAATTTCCCCAATCATCGGAAATTCCTGCAGTTCTATTTTCTTTAGCTGCATTGTATTTTGATAATGCAGAGTACGAGAAAGCGGGTGACATTTTTAATAAATTTATAATTCGTTACCAGGATAATCCAAGTATTAAAGAGGCAAAATATTTTCGTGCACATTCATACTACGAAGCGGGCAACTGGCAGCAAGCGCATAACTTTTTTAAGCAGTACGCATCTTCATATCCAAGCGATCCTTTGGCGGCTGAAACTCAATACTTTGCTTCTGAATCAATGTTCAACATGAAGGATTACAACAAGGCAATTAATGAGTACAGAATTGTCTATCAAAGATTTCCGAATACTGATTATGCTGCTCAGGCTATGTATAATGAGGGTTGGGCTTATTATGAATTAAAGCAATCTGATAAGATGATCGAGACTTTTAAAAAACTTGCCTCTAAATATCCTAGTTCATCATTTTCCGGAGATGGCTTGTTTACCATTGGTGATTATTATTATAACTCAAAAGATTATCTGAATGCTGCTGAAGCATACAATGAATTGGTCGCCAAGTTTCCCAATTATCCTAAAATAGAAGAAGCAAAAGCACTTGTCTATGATTTATCTCAGATAAATTCGTATTTGGAATATGAACAAGCAATGAAATTTTTCGACACAAGAAAATATGAAAAAGCCATTGAAGAGCTGACAAAACTTTATAACAAATATCCCGATGCCAGCATATCCGTTGGATGTCAAGTAAACATTGCCGCTTCCTATGAAATGCTTGAAGAGTATCGCAGCGCAGCAGAATGGTACAAAAAAATTATTGAAAGATATTCTGATAGCAAGGATGATAATGAACGCGGTGCTTTGAACTTTGCGAGAGAACATCTTGAATGGATACAGGATAATTATCTATAAAAATTATTTAGATACAATTTGAAAAACCGGAGGATCTAATTTGAATCAGTTATTAATTATTGCACAAACCGCTGCCTCAGATGGAGGTAATTGGCTAACAGAAAACTGGCTGGTGGATATTCTTACCAAAGGCGGCTGGTATATAATGTTCCCGCTTTTTTTCTTTTCAATAATTGTTTTTGGAATTCTGATTGAGAGATTGTACAAGTATTTTACAATTCCATCTGACGAAAAAACTTCAGTCATTCTAAATGAAATTGAAGAGAACATTAACACTCATGGGGATATTGAACAAGTAACAGAACTGTTGAAATCCCGGAAAGGAATTCTGCCGTACATATTCTTGAATGTTATTAAACGATACAAATTTTTAGTTATTGAAAAACGTCCTATTCTCGACATGCGGAATGAACTTATCGACACTGCTGATGAAGCCGGCAGGGAATACCTTGAAGAATTTCTTCCGGTTATAAATACAATTTCAAGTGTTGCTACTTTATTGGGATTGCTCGGAACTATCCTTGGAATGATTAGCTCATTTGATGAAATAGCAAAAGGCGGTAAAGGCGATCCTGCGGTTGTAGCCGGTGGAATTTCGGTAGCCCTTTTAACAACAGCTGCTGGATTAATAGTCGCTATTCCTGCAGTTCTTTCTTTCAGCTTTTTAAAGAGAAGGCTGGAAAAAATAGCAGTTAAACTTGAGCCTGTCTCGAATCACTTTATAAATTATATTCTAAGAGATCTTGCGAGGATGTCGACTTATAAAGCAATGCTCATAACGGCATACCGTGATGGTGTCCTAAATGCGGATGAAGAGAAGTTTTTAAAAGAAAAAAGAATCGAGCTCAATATATCTGAAGCGGAGTACGAAAAGCTTTCAGCCGAACTTAAAAAATCTCACGGAATCAAAGTCGATTTAAAATGGGAGAATAAATAAAAATGGCTAAAAAGGGCTCCCAGATGCACGAATTTACAATGGATATGACTCCTATGATTGATTGCGTGTTTCAGCTTCTGATATTTTTCATGGTTACCACTGTGTTTGCAGTTCAGAGCGGGCTTAAAGTTGATTTACCTTCTTCCTCTACATCCGATGCACCTCCTGAAAAAGATTTGAGTATTGTAATTTCTGATAAAGGAGAGATGGATTTGAATGGAACTCGCGTAACAATGGACAATCTTGAGGAACAGCTCCGCCAGCAGAAGGATATTTTTGGTAGCAAGGTTTTAATTATAAAGGCAGATAAAAAATCATTTCATGGCGTTGTAGTGGATGTAATGGATGCCGCTAAAGTTGTTGGTATTGAACAGCTTGCAATAGCTACAGACGAAGAGGAAAAGAAGCCCGATAAATAATAACATGTCAGAGAATATTTATAAAATACCTGGTTATGAATTAACATCGTACTTACGAGGAACATTTGTTTCTGTTCGTAAGCAATTGCTGATTTTTTTACTGATAAGCTTAGTGATTCACATTTCACCGATCATTCTAAATTTGAAAATTGTGACAAGTTTTGTTGAAAAGAAAAAACCGCCAACAACGGTTAAGTTTATTCAAAGGGCGCCGCGATTGCAGAAGCAGCTTGAATTGCAAAAAGCGCCAAAAATAATTGAAAGGAGTATGCAGCGGACTATCTCTCAGCAAAGAATGAGCATGATGCCGAGAACAATGACTACTGCTTCCACTCACGGAGGTACTTCGTTGGGTTCATTAGGAAGACCGGGTGATTTTGTTGATAGATCTTTTTCTTCCCGCCAGCAATTCTATGGACCAAATATCTCCACAGATATTATCAACACACGAGCTGGAACTAAGACAGCAGGTTCACTTAAGGATGAACTAATTGATTATACTAATTTTCAAGATAGATTTTACGGGTGGGTAGAACAAGGGGCAAACAAGAAAGATATAACCGGATATCTTGAGTTTTATCAGCTTCAATACAGAGGAAGCAAACTTGATGAAAACGGCGAACCGGGATGGAACGTAGTTCCGCAAGCAACTCTAGCGCTGGTTGAATATGCTCAATCAAAAACCAAATTGAGCATTAGGTTAAAAGGAAGTATTCGGCTTGATAGCAAAGAACTGATGAATGTTCCAATGATTTATATGATTGGTTCAGAAACTGAACCATTGTACACAGAACAAGAGGTGAAGAACTTAGAAAAATATTTACGCAATGGCGGTTTTCTTTTTATTGATGATGGTTATGCAGCAAGATGGGCATCCTTCAACATGAAAAGCCGGCAGATGATTACAGAGGCATTAGGATATGATGCCGAGTTTGAAAAAATACCAAATGGCCATTGGCTCTACCATTGCTGGGAAGATTTTGCAGGACCGCCGCCCGGTGAAGATAATGTGCGGCCTAATCCTAATCATCCAGTTAAGGAGAGATATAATTATCTTGAAGGAATATTTCTTAATGGAAGACTTGCAGTGTTACTTAGCAGTAAAGGTTATTGTAAAGCATGGGGCGCATGGCCAAGAAATCCCCCAAGCACCGGCGGACCTTTAGATAATACCCGCCAACTCCAATTTGGCATCAACGTCGTGGTTTTTGCTTGCACTCAAAAGGGCGGCATTGTGGATAGAAATAAACAAACAGTAGCGTCAGAGCAAAAATAAATTTATACGCTTATGAAATTCAGATTAATATCAATATTTATATTATCAACACTTTTCTTAATAGGTTGTGATTCAGTTTATAAATATATCTTTCTTCCCCCTGAACGAATGGATTATACTTTAGTTCCCGACAAGGGAGCCATGGATGCATTGCAGGATTCAAATTACTATATTTCTAAAAATGAGCAGGCTGTTGGTTATGATGCGAGAAACTGGAAGATAGAAATTCGTTACATGCCTGATTATCAGCTAAATACATTTGAATTTCCGGATGAGTCGAAGGCAGGAGTTTTTTCAGGTAATCCCTATACTTATGGCAATTGGATTGATCCTTCTCTTGGTTATACACCAAGGAGATTCACAGTTTTTAAAGTTACAATCTACAACTACACAGCCTCAAAGCTTAATTTTGATCCCGAAATTTCAATTCTACAAACTGACCGGGGTGATAATTTTAATGCTTATGCCCGTGAACAAAAAAATGCAAAGTTTATGAGCATAGAGGAATATTTTAAGAAACGAAAAGGAACCGGCGGGGTTGATGAAGAGGTTTTTGAAACGCGAATGGGAATATCGAGAAGAACAATGCTGTACTATGGAAAACCAATTTACAAAGGTGATAGCCGCGATGGATTGGTGGTTTATGATCCCATCGTTGAAAAAGTGGAAAAGCTGAAAGTAAACATTGCAAAATTTATCACGGGTTATGATGAAAACAACGAACCGAGTGATTTCATCGACTTAAATTTCTTTTTTAAGCAGGTACCTTTAGACAAAGAAAGTCTAGGAAAATCTGAGGTTATTGCAGTCAGTTCTGATACCGTTTTGACAAAGTCACAGCAAAAATTAACAGGTAATTTTCGACTTGCACAATTGAAATTTGTAGATGATGCTCAGGCAAGCATTTTCAGAAAGAATAAGCTTCCGCAAATTAAGGATGCTTGGGATCCTAATCCCAAAAGTGTATCAAACCTATTAAATTATATTCAGTTAAATTCTGGATTAAAAGTGTCATTAGCTCAAATTACAATTGATGAATTCACCCAAGATCAGTATGATCTTTTACTGATTACCGGTGTTGGTGCAAGTCCAATTCTTGATCAAAATATATCTGCTCTCGTTGAGTTTATTGAAAAAGGCGGATTTATAATTTTTGATATTAGTACCTTTAAGGATGGCATTGTAAGCTCAGCATTTAAACATTTTCAATCTATTTCTGAGCAGCTTAAGGGAAATGTTCAGGTAAAAAATTTGAGCATTGATCACCCAATATTCAATACGCCTAAAAAGTTAGCCGGTATTCCATCCGGTTATGAATCCGTGAATGGAAATATTGAACCAGCTTTCCAGATGCGGGGAATTTTTCTTGAAGGTAAACTTGTCGCACTTGAAACAGGCAAAAGTTACTCAATGCTTTGGGGAGATAATGATCAAATTCAAACCTTAGACCTAGGTTTAAACCTAGCGGCATATTCACTTACTATTAGAAAAAAATAATGAGTCGATAATTATGAAAATATTTTTAAATAATTCGATTTTGAATAAAAACTTTGATAAGTCATTTCGAAGGAGCAAAGTGACTGAGAAATCTAAAAGTAGAAGAAGATTTCTCCCTTCGGTCGAAATGACACTTTTCATCAGAAAATCCTTTTGGGAATTTCTCACTTTGATTATACTTTTATTTTATAATCAAATAAGCTTTTGTAATGATAAGAATGAAGCCGTCGAAAAATCCCAAGTTAAAAATCGATATGAGTTTCTTAGTGATTTTAGAATTCAGGATGAGCCTGGTTTTTTTGATGTTGAATTCACTCCTAGAAAGACAAAAGCATTAATTTTCTCTTCTCTTATTCCGGGTTCGGGACAAACATATCTTGGGAATGAATTAAAAGGAATGGGCATCTCACTTGCATTTTATGGTACTGCACTCGCTGCAGTTATAGCTCATAATAATGCCCAAGGAAGGGAAGATAGAATTAAAGTACTTACACAAGAATATAAGACAAAGGGAAATTATAGCGATGCCGAAAAAGTATGGCAGACGATTCTTGGCGAAATAGATAACCGTGATAACGATTACGATAGAAGATCAATTTTTACTTGGTTAGCTGTTGGTGTATGGGCTTATAATATTTTTGATCTTATTTTTTTAACTGATGATCGCGGTGAAAGTGAATTTTCTTACAACAATCCCTTAATTGATCTAAACCTTATAACACATAATGATTATAATGGTGTTGCACTTAAATTAAATCTTCCATAACTTGAATTTGTATAAAAAATGAAACATGGTTTTATAGTTTTTCTTTTAATTCTTGCAGGGTCGTTTTATCTAATTTCCTGCGGCAAAGCTGAAGATGTGATCTCTCCAACGCATTACGCGCGCGTGCCTCGTCCAGTTAATTTATCAATCAGTTATGACACTACGTCAACTGGTTATTATAGAGTAATGATAAATTGGGCAGTAGAAAACACAAATAATCTTAAAGATTTTGAAATATACCGCAGCGTAAATAGCGGGAATTTTTTCTTTCTCATTGGCGGGATGACGTCCACAAATTATATTGATAGTTCTTTAATAAATACAAGCAATTACTCGCTTGCTTATTTTGTTAATGGAAGGGGAATTGACCGGTTCGTTGGTCAATCATCCGATACCGTTAAAATAATAGTCACGAAATCTTTTTAATCACTTAAAAGGAGGTACATATGTACAACAGATACTTTCTCGTTACTGTTCTCGCTCTCTTTATTTCTTTATTTGTGAGTTCGTCAAATGCTCAACAAATAATTGACACTACAAATGTTCTGTACTTTGACAATCTTGCAGATAATTATACCACTCAAGCCGGTCCTGGTTCACTTCTGGAAGGTAACCAGTATAAAGAGTTTCCCCAAAGCAGTAATGCTGTTCCAGACGCATACGGTTTTTGGACAAATAATAGTGCCGTTTATTATGGTGGCAATTCCCGCCGGGCAAGCAGATATGGTTCCGGAATTAATACTGGAGCTCACGTTCAGTTTTACTGCACGGTTTATGAATCCGGGCCGTATGTTGTTTACCATCATATGAATAGCGGAAACTCATCAACAAATGCTTACGTTAAGTTTATGAGATTTGGTGAAGCACTACCAGCCGATAGTTTTCGCTACAATATGCTTGAAAATAATGTTATTGGAGGAACTGGCGGAAGCTGGAAACCCTTGGGAATCATTGAACTCTTTCCATCTGATAGTGCATTAACTGTTGAAATAGGATTAGATTCACTGAGTGGAAATACTCTCAGAGCTGATGCAATTGCGTTAGTCAGAAGTACACAATCGGGACCTGATCTTGAATTCGGAAATAGAAGATTTTCAAGAATTGTTATAGATCCAGCTACCGGCGACACTACCGCATCAGAAAGTTTTTATAAGGACAGAGCTCCTTTGGGATTTGCTGAAACTACATTCAAGTTCGGAGTTTACACAGATAAAAAGATTCCTTTATATAATTTAGGTGGAAGTCCTTTAGTAGTAAGCGGTTTCTCAACACAAACAAGCAGATTTACTGTAGTTACGCCTACTCCGTTTACAATTCCGGTTGGTGGAATGCAGGAAATTACAATTAGATTCGATCCTCTAGGGGAAGAAACTACATTTGATACTCTGACTGTAATGAGTGATGATGCATTAGAACCAGAGGCAACACTCCCAATTTATGGAACGGGAATAAACTATAATTTTATTCTTAATGCCAGTGCTGGTGGCGCAGAACCACATTGGAATGTTCCATCACCTGGTGGTGTTTATGAGGAGGTTGGAGCTTTCTTGAATTCGACTGCTACACCTTGGCCGTACCCAATTCCCGGAGGTAATCTTGCAAGCCGGGTAAATGTTGGAAGTGATCCCAATATTGGTGTCTTCTATAAATTTAATATTCCGGATTCATTATTCGGAAGTTATTTTATTGAGTACTCAGGACCGGCAGGTTCATCCAATGCCGCACAAAATGCCACAGTTGATGTCGTAACTCCTTTTTATGTTAATCCAAATCCAGCATTGGGAGATACTCAAAGAGTAGAAAATATTAACCTTCGCGGAGTTGCAACAAATTTTCTTTGGGTTAGATTTGGCGGTAATGTGGTGTTTAATTTAAGTGGCGGTGGAGAAACAGTTGTTAGGATGACAAACCCCAGTCAGGGTGTTGATTTATTAAGAGCCGACTTGCTAAGAGTAAGATTAGTTCCCATTGCACCGACGATAACAACTTCGCTGGATGACAAAATTCCTCCAAAATTGTTGAATTTTGGTTCGGTATCAATTTATGATTCAGTTAGATTATCTGATTTCAATTATCAAAAATCATTTACTGTCAGTTCAAATGGAGAAACACCATTAAGAATTGATTCGATTTATTTGAGGACAGGCGATTTGATGAGTATAGTTAATCTACCAACTTTTCCAATAACTCTTCCCGCTATCGATGGTCAGTTAAATCTGGTGCTTGAATTCTTACCTGATTCCATTCAGATTGTAACAGACAGCCTCGTTATAATATCCAATGATCCTGACGATACATTATATACCATAAACCTCAGTGGTCAAGGCGTAGGCACCGGAATTACCGTTGACGATTCCGATCCAACTACTTACATATTCCCATCTGAATTACAAAACTGGGTTGGAACGCCGGATCCCGCCAATTTAGACAAGTGGTACTTAGTTGCTGGTTCAGGCATAAACTCAACAAGACTGTTCAGCTACATTTATTTCAATCCTCCAACAGGACTGCAAACTGTTGAGTGGTATCCTGAAATCCCTAAAAAACCGGGCAGTTTAACTGATGAACCTGATAGCTTTGATGTATTCGTTCAAATACCAATTAGTTCAATAAACAGCACTCCGGTTGCGAGATACCGAATAAATCATTTTAATGGAATAACTGATACAATTATTTCTCAGTATGATAGAACTCTAAATGATGGTAAGATTCCATTAGGAAGATATACTTTCCTAAGAGGCGGAAGAGACTCACATGGAAGCGGTACTGTTTACGGTTCTGTATATCTTCTGAATGATACTGCTTTAGTCAGCACTTATTATCAAGACAGCTTAATAAACAGAGCAAGACAGGATTCTTTCTTAGTCCGAGCAGATGCCTTAATTCTTGAACAAGCCGGCGCTCCCGTTGGAATTTTTGAGCCATCTTACATTCCATTGGAGTACTCATTAAGCCAAAACTATCCAAACCCATTTAATCCGGTAACGCAAATTCGTTACACTTTACCTCAACTTACAAATGTTACTCTAAAGGTATATGACATTTTAGGAAGAGAAGTAAGAACTCTTGTTAACGGGGAACAAGAAGCTGGTGCTTATAGGCTTGAATGGAATGGTACAAATAATTTTGGTACAAATGTCTCGTCGGGTGTTTACATATACAGAATTGTAGCAGGTAAATTTGTACAAACTAAGAAAATGATGTTCTTGAAATAGTTCTGAAATAGGATTATTTACATTGGTTAAAGGCGGTCTTCGGATCGCCTTTTTTATTGATTGAAATTATCTTTTATCTTGGTACGTATTTCTTTATTTTTGTTTAAAAATAAATTGTAAGAAAATTTTAGAATACAAATGTCCGTAATTCCTATTTCAGTTTTTGGCGATAAAATATTAAGAAAAAAAGCACAATTAGTTAAAAATGTGGATTTTTTAACGGTTGAACTGATTAAAAATATGTTCGAAACAATGCGGAATGCAAATGGTATTGGTCTTGCCGCTACCCAAGTTGGTATTGATCAGTCAATTTTTGTAGTCGATTTATCTCCGGTTGATGATTATGAAAAATCAAAACCAATGGTGCTTATCAACCCAAAAATTCTAGATTTTTCAGACAAAAAAATCACGATAGAAGAGGGATGTTTGAGTATTCCCGAAGTTCGGTATGAAGTTGAAAGGCCTGAAACAATCTATATTTCCTATTATGACACAAATTTGAATGAACAAACTTTTGAAGCGGAAAAATTGTTTGCGCGTGTTTTTCAGCATGAGCAAGATCATCTAAACGGCATTCTATTTACAGATCATTTGGATGAAGATGTAAAAAAGAAATTGAAAAAATCTTTAGATAAAATTAAAAAAAGAGAAAT
Organism: Ignavibacteriaceae bacterium; assembly: GCA_041739035.1. Taxonomy (GTDB): domain Bacteria; phylum Bacteroidota; class Ignavibacteria; order Ignavibacteriales; family Ignavibacteriaceae; genus XYD12-FULL-36-8. Next base: position 2,868 of record JBGSOQ010000144.1, on the reverse strand, counting down.
TGAAATCGACTATCCGATAGTCAAAAAAAGAGACTATCAATTAAAATGAAAATTATTTTTTGGGGTACGCCTGACTTTGCCGTCCCATCTTTAAAAATTCTTCTTGATAATAATCATAAAATTTTAGCTGTTGTAACTGCGCCGGATAAAGAGCGGGGCAGAGGTCAAATGGTATCGTTCACTCCGATAAAACAGTTTGCCCTTCAAAATAATATTTTCGTTTTGCAGCCGGAAAAATTGAAGTCATCTGAGTTTATAGATAAACTTAAAACTTTTGAATGTGATTTGTATGTAATCGTGGCATTTAAAATTTTACCTCGAGAAATTTTCACAATTCCAAAATTCGGTTCATTAAATCTGCATGCCTCACTGCTTCCAAAGTTCAGAGGGGCGGCTCCAATTCAATGGACACTAATTAAGGGCGAAACTGAAACAGGTGTAACTACTTTTGCTCTTGAGGATAAAGTCGATACCGGTAATATTTATCTGCAAAATAAAATCCCGGTATTTCCTGAAGATAATTTCGGTACGCTGCATGATAAATTGAGTCTTCTTGGTGCCAATGCTGTTCTTGAAACTGTAGACTCAATTGAAAATGGAACATCGCAAATGCAAAAGCAAAGCGATGAACTTGCAACACCGGCGCCAAAAGTCACTAAAGAAACTACGCAGATTGATTGGAATAAGTCCTCCAAGGAAATTCACAATTTAGTAAGAGCATTTTCACCACATCCAGGCGCTTTTTTTATTCATAAGGAAAAATTGGTAAAACTGTTTAAAACGAAAATTGATAATACTGTTCGTCTTTCTCAAGGCGAAATTTTAGAAAAGAAAGATAGATTATTTATTGGATGTTCCGATGGATGCCTCGAAATCCTTGAAATACAATTCGAAGGCAGAAAAAAAATGAGTGCTGCCGAGTTCCTTCGCGGATATAGTTTTTCTAAAGATTGAATTATTTATTCCCAAAACATGTTATGTATGAAAAGATGATTGAGTAAGATATGATTTACCATAAAACAATATTAGATGCTGTAGGGAAAACTCCACTGGTCAAACTGAACCGGATCAATAAAAATTTAAAACCGCAAATTTTTGCAAAGCTAGAATCACACAATCCCGGCGGTAGTGTTAAAGATCGCATTGGCATTTCAATGATTGATGCTGCCGAGAGGAAAGGTGAGCTTAAACCGGGAGGAACTGTAATTGAAGCAACAAGCGGCAATACGGGAATAGGATTAGCTCTTGCTTGTGCCGTTAAGGGCTATAAATCAATATTTGTGGTAACAGATAAAGTCAGTTCTGAAAAAATAAATTATCTCAAAGCATTAGGTGGAGATGTAATTGTTGTTTCCAATGCTGTTAAACAAGATTCACCGGAATATTACATTAACGTAGCTAAAAGAATAAATAAGGAGACTCCAAATTCCCTGTTCATGTATCAATACTCAAATCCTGCTAATCCTGAAATTCACTATCAAACAACCGGTCCCGAAATTTGGGAACAAACTGATGGTAAAATAACTCATTTTGTCTCAGGAGTTGGAACAGGAGGAACAATAAGCGGCGTTGGTAAATATTTAAAAGAAAAAAATAAAAACATTCAGATTATCGGAGCAGATCCTTTCGGTTCTATCTTCAAGAATTATAAAGAGCAGGGAGAAATAACTTCGGGTGTTCCGTATCTTGTTGAAGGAATTGGTCAGGATTGTCTTCCTCAAAATGTAATGTTCGAGTATATCGATAGAATTATAAATGTCAATGATCTTGATTCCTTTAACTTTGCCAGGATTCTTTCACGTGAGGAAGGAATTTTTTGCGGAGGAAGTACGGGAACAATCTTAGCGGCAACTTTGCAATTAGCTGAAGAACTTGAAAAAAGTGATATAGTTGTATTCATCGTCTGCGATACAGGCGAAAGATATTTGTCTAAATTTCATAGTGATGAATGGCTTCGAGATAAGCGTCTTTTGCCTTCAGAAGTAAGAACGCTTCAGGATATTGTTTCGAGCAAACGCAGTGAGGGCAGTAAAGCTTTGGCATTTCTTTATCCTACTGATAAAGTTATTAAAGCATTTGAGTTGATTAACACATCAGGTTTTGCACAAATTCCAGTCATAGACCACGGTGAATCAATCGGCAGCATTAAAGAGGCAAAGTTAATGAGCCGGCTTGTGAAGGAGCCAAAGCTTTTTGATTATACTGTTGAACAAGTTATGGAACCCGGATTTCCAATGCTCGATCAAAGAACAGAGATTGAAGCTGTTCGAAAATATCTTGGTGACTCTCCAGCAGTTCTTGTTACCGAATATGGACGAATCATCGACATTGTTACACGATATGATATTCTCAAGCATGCAAAACTATCTTGAAATAGATTTATAGGAAATTAATTATGGGCTTTTCAACTGATGCCATTCATGCGGGACAAAAACCTGATGAAACAACCGGTGCTGTTATTGTTCCGATTTATCAGACATCAACTTATGCACAAGAAGCGCTTGGGAAGAATAAGGGATTCGAATATGGAAGAACTCATAATCTTACGCGCAGTTCTTTGGAAGCAAATATTGCAGCACTTGAAAAGGGAAAATTTGGAATCGCATTTTCTTCAGGACTTGCTGCAACTCACGCTTTGATGAGTCTTGTAAAAAGCGGCGACCACGTAATAGTTTCGGACAACGTATACGGCGGAACTTATCGTTTGTACGAACTGAACATGAAAGATTATGGAATTGATTTTTCTTGGGTTAATACTTCTGATCTAAAAAACATTGAATCGGCAATAAAACCAAATACTAAAATGGTTTTTATAGAAACGCCAACAAATCCAATGCTTAACCTGACTGATCTTGAGGGAACAGCTAA
>JBGSOQ010000141.1:0-7729 GCA_041739035.1 Ignavibacteriaceae bacterium | reverse complement strand
TTCTAGCAAATAACTATTAATAACTATGTGGAATAACATCATGTCATTTTCATCTTTCAAAAAACATTTAGCAGGCATAATTCTACTGCTTACTTTTTCAATCATTGTAAATAGCTGTGAGTCAGACACTCAAGTTACTGGTGGCGGCGTTGAAGAACAGGAGACCCCAAAAACAGTAAAAATGAGTGGACAAGTTATTAGTAAACTAACTGGTATTCCTATTGATAGTGCACAAGTTTTAGTTAATGGTCTTTCGGGGCAATTTGCATTTTATACAGATAGTCAGGGCAAATTCAATCGTGATATCACAGTTACATCAAGCGTGAATTTAACTCTCGTTGTAGCTAAGGCAAATTATGTAACCGATAGTGTTAATGTTTTTGTTGATGGTAATTCAGATGTGACTGTTCCAACTATCAGATTGGAATTTAACAGTACTAGTTCCGTTCCATCCGGTGATCCAGTAAGTATTTTTCTATCGTCACAAAGTGCAATAAGTATTGGGGTTAAAGAAAGCGGTGCTGAAGAGACAGCAAGAATTTCCTTCGTCGTTCAAGATTCTGCAGGAATTCCCATTGATCTTGACCATTCAGTTGATGTAACTTTTAAATTTGGTGCAGCCCCGGGCGGTGGTGAAGTGCTTACTCCGCCAATTGTTAAAACAAATAATAATGGACAAGCTGCCGTTAACTTAACTAGTGGAACCAAAGCCGGTGTGGTTCAAATTATTGCTGAAATAACTGTAGGCACGAAAAAAATCACCTCTTTACCTGTAGCAATTTCGATCCACGGCGGATTGCCCGATTTCGATCACTTTAGCATTGCTCCTGATAGATTAAACTTCCCTGGGTATAACATCTTTGGGCTTACGGATCCGATCACTGCTTATGTGGGCGATAAATATGCAAATCCTGTAAGGCCACTTACCTCTGTTTACTTTACTACCACAGGTGGTATAATTGAGGGTTCCATTCAAACTAGCTCGCAAGGAATTGGTACTTCAAATTTGATTTCTGCGCTTCCAAGACCAAACCATTTGGTGTTTGGACCTGGTTTTGCAACTGTAACAGCTACAACAGCCGATCAAAATTCAGTAAATATTAGCCGTGACATATTAGTTCTGTTCTCAGGTGTTCCACAGCTGTCTGCCTCACCAAACTCCTTTGCACTTAGTGAGGGAGGTATTCAAGCATTTACCTACACATTATCAGATCAAAATTTAAATCCATTGGCTGGCGGAACCTCCATAAAAGTTACGGTTGAAGGTGAAGATGTTAAAGCACAGGGCGACGTTGATGTGGTTCTTCCAGACACACAAAGCAAAGCGTGGACACAGTTCAGTTTTGTTGTTTGGGATACTAGCGTTGATACACTAAACATACAATCGCCTGTAGTCATATCCATTAAGTCTGAAGGTCCAAATGGAAAGGCATCATATATAATTTCGGGCACGAAAAACTAAAATTAAGCTTAAAAATTGATGGCTGTCTCAAAAGGGCAGCCATTTTTATTTTAAAGCCATATTAAAGTTGCTTGAAACTTTTCATCGCTATTTTCATCTTACATTTGAAGATTTTAACTGGTGCAAAAAAGAAATGATTTTGAACAAGAAAATAATTACCAAAAGAATCCTTCCGGTTGTAATTGGCGGGCTGCTGGGTTACTCATACTATTATTTTATCGGATGCAACAACGGATGCCCAATTCAGAGCAATCCGATTGCAAGCACAATGTACGGCGCGGCAATAGGTGGTATTTTATCGTTTCCTTCAAAAAAAAGTAAAAGCAACTCTTAGACTCAGCAACTGATCAATTTCCTTTCCTAAATTAATTGATATTGCAATTAATCATACATAAATTGCATGCAGAAATTAATTACCACACAAAAAAACTTAGGATTAATTTATGGCATCAGATTTCATTGCACATGTTGAAATTCCTTCAACAAATCTTGAAAAAAGTATTGACTTTTACAGCAAGCTTTTGGGATGGGACTTCAAACCTTTTGGCAACGGTTATTTCCTGTTTAATACTCATAAAGGAATTACGGTGGGTCTGAGAAAAGTTGAAAAGATCAGTAAAGGTGATTGTACAATTTTTCATATTAGAGTTAGCGATATCAGCAGTCATCTTTCTAAAGCAACAAGCTTAGGTGGACATATCTCCAGGGGTAAGACTACAATTCCGGCAATGGGCTATTATGCATTAATAAGTGATCTTGATGGGAATACTATCGGTTTGTATCAAGGCAATTAAGCTAAATATTATTAGTCATGGTAACGATGATTTTTTACTCCGTGCGCTCCACGTTTAGATAATATTTTTAAGTGCTAATATTAGTCACGTTCTTATAATGATTCACCTATATTTGTTAAAAGTGCCCTCTTTTATATATTTATATGAGGGCATTTTTTTTGCACACTAGTACAAAGTGTATTTAACTTTTCTATTTATCAAAATTTTCAAATTGCCAGGCAATTATGTCAACAAACAGCGATTACTTAAATATCATAAACTCTTTTAAAGGCCTAACTGATGTTGGTTTATTATATGAAACAAATGTCAGCGAGTATAATGAAAGAAGAAAAAATTTGGAGGGGCGATTTGATGAGTTTAATACTTGCTGCGAGTGGATTGAAAAGTTCAGCTATCAACCTTCAAAAAAAGAATTTTTAGAATATGTTCAGCTTCAAACATATAATTGTTACTACTTGAAGCATTTGGTCGAAAGATGGTCCGGTAAGTACATTTCAAATGGTGCTTTTATAGCAGCGATAAGGTTTTTTGAACTTCCTTTTAGACCAATTTATGGAACACCAGATATATCAGTCACTATTTTTCTGAAGAAACAAGCTACTCTGCTCTAAGCGATCATTAATTAGTCTCTTTATACTACTTTCTGAACTCAACTTCCTATTTTCATTTTACAATCATATCTTAGATATTATTATCGGAATAATTTATACAAAACAAATAATTCATTGATCTAATTATTTATGTACATCCTTGGTATTTCTGCTTTTTATCATGATTCTACTGCTGCAATTATTAAAGATGGCGAGATAATAGCTGCGGCACAGGAGGAAAGATTTACTCGAATTAAGCATGATCAAGATTTTCCTATTCATGCTATAAAGTATTGCCTTAAAGAAGCCCGCATTTCAGCGCAGCAATTAGATTATGTTGCATTCTATGATAAGCCGTTTATCAAATTTGAGAGAATACTTGAGACGTATCTTGCTTATGCTCCGCGTGGCATAAAATCTTTTATTAAAGCAATTCCTTTGTGGATTAAAAAGAAAATTTGGATGAAAGAATTGATAAAGAAGGAATTGAATTATGAGGGTGAGATATTATTCCCAGAACATCATGAATCGCATGCGGCGTCGGCATTTTATCCATCTCCATTTAATCGAGCAGCATACCTTACAATGGACGGAGTTGGTGAATGGGCAACAACATCTTATGGTATGTGTGATGAAAATGGAATTAAAATTTTGGGTGAACTTCACTTCCCTCATTCTCTTGGGCTTCTATATTCAGCTATTACTTATTACACTGGATTTAAAGTTAATTCCGGCGAATACAAAATTATGGGTTTAGCGCCGTACGGTAAACCAAAGTATGTTCAGATAATCTATGATCATTTAATTGATTTAAAAGAAGACGGTTCTTTCAAAATGAATATGGATTACTTTGATTATTGTGCTGGACTTACAATGACTAACATTAAGTTTAATAAATTATTTGGCGGAGAACCGCGTATTCCCGAAACAAATCTTACACAAAAGGAAATGGATTTAGCAAGATCAGTTCAAGAAGTAACAGAAGAAATAATGCTGCGAATGGCAAGACATGTTAAAAAAATTACTGGCGAAAAATATTTATGTCTTGCTGGTGGTGTTGCTTTAAATTGTGTTGGCAATGGTAAATTGCTGCGCGAAAATATTTTTGATGATATCTGGATTCAGCCTGCAGCTGGAGATGCCGGCGGAGCAATTGGCGCCGCATACATTTCTTACTATCAGCACTTAAATAATAAAATGCCAAGCAAAAATGGCAGAGATTTACAAAAGGGTTCGTATTTAGGACCACATTACAGTAATGAAGAAATAAAAGAATTCCTATCTCGCCATTCGCTGCCGCACCAATATCTCGAAGATGAAAAATTGTATGATTTTGTGAGTGATCAAATCATTCAAGAGAAAGTGATCGGATGGTTTCAAGGAAGAATGGAATTTGGACCGCGTGCTTTAGGTTCCCGCACAATTATTGGCGATGCCCGTTCACCGCAAATGCAAAAAAAGATGAATCTGAAGATTAAATTTAGAGAGGGGTTTAGGCCTTTTGCCCCATCTGTTCTTGCAGAAAAAGTTAGCGAGTGGTTTGAAATTGACAGAGAAAGCCCTTACATGCTTCTGGTCGCTGAAGTCAAAAAAGAAAAACAGCGAAAAATGACGAGTGACGAAAACAACCTTTGGGGAATTGATCAGCTTAATGTAATTAGATCGGATGTTCCGGCTATAACTCATATCGATTATTCAGCACGACTTCAAACTGTAAATAAATTGGATAATCCCAGGTACCACGCTTTAATAAATAATTTCTATGAAAAAACCGGATGCCCTGTAATTGTAAATACTTCATTCAATGTTCGCGGGGAACCTATTGTTCAATCTCCGCTTGATGCCTACAAATGCTTTATGCGAACAGGTATTGATGTGCTGGTGTTGGAAAATTTCATTCTTAATAAAGAAGATCAACCGCGGTTTAACGATGACATCGATTGGAGGCAAAAATATGAGCTGGATTAAAGATGTGAAAGATGAATTATCGGCGCTCGAAATATCTAAAGTGATCTTAAGAAAATTTGGCCTGCTTGTTGGCAGCATATTTTTTCTTCTGGGGTTTGGAATTTACTATTCATCCCAAAGTATTGCGGGGATTGCATTTTTGGTTATAGGAATATTGCTTATAATTTTTAGCCTTCTTTTACCAAATTCTCTTTCCGGTGTTTATAAAGTTTGGATGGGATTAGCATTTGCACTCGGCTGGGTTGTTTCAAGAATTCTATTAATTATTCTTTTTTATCTGGGAGTTACTACTATTGGTTTTATAGCCAGAATCTTTGGCAAGAAATTTTTAGATATTAAATTCGAGGATAAAAAGGAAAGCTATTGGATTAAAAGAGATGATTCTAAAGTAGATTATACAATGATGTACTAATGCATTGCTTTTCATGCTGAATTAATTTCAGCATCTTATTAATAATCTGAAAAGAGATCCCGAGTTTAATTCGGAATAATACTGCTTGAACACGTCTCACCCGCCGAACATTCGAAGACTATAAATAAACGAAAGCATAAAATATCTTCTTAGTACAATCGTGCTTTTATCTTCGATGTATGTTTCTGTAATTGTTCTATTCAAGCTTTTATTTTGATCCAGAATATCGAATGTTTCAAACTTTAACTCACCGCTTTTATCGCCGAATAGCTTAACACCGGCAGCACCGCCCCACAAATAATACTCGCGTTTAAGATCTTTTGAAATACCCTGGTTAAAGTAATATGAAAAATCGCTTTTAACGTAAAACCGTTCTAAAAAAAGCCAATAGAAGCCGGCTGATACATTATGAACAAAATAGTCTCTGTTCAATTCTGTCTGCATATCATTCTTCGTAATGTTATAAATGGGAGAATATGATATTCTAAAATCAATTACCTCGCTGATATTGCTGTTCAACATTACGCCTTGACTAACGGAATATGATTTGGAGAAATTCCTTATCTCATTTACTTGGCCGGGTGTTAAATTAAAATTAAACGAAGTATTCAAATTCAAGTTGCATTTTATTAGTTCGATTGGAATTCCATTATTTACGAATGATCTTATTGAATATGAATGATCAAAATTTATCGGATATGTAAGCTGCGAACCTTTTCTAAGAAAAATTCCCGTTGGTAACAATGTGTCTCTGAAAGCATTAATTGTTGTATTACCGATAGAATTATTTGTATAGTTAAAAAATATCATTGCAAAAAAAGACGAGCCGGTTTGAACATTAGTGCTCAAATATCTTGCTGATATTCTATGACTGTATTCTTCATTCAATTCAGGGTTTCCGCTGCTAAGAAAAAGTGTGTTTGTATTATCCGGTGTATTTTGGAGCTGGCTTATCGAAGGCGGATTAATATTTGCAGTATAATAGAATCTGAGATTACTGCTTTCAGAAATTTTATACTGCAATCTTACATTAGGAAGAAACTTTTTATATTCTTTTTTTAGTGTGTTTGCTAAAGGGAAAATCTGCTCCCCTTTCAATGATGATTGTTGATAAGATAGACCAGCCGAAAAATTTAATACTTCAGTTCTGAAACGATAGGACAAACCTCCGCGCAAAGTGGAATAATCGTTTTTATATTCATTTGAAAGCACCGAATCAAGTTCATCATAAAGTTGAGAAGTAAGATTAAACGAATTTGTTTTTTTATCGCTTTGGCTTCTGCTGAAATTGGCTGCGAAGCTTGCTTGAATTTGAGCATCTTCACCAACAGGCTCAGTATAAACTAAATTTGAAGAAAGATTGTAACCATTGGTTAGTTGATCCGTTTTTTGATTTGTAGTGTCTTCGTTGAAAGCCCCAATATCAAAGTAATTATTTAGTGAGAAAACATTTCTTTCAGCTTTCTTACGATTCAATCCCGTGTTTACGTTTAATGAGATTGTTCGCCCCGGTGGATCAAACTTATGCCGAAATAAAAGTTCATTTGAAAGATTGTAACCTTTATTATCAGCATTATTAGAATTATCAATTGTGCTGCTCAGATTTGAGTTTAGAAAGTTCGACCCGAATAATTTGCTTAGAGAAGAGTTATCTTGAAAATATAACTTGGGAGTTATTATCAACGAATTTGAGGTGTCAATATTATATTCGGCTCGAAAATTTACTCTATGATTATAGTTCTGTGCAGAAGAATTTGAGTTTTCCGAGTAAAATTGAGCATTCTCCAAATCAGCAAAATACTGGCGATTAACCACCTTATCATTTGCATTATTCGTATGATTAAAAAAGTAACTGCCGTTAAGATTCAGATCAGTGCCCCAGCTATCCACATAACTTAACCCGAATGAATACGTGTCGGTATTTCCTTCCTGCCCGCCGACAAGAAAATTTTCGGATTGACCTCTTCCTCTGCCAGAGTAACCCCCGCCACCCCTTCCACCACGCGATCCAGACTGCCTGTCGCCCCTATTTCCCGAAATTCCTAAAAGATCCTGTGAGGAGAAATTTTGCTGATTAATATTATTTACTAAACCGATCAGAGATATTCTTTGCTGCTGCCTGAACAAATTTATATTTCCTCCGGAGAGATACCGATCATCTGTACCGTATCCTCCATAAAGCTTTCCGAATTGTCCACGCTGTCTATCCTGTCGCGTGATTATGTTGATTGTTTTTGAAGACTGTCCGTCATCAAATCCTGTAAACTGAGCTTGATCACTCATTCTATCATAAATCTGAATTTTTTCAATCAATTCCGCGGGAAGGTTTTTCAAGGCTATATCGGGATCATCCCCGAAAAATTGTTTGCCATCAACAAAAACCTGTTTTACTTCCTCACCTTGAGTTTTAATTACACCATCTTCTCTTATAACACCAGGAATTTTGGTGATTAAATCCTCAGCCGTTGCATCTATGTTCGTTTTAAATCCCTTCGCTAAAAAT
>JBGSOQ010000117.1:0-1787 GCA_041739035.1 Ignavibacteriaceae bacterium | reverse complement strand
AGAGAAGGATGAGGCGTCAGAAAAAAGACTTGAGGACTTGAACAAAGAACTTAGCGAGATTGGCGAAGAACGGAATAAGCTCAAATTGCATTGGTCGCTTGAAAAAGAAAAAATTCAATCCATTAGAAAAATGAAAAGTGAAATTGAGAGCACCAAAACATTTGCGGAAAAATATGAACGTGAGGGAGATCTCGGAAAAGTTGCCGAGCTGCGTTATGGAAAAATTAATAATTTGGAAAAGCAACTTGCTCAAGAAACTAAATTATTGGCAGATATTCAAAAAGATCAAAAAATGCTGAAGGAAGAAGTTGATGCTGAGGACATTGCCGAAGTTGTTTCTAAGTGGACGGGAATCCCGGTAAGCAAAATGCTGGAGGGTGAGAGAGCAAAATTAATAAGGCTCGAAGATGAACTGCATAAAAGAGTCGTTGGACAAAATGAAGCTGTGTCTGCAGTTGCTAATGCAATTCGAAGGTCACGAACTGGACTTCAGGACTCTAACCGACCAATCGGGTCTTTCATTTTTATGGGAACAACTGGCGTTGGAAAAACCGAGTTGGCGCGTGCGCTTGCCGAATACTTGTTTGATGATGAACATGCAATGATTCGAATTGATATGTCAGAATACATGGAAAAATTTTCAACATCGCGATTGATCGGCGCTCCTCCTGGGTATGTTGGTTTTGAAGAGGGCGGGCAGCTTACAGAAGCCGTTCGCAGAAGACCTTATTCTGTAGTTCTTCTTGATGAAATAGAAAAAGCTCATCCCGATGTATTTAATATTTTACTTCAAGTTCTTGAAGATGGGCGGCTTACTGATAACCAAGGCAGAACAGTTAACTTCAAAAATTCAATAATTATTATGACTTCAAACATTGGATCGCATATTATCCAAGAGAAACTCGAATTCTTCAATGAAAATGACATTGAAAATATAATGGGTGAATTGCGTCAGCAGATGCATGAACTTTTACGAAGAACTATTCGTCCAGAATTCCTAAACAGAATAGATGAAATTGTTTTATTCAAGCCATTGCTTAAATCTGAAATTAGACAGATTGTTGACATTCAGCTTGAACGAGTTCAAAAAATGCTTGTGGAAAAAGAAATTACTCTCGCCGTTTCTGATGAAGCAAAAGATTGGCTTGCACAGCTTGGTTATGATGTAAACTACGGTGCCCGTCCGCTAAAGAGAGTTATCCAAAAATATCTTGTTAATCCACTTTCACAAGAACTACTTGCGGGAAATTTTGGCGAGGGTGATACCATTAAAGTGAAGGTTGCCGAAAGAGTCGGACTGGCATTCGAAAAATAATTAACCACCATTCTGTCTATATATGCCAGATTTCTGGGGTTGAAATGCGCATCCCCAAATCTGGCATATCTTTTTGATCATGAGAAATCCGTTAAGGCGGGAATTAAGCTTCTTGAAAATTTCCTCTTTATCTAATTGGCTCGCAAATTCTCTCCTGATGAACGAATGTACTCAGAAAACTTAAGACTTTGTTCTGACATTCGATCTCAATTCTGAAGATTTATCATTTTATAAATGTAGTTTAAAATGAATTTTTCTCCCGCATTGATCAAAACCATATGTTTTATTAAAGTGTAATAGTGTAAATTTCCAATAAAAAAAACAAACAATGTTGTATTGTTAAATGCGAGACAATGTTGTCGGATTTTTTATTTTTTAAACACTCCTCAAACAACCTTATCCATAAAATTATTATTTTTGTTGGCGAACAGATTAAGGCAACATTAGAAAAATTCATTTTTTCACAAGAATA
>JBGSOQ010000068.1:0-18166 GCA_041739035.1 Ignavibacteriaceae bacterium | reverse complement strand
CAAGCCATTGGCATTCCCGGATGACCCGAGTTTGCTTTTTGTACACCGTCTGCTGATAAAAATCTTATTGTATTAATTGCAAGCTCGTCAAGCTGCTTAGAATGAATAGGCATTGTATTCTCCCTAGTTAATTTCCATTTATCATGCTAAAAATAAACCCAGTTCCTTACAGCCAAATTTGCGTTCTGAGGAACTGGGTTTATAGTTATTCATTTTTTGTTAATTGAAGATTGAGTCAAAGTAAACAACAACTCCAGCATGCACAGTAAGCAAATCCGTTTTTGATTTTATTACTTGATAAGTTACTTGTCCATTACTTACAATAACCGAACCTTCTTTCAAATATTCCGCTTCGCTGCCGAATAGATATCTTGCTTTGAGGTCGAGAAACAAAACTCCAGCATCGCTTCCTTCTTCATCGCCAGAGGAAAGTTGAATTAGTATACCTCCGCCGGCTCCATAACTCCATGCAAAATCATCAAAATTATTTGAGCTTGCAACTTCTTCTGCCCCGCGGCTTCGGATGGTTGTTTCGGTAAATAGGTATGAACCTCCAAACAATCCCTCAACAAAGGGACGCACAGATCCGCTGCCAAAGCCAAGCTGAAAAAGTACATGAAAATTTACAAGATTGTTTGATCGTTCAACATCAACAACAACATCAGGAATTGTTAAGCTGAAAGGTTCACGGCGAGTTTCTTGTCCGTAATTTAAATAACCTACATTTAATCCTATACCAAAAGGACGATTAACAGCCGGAGCCAAAAAAAGAAAATGCCCGCTTAAGCCATAACCCAGCCGGTCAACTTTTTCTTTAAACTCTCCCATCGGAAATCCAAGAGTGAAATTCAACCCTCCAGCTTGCGCTAATGACTGGTTGACACTTAAAAAAGCAAGAAAAGTAACTAAAAATAGGACTCTTTTTTTCATTGGTATTCCTTTTCCGTTAAGTGATAATTTTTAATATGTAAAGATAGTATCACAAAAGGTAATGGTCAAAGATTTGCATCACAAGCTCGGTGGCTGAAATGGGGATCCGAAATAATTAAAGTTTCCCCTCTTTGTACTTTTTTCTGAAATGAATTTTTTGAAGCTGTCTTTCAATAATTAAATCAGCAAGCGCAGATGGAATCGGGATTCTATTCTTGCTTCCGAACAGTTCATTTAGTTTTTCTTCATTCACATCAATACGATAAAGCGTGTTGACAAGAAGATTGTAATTGTTATCAAGCAAATCTCTCAGCTTTTCTGTAAGAAATATTTTTAACTGATTGAGATTTTCAACATCGTCTGGACTCAAAGGTAAATTGAGACCAAAGCGATTGAACACACTTGAAATTGTCTCCGAAACCTCATGAACTTCTGCTTTTTCGATATCACTCATGCCATTTATCCTTCTTTGGTGGATTTATACAAACCAAGTTTTGATACAGCCTTAAAACAAGCATAAGTAAAAAAAGGTGCCGCAAAAACATCAATAACGTAATGCACATGCTGCAATACAATCGAAACACCAACAACCGCTGCACTTGCTAAAAAAATATATTTCATTTTCTTTGATTCTACAACAAGAAAAAGCATAAATAAAGTTGCAGTATGACCCGAAAAAAATAAATCCTTAGTTAAGGATTCACCTGATCCGAACATTTCAACGAAAGGATCTTTGAGCACAATAAGCTTTTCCGGAGCCTCAAATGGCATCAGATACATGGCAATTATACGAACAATTATTATTGCAGTGTATGTTTGAAACGCCAGAAGCAGTCTCTCAGGATGTTTTATTAGAATTATAACTCCAACAACCAAGCAAAGATAAATTAATCCGAAGATCAGCCATGTTAAATCAATTGGTTCAAATAATTTCAAAATCGGGTCTGGAATTGAAATACCGGCCCGTGCCTCTGCAAAATCTAAGAATCTTCTGTAGGCAAACAGTACTACAGCAAGAAAAATTAAACTTCCCAAAAATTTTATTTTAAACTGAGATGAATTAAGAAACGGTTTCCAAATAGATTTAATATTTTCCAAAGTGATAATATTTTAGTGTGTTGCTGAACCTAAAATTTAATTTTACTTAGATAATACGGCAGCATTTGCCGCCATGTAGGCCAATCATGAACAACATCATGACCCCAAATATCCAGCCAATGTTTTATTCCTTTTGAAGTAAGAATATCAGATAGTCTTTGCGATTCTTCCGGTGCTTCATAATCACCCTGCCCGCTTGAAATGATTATCTGCTTTTTCTTAAGCTGAGAGAGAATTTTCTTATCGGTTAGATTTGGCAAATAATCCACCGGAGAATTGAAGTAACAATTATCATCATAGTAGCCATCCGAATACGTTTTAATATCATATGAACCGCTCATTGCAATTACTCCGGCAAAAAGATCGGGTCGTCTGAAAAAAGTATTTGCTGAGTGAAAAGCACCAAGTGATGCACCAGAAGTTATTATCGGAACATTACTTTTGCAATGCTTATTTATGAAAGGAACAACTTCCTCCGAAACATATTGATTGAACTGCTGGTGTCTAATTGCGCGATCAGCAGGATGCATATTTCCGTTCAGCCAGCTTTCATTATTAATGCTATTTATTGAAAAAACTTTTGTTTCGCCCTTACCTAAAAATTCTCCCAGGGTATCTATGAGATGAAATCTTTCATATTCTAAGAAATCTGCCGCTGCGGTTGGGAATAATAAAAGTGCATAGCCGGAATATCCATAAACAACAATTTCCATTTCCTTATTTAGGTTGGGGCTAAACCACCTGTGAATTTCGCGCATAGAGCTTCCCGGTTTTATAATTGGTTGATTTTCTACTCAAAATCTATTCAATTTTCCTTTTCGGAGGAAATTAATATTGTAAAGTTTACAAGTTCCGGGGTGTCTAATTTTCGTTAGGAAAGGAAATTTCATATATTTAATTGCAGATGGGATAACCTTTCTTTCCACAAATGCTTAAAACTCAAGGGCATCGGCAAAAAAACTGAAAATTTTAATGAGTTGAGGAACTAAAATTCACGAATTTGGGTTTCGTAAAGTATGAAATCAAAAGAAGTTATAATTATAGGGTCTGGTTTGGGCGGTTTATCTACCGCTTTACGGCTTTCAAAAGAGGGTTATAAAGTTAAGATATTAGAAAAACACTCAAAACCCGGGGGCAGATTAAATCAGCTTAAAATTGATGGATTTACATTCGATGTCGGACCATCCTTTATGAGCATGAGCTATGAGCTGAACGAACTGTTTGACAGCTATAAAATTCCCAATCCAATAAAGTTAACAGAACTTGATCCGCTTTATCAGGTGTTTTTTGAAAATCGCGAGAAACCTTTTAAGATTTGGAAAAATCTTCCTAAGCTTGAAGAAGAATTCAAAGAAATTGAACCAAATCTTGCAGAAAAAACTGAGCGGTATCTTAAAAGAGCAGGTGAATTTTTTCATGATACAGAAGGTAAAGTTGTAAAGAGCAATTACAAAAACTTAGCTGATTATTTATTAAAACTTGCAACAGTTCCTTACAAGCACATTCCGTATTTATACAAAACAATGTGGAGTGAAGTTGAAAAGAATTTTGATTCCGAAGAAATTAGAGTAATTTTTTCGTTAGTTGCTTTCTTTCTTGGGTCAACGCCATTTGAAACTCCGGCTATTTATTCCTTGCTGAATTATACAGAAATGAAGCATGACGGCTATTGGAAAGTTGAAGGCGGCATGTACAAGATAGTTGAGGAAATTGTTAAGATACTAAAAGCCGATGGTGTTGAACTTCACTACAATACAGAGATTGTTGGTGTAGATAATTCAAACGGAAAGCTTTACTCGTTGATTGATCAGACTGGCAAAAAATGGAATGCTGATATATTTGTTTCTAACTCCGATGCAGCATCGTTCAGAGGAAAAATTTTGAATAGAAAAAAATTCACCGAAGCGAGGCTTGATAAAATGGAATGGACACTTGCGCCGTTCACTATTTATCTTGGGGTGAAAGGAAAAGTTGACAAGTTGATGCATCACAATTATTTTCTCGGAAGCAACTTTAGAGGATATGCTGATACTATTTTTACATCCTCAATAAGTCCGCAGAAGCCGTATTACTATGTGAATGTTTCTTCCAAATCATTTCCGGAGAGCGCGCCGGATGGCTGTGAAAATATTTTTATTCTTTGTCCTGTACCAGATAGAAGATTCAAAAACAATTGGGATGATAAAGAAGAACTGGCAGATAATATCATTGAAGATCTTTCTAAACGAACAAATTTTAATATTAAGAAAAATACTATAGTAAAAGAAATTTACAGCCCCGTAGAATGGGAGTCAATGTTTAACTTGTACAAAGGATCGGGATTAGGGTTGGCTCATGGCATTAACCAAGTCGGTGCATTTCGACCTAAAAACAAAGATGAAGAATTTCCAAATTTATATTACGTTGGCGCATCAACAACTCCGGGAACGGGTTTGCCAATGGTAATCATTAGCTCAAAATTAGTAACAGAAAGAATCTTGAAAGACTATGGAAGCGTTATATCATAAAACCACATTTAAGCTTAGCAAGGTTATAACCAGAAGCTACAGCACATCCTTCAGCTTAGGCATAAGTGTATTTGCCACGGCTTACAAGGATGCGATTTATGCCATCTACGGTTACGTAAGATTGGCTGATGAAATTGTTGATTCTTTTCATAACCACAACAAGCGAGAGCTTCTTGATGAATTTCGGAAAGAAACTCACAAGGCAATTGAAAGCGGAATCTCAACAAACCCCGTAATCAATGCTTTCCAGGTTACTGTGAATCAGTATAATATTGATATCGAATACGTCGATGCTTTTCTGAACAGCATGGAATGGGATTTAGATAATAGTTACTATGATCATAAGAATTACGATAATTATATTTATGGTTCAGCCGAGGTTGTGGGATTGATGTGTCTAAGAGTTTTTTGCAACAACGACGACAAACTTTTTAACGAGCTTTTGCAACCGGCAAAAAGTCTTGGCTCAGCTTTTCAGAAAGTTAATTTTTTAAGAGACATTAAAAGTGATATTGAGGAGAGAGGAAGAATCTATCTTCCCGGTGTTGATCATGCAGTTAAAATAAATAATGAGAACAAGAAAATTCTTGAGCATGATATTGATAACGAATTCAAAATTGCTTTAAGTGGAATTAAGAAACTTCCTAGCGGAGTTCGCCTCGGTGTTTACTCTGCGTACTTATATTATGTAATTTTGTTTAAGAAAATTAAACAACTTGATGTAGATGAGTTGTTAAGAAAGCGTGTAAGAATTTCCAATTGGACAAAGCTTGCTCTTCTTATCAAATCGCTTGTAGAAGTTAAAATATTACGAAGCACATAAATGAAATTTTTTCCAATTGTTATTATACTTGCCGTTATATTCGGTTTTGGTTCGTCATCTTTTTCACAAAAAGATTATACTTCTTCAGATGTTGAATCTGCAACTTTAACACAGATTAGAAAACTTTTTTATGAAGCAGTTGAAAGTGAAGATAAGCTTGAAGAACTGGAAAATCTCTTTAATAGAAAATTTTCAGAAAAAGCTTTTGTTTATCGTCCTTTATTACTTGCATACACAGGAGCAATCGAGGCATTAAAAGCGAAACATGCTTTCAATCCTTTTTCTAAATTCAGCCATGTAGTCTCTTCACTTGATATACTTGAAAAAGCAGTGGATAGAGATCTTCATAACCTTGAAATACGATTCATTCGATTTTCAATTCTTCATAACCTTCCCGGAATTCTCGGCTACGGCAAAGAGCGCGAGGCTGATATTGTAGAAATTTGTAACCAACTTTCCAAAAAAGATTATGTGAGCTATGACCCTAAGCTTCAAAAAAATGTTATCGATTTCATGCTTGAAAGCGAACGACTAACAGACTCACAAACTCTTCAGCTCAAAAAACTTGCTGTTGCATTAGCTTCCAATGAGTGAATATCTTCTCATCAATATATTCATCATTATTATTCCCCTTTTATTAATCTTTGAAAAGAAACTTAAGTTTTACAAGAAGCTTCCGGCAGTATTAATTTCGATTTTGGTTGTCAGTACAGTTTACATTATCTGGGATTCAATCGCCGCAAAAGCGGGTGATTGGGGATTCAATCCAAAATATTTGATCGGGATTTATTTTTTCGGACTTCCATTAGAAGAAATCCTTTTTTTTATAACCGTTCCCTTCAGCATAATTTTTATTTATGAAACAGCTAAGTTTTATCTAAAAGAAAGAGAAATCTTTCTTAACAGATATTTCTATTTTTCAATTATGATTTTATTAATTGCCGGTATCTTTTTGTATGCTCATCAGAACTATACAATGATTGTGCTGGTTTATTGCTTAGTATTTTTCATTTTAGCGTTATCCTTTTTTCCAGCAATTCTTAAATCAAAAATTTTCTGGGTGACTATTTTAATTTCATACATACCCTTTTTTGTTGTGAATTATATTTTAACATCGCTGCCTATCGTCACTTACAATCCAAGTGCAATATGGGGAAACAGATTTCTTACTATTCCGCTTGAGGATTTTTTCTATTCATTTTCGATGATCTCATTATGGCTTCTAGTATATTTAATTGCAGATAAAAAAATCAAATGGCAAAGAAAAGAATAGGTATCATTGGCGCAGGTTTAGGCGGCTTATCTGCCGCAATCAGGTTAGCCAATGCCGGGTTTGATGTTGATGTATTTGAGCAGAACAGTGATGCCGGCGGGAAAGCCGGTTCTTTAATTTTTGATGGCTTTCGCTTCGATACGGGTCCTTCACTTTTGACAATGCCTCATGTCCTGAAGGAGCTTTTCAGAGAATGCGGTGAAAGCTTACATGACTACATTCACCTTAAAAAGCTGGATGTGATCTGTAAATATTTTTATCCCGATGGTACGATCATCAGTGCCTTTTCCGATGTTAATCTGTTTGGAAAAGAGATTGAGAGATCAACACACGATAAGCATAAAAGCTTAAAAAATTATTTTAGCTATTGCAAAACCATTTATGATCTAACTGCTGATATGTTCCTGTATAAAAGCCCTCAGCAGGCGTCAACTTACCTTAGCATGAAAGCAGTAAGCACTCTGCTTCAAATTAAATCCATTGATCCATTCAGAACTGTGCATCAGGCAAACTCATTATTTTTCAGAGATAAAAGAATTATTCAGTTGTTCGATCGTTATGCAACATACAATGGTTCTAATCCGTATCTTGCGCCGGCAACCTTAAATATTATTCCTCATGTCGAGTACACGATGGGTTCATATATTCCTCAAGATGGAATATTCTCTATCAGCAAAGCATTAAAGCAGCTTGCTGAAAACAAAGGCGTAAATTTTTATTTTAATTCTAAAGTGGAGAGAATTGAAATAAAAGATAATTCTGTGAGGGGTATCGTGCTTGAAGGAAAATCGCTTCCTTATGATGTTGTTCTCTCCGACAATGATGTCCTCACTACTTATAAAAATTTAGTTGATGTCAATTCAAAAAAGGTAATAGATAAATTAAGCAAGCATGATTTATCAACCTCTGCAATTGTGTTTTATTGGGGAGTAAAAGAAAAACATGAGCAGCTTGAAATTCACAACATACTTTTCTCTGAAGATTATAAGAAGGAATTTGACGATCTTTTCACAAACAAAGTTATTCACAACGATCCAACTATTTACATCTACATTTCTTCAAAGTACAAACCATCGGATGCACCGAAAGACTGCGAGAACTGGTTTGTAATGATTAACACTCCGCCAAACATTAATCAAAATTGTGATGAAGAGGTAAAGAGATTTAGAAAAATCATCCTTGAAAAAATTAAAAATGTTCTTTCGATTGATATTGAGGAACAGATTATCGGTGAAGAGGTTTTAACTCCGGCTGATCTTGAAAAGCGAACAGGCAGTTATCGCGGAAGCATTTATGGAATTTCTTCTAACGATAGATTTGCTGCGTTTCTCCGCCATCCAAACTTTTCAAAAGATATTTCCGGGCTATATTTTTGCGGCGGAAGTGTTCATCCGGGCGGAGGAATTCCTCTCGTTATTCTTTCAGGCAAAATTGCGGCTGATTTTATTAGAAAAAAGTATTCGTAAAATTATGATAAAAGCTGACCACAAATATTGGGCAAGAGTTCTTTACGACTTTTACACGAATCGACTTTTAAAGAAAAGCTACCAGAACTTCTATTTAATAAATGATTTCCCCGACATTCCCGCGGATGAAGGGCTAATAATCACCCCCAATCATTTTTCATGGTGGGATGGGTTTTTTATTGATTACACACTTAAACAATTCTCAAAGCGACGAATTTTTATACTCATGCTTGAAGAGCAATTGAAAAGATACTGGTTCTTTCAAAAAGTTGGAGCTTTCTCAATCAACCCGCAAAATCCTAAAAGTATCGTAAAAACATTTGAGTACATCCTAGAAATAATTAGTGAGCCTAAAAATGTTCTTATTTTTTATCCTCAAGGCGAAATTGAAACCTATGATAAAAGACCGCTGAAAGTGAAAGATGGATTAAAATCAATTTTGAATATGAATATAAAAAATGTAAACATTCTTCCGATTGCTTTCAAAATTAAATATGGGAATACCCGAAAGCCCGATTTACTTTTACAATTCGGAGATTTAATCCCTTCAACTACTTTGAAAGATAATTTTAATTATTTTGTCGAAAGTTTTAATGCTAATGTCGAATTGTTGGATAAAATTTCGTCAGATAATTTGAAAGCAAATTTATTCAAGCGATGATTATATTTATTACAATACTGGTCTTTGTCTCCATTTCTACTATAATAATTATTTACAATTTCTTTACTGCGCCAATTGTAAAAGATAGCCCTGCCCCAATTGATGAAACAAGGCTTGTCTCGGTTTTGATTCCAGCTCGAAATGAAGAAAAGAACATTGATTTATGTTTGAATTATATCTTAGCACAAGATTATAAAAACCTTGAAGTACTTGTGCTTAATGATCAATCAACTGACCGCACAAGCGAAATAGTAAAGTCATTTTCAGAAAAGCACAAAAACATTTTCTGCATCGAAGGTGAACTTCTTCCTAAAAATTGGACAGGTAAGAATTGGGCATGTCATCAGCTTTCGCTAAATGCAAAAGGAAAATATTTTTTGTTTATAGATGCGGATGTTGAACTTGCATCAACTGCGATTAGCTCGACTCTGAAAATCATGTTAGACACAAAAATCAAAATGCTGAGTGTTTTTCCCACTCAAAGAATTAAATCATTCGGCGAATGGTTAATTGTTCCTTTGATGAACTGGTTATTGCTTGCTTTTCTTCCGTTAAAAAAGGTTTATGCGTCTAATAATGTTTCTTTCATAGCTGCAAATGGACAATTCAGTCTTTGGGATAGAGAAACATACTTTTCTATTGGCGGTCATAAGCAAGTTGCAAATGCAGTGGTTGAAGATATGGAGCTTGCAAGAAAAGCCAAGCTGCAGAATATGATAATAACCTTGCTTGGGGGAAATATTATTTTTTGCCGCATGTACAATAGTTTCCCAAATGCTTTCAAGGGTTTCTCAAAAAATTTTTATCCCGGTTTTAACTTGAATCCTATAATCTTCATCGGTTTTGTATTGTTTTTATTTTTTCTATTTGCCGCTTCTTCTGCATTTGCATTCACAGATTCGAATTATCTGATTGTAGTTATGCTGATTGTTTTAAGCAGAATTTTAATTTCTCAAATGAGCCATCAAAATCTTTTTCTTAATGTATTTCTTCATCCTCTTCAAATGATATTTATGCTGATTATAGGAATAAATTCAGTGCTAAGCTCTTTGTTTGGTTTTGCAACGTGGAAAGGACGGAAGCTATAAAACTTAATAAACCGCTTCTGTTTCTTATAATCATGTTCTCTGTTGGAGTGATCGGACACATCATTCCAAATGTTAAACCACTGATGATTTTCTTAACTCCTTTTACGCTGCTTCTCACCGGCAGCGTTACGCTCTATTATTCATTTCAAAAAGGGAACACTAAGCTTGTTGTCTGGGGAATAATTGTTTACATCTTAACATTTTCACTCGAAGTTGTGGGTGTTAAAACCGGTTATATTTTTGGCAATTATTATTACGGAGATATTTTAGGATTTAAAATTTTTGATGTTCCTCTAATTATCGGATTTAATTGGGTTGTAATAATACTTGGAGCAATAGGCATTGCAAGTCGTATTCATAAAAGCGTTTTACAGATTGCATTGCTTACCGGAACTTTTGCTGTTTTGTTTGACATAATGCTGGAACCTGTAGCAATTAAACTCGGTTATTGGACTTGGGATAATGGATTCATCCCGCTTCAAAACTATTATGCGTGGTTTGCTATTGCTTTTTTTGCATCTATGTTTAGCAGTAAGTTAAAACTTGAACTAGAAGATTCTATGTTCATTTATTACTTCTTAATCCAGTTTACGTTTTTCATTTTACTTTCAATATTTATGAGTTAAAAAATTATGGGAATAATTATTTCTTCAACGGTTATTTTACTTTGGTTAGCACATCTTGTATTTGCTTTAAATAATGTTGAAATAAACTTTACTTCACCAATATTTTACTTTCATGTTCTTCTACAAGGATATCTTTACACTGGTTTATTTATAACCGGGCATGATGCAATGCACGGAAATATATCTAAGAATAAAAACATCAATAAATTTTTCGGGACACTTTCTTCGTTTTTATTTGCGGGAATGTCGTACAACAGACTGGTTAAAAATCATTTCAAGCATCATGCAAATCCCGGTACCGAAGAGGATCCGGATTTCTACGTTAAATCTCAAAATTTCTTTTTGTGGTGGGGATCGTTTCTTTACAGATACACAACTATTTCTCAGTTGGTTATAATGGCAATTGCATTCAATATGCTTAAAATATTTTTTCCAGAAATATCAATCTGGTTTTTCTGGGTGATACCGGCATTTTTAGGAACACTCCAGCTTTTTTATTTCGGAACTTACTTGCCTCATCGCTATCCGCATGAACAATACATGAAACCGCATAATGCCCGGACGCAAAAGAAAAATCATCTGTGGGCAATGCTATCATGTTATTTTTTTGGTTATCATTATGAACACCATGCTTCACCAAGAACGCCCTGGTGGAAATTATATTCTTCAAAGCAAAATTTGAATGGTAAGAAAAGCGGTTAAGTTAGAATTGCGTTGAACGATTCTATCAAATTAAGTTTTGTAAAGGGTTTAATAATAAATTTGGCTGCGCCGGCTTCATAATATTGGTTTATTCTATTGTTGTCTGTTTCACCCGACATAATGAACACAGGCCGTTTGTATGGGTCTTTGTTGCTTATTTCCTTGCAAAGGATTAATCCATCTTGCCACTGATTTAGATTAATATCAAGTATCACCAATTGATATTCATCATTTTTAACAAGATGATTCATAAATTTTTCAAAACCATGAACAGATACTCCGGCAAAATCGCGCAAAAATGCTTTAACTAACTCAGCTGTTTCTCCAAAATTATCCATCATTAAAACTTTTTTTACTTCAAATTTAGCGGATTCATTTTTTTTTGGCACTTTTACTTTTGATTTTTTTGAAAGAGGAAGAGTTAAAGTAAAAGTTGATCCGACTCCTTTTATACTATCAACAACAAGAGATCCCCCTAACTTTTCAACATACCTCTTGGTTAATGCTAAACCCAAGCCATTACCTTCGTAGTTACGGCTTAAGTTTAAATCTTCCTGCGAAAATGGTGAGTAAAGGTGATCCAAATATTCTGCTGAGATGCCAACTCCTGAGTCTTTTATCTTGCATACAGCCAGTTCGTGATCTTTAAGAATGCTTGTTTGTATCTCAATAAAGCCTCGAGAGGTAAATTTAATAGCGTTTTCTAATAGATTATTTAGTGCATTCTCAATGCAGTGGATATCTATGTCAACAAGAATACTATCTTGTGTGATGATTGTTTTTAGATCTATCTTTTTCTCCAACGCATGCTGCTTAATATTCTGAATGCTAGACTGAAGTAAAGGAACGAAATCTACAGTTTCAATTGTGAGCTTAAAGTTGCCTGCTTCTAATTGTGCAAATTCAAGCATTTGAGAAATACTATTAAATAACCGTTCGCTTCCATTATGAAGATTATCAAGATAAATTTTTTCTTCCGTGGAAATCTTGTCTTTCAGACCATCCTTTATAATTGTGCTGTACCCAAGTATGATATTTAGCGGTGTCCTAAGTTCGTGGGACAAAACATTAAGAAAAGTATTTTTTAATCTGTCCGCTTCCTTACTTGCTTCTCTCGCTTTCTTCACTTCGGCTTCGGCAAGAAATATTTCCGTTCGATTTTCATGAATAAGAACAAAATATGTTTCTTCTTCCAGCATTAAAGGGAATAATTTTGAGCTATAAATTGCGGCGGATATCTTTTTACTCTTAATCAGTGAATCCGTGTAATTATTGAACTCCGCAACATTATTTTCCTTGAAAGCTTTTCTAATTATCTCAAAATGTTCTGTTCGCTTCAGAGATAAATCATTGAAAATATTATACTGTTCGAGTTCTAAAAGACTGTAACCCCAAGAATCTGTAAAGGCTTTGTTTACAAAAACCAATTTACCATCTGGAGTAAACACTTGAATTGGCAAAGTAAAATCATTATAAAAAGACGAAAAATATTTAGTTACGTCATTTTTCATTTTCAATTCAATGGCAATGAGAATAATATTTTTGTGCCTTTATCAGATTCTATGATTTTGATTTCTCCGTTGTGTCTGTCAATAATACTCTTACATAAAAATAAACCATAACCTGATTTTTCCGGAGATGGGAGATTAAAAATCAGGTCCACAATGTTTTTGGGAATTCCGGGTCCATCATCAGAACAAACCACAATAACTTTGTCTTTTTCAGCATAAGTTTGAATATTAATAGTTGCATTCTCTTGTGCTTCTGCTGTGTTTCTAAAGAGATGAACAAGTAATTGCTGTATTTGTTCCGAATCATATTTCAAAGAAGGAAGATTATTAAATTCACTTCTGAACGTTATATTGCTAAATGTTTTTATTGGTGAAATATATCTAAGAACCGACTGTATTGTTTTATTTAGATCTCCGCTGTCTTTATTTAAATTCATTATTGAGGTTTCAAGCAAAGCTTGAGCAAATTTTTGAATTTTAGTTATTGAATCTGCGGCCACTTTTAACTTCAATAAAATTCTATCCAAATTCGCATGTGCAGATTCGGCATTTTGATTTTCAATTTCTCTTTGTGAATTCTCAACAACCCTCATTGAGCTTTCGGTTTCAAGAAGGGCGAGATGAACAAGTCCTTGCAGTTCTTGACCAATTTCGCTATCGATGCTGGCCTTGAGTGCTTTTCGCTCAACATGAATAAGCTGCTTATTCGCCTCATCTAAGGCATTATAAGCATTAACTTGATTTACATATAACTGAGCATTGTAAATGGCTGTCGCAGCTTGTCCAGCAAGTATCTCAAAGGTGTTTGTGATTTCACTAATTTTTATTTTATGAAGATGCTTACTGTCAACATAAACAACACCTATTTTTTTATTTTCGGTAATTAGAGGTGAGCAGAGAATTGTTTCAAGTTCTAATTTTAGAATGCTTCTGCTTGGGTCAAAATTTGTATCGCTGTGTGCCCCCTCAATAAATTTTGACTGACCTGATGTATATACATCTTTAACGACTGATGTGCTTACGCTGAAATATTCTTTCGGTAACTTATGGCCTTCAGAATCTAACCCCAGCTTATATTCGAGGTCTCCATTGGGATCGATTAGAACAATAAAACCTCTTTCAGAGCTTGTTAGTTCAATGGCATTTTTGAGAACTAGTGCTAATACATCGTCAAGAATTAGGGTTTGATTAATTGAATTAACTATATCAAGGATAATCTCGAGATTTTTTACTTTTGCAATTGATTGATCTTTAACTAAAACCGATTCGTCCTTGCTATCTACTAATTTTTTAAACTCTGAAAATTTCATTTCTGGTTTCTAATCAAAATTACTTTTAACAATATAAAATATTATTGGTTAATTCTAAAGCAATGAATCACATTTGTGATCGATAGTACATTCTTTATTAAATTTTCATGATTATCAAAATTAAGTTTAGTTTTTAAGAAGCTTAAAGGAGAGAAACCATTCCCAATCATTACCATTCTGAAACCATGCGTTTGCAAACCCAGCCGAAATAGTGGTTTCTAGATTATCCCAATGTTTAAAAATAATATTTATTTGACCACCAACATTACCCCAATATTTACTTTGTTCCGAATTAACTAATAATCCTTGAGCATAGATGGAAAAATCGATGTGATTTAGGTAATGTCTTCCGATGGACAAACTAGAAAAGCGTATTGGTGGAAAGTTATTCTCAGCCATCAATTTAATAAATCTATCGGTGCTCAGACTATAAATTGGAATTCCAGGAAAGCGAAATACTTTTCTGTATTGCTTAACATCCACATTTTCAATTTCACGATTGCCGAAGCCGCCAAAATAAAATCTTGCTTGTACTAACTCATCATTGGGTTTATGATAGCCCCCAGCAATTCTCATATGAAGCACATTGTGTGGAAATAACCATGTTGAAAAGTTACCTAGCTCGCTCCATACTTGATAAGCATAGATGGGATTCTTTGGATCGGAACCAAAAATCATAAATGTTGTAGTAAAATCATTACCATATTCAAAATCGGAACTGCCAATACTCTTTCGTTGGTTCTTTATATCGAAAATTGATTGAGCAACTAAGAAGTCCGACTGTGAAACTTTGACTAAGTTATCATTTATGAATTTTACATCTTTATAAATTTCAATTTCAGTTTGCTGCTTTATTTTTAGAGGATTATCATAAATCCAATAGTATGTATAATCTAATCTTAACTTGGAGCCAATCATTCCTCTTTTTCTTTTATTAAAAAGATCGTAAAAATCTGTTGCGTTATGATCAAAGCCTATTTCAAATATCTTTTTGTAATCATATTTAATTTTTGCATGAAACTTTGGACCAAGCGGATTCTCTTTGAAGGGCGAATACCCCAATTCAAAAGAAAAATCATGATTTAAAACCGGGTCTGCAATACGTCCATAAAATCCTAATACTTTTTGTGATTGAAAACCACTAATTGCCGGAACAAATGTTTGTATCGCAAGATTGGATAGACCGTTGTATTGCTCTTCGGGAGTAATTTTTAAATCAAGCTTAGATTCATTCACAGAGGGTAAGTCCAATTCCATTAGATTTGGATATTTATCAAGGATAAGTTGACCTAAATACGTAATGGCGGGAACATACTCTGCGGGTTTGTTTGCTATCATTACGGGAAGGAATCCATCGCTTGTAAACTCAAAGGCAAAAATAGAATCTTGATTTATATACAAGGGCCTAAATAGGCCTCGCAGCGTATGGCTCAGCACATCAACCTGATGGGTAAAGATATTTAATCTGTAAATGTTCGATACTCCACTAGTGAATGCATTCCAAAAGATATATTGTTCATCAGGACTCCATGAAATATTTTCCGGTGACCCGCTGCTATAAAGTGTTTCATATTTAACTCTTTCCCCCGACTTTACTGCATCAGCATTCAGCAAAACTATTTTTTGATCACCATTGCTTTGATGGAGCACCGCCGTTAAAAATTTACCTGATGGGCTAATCGCTAATTGCTGTATCTCATCCCCTATATCAAACTGTAAAATCATCTCAAGTTTATCATATGGATAACCGGAATAAACCAATGCCGCTTCCGATGCTGAATGTTCAATTCCCCACAATTCATGAGTAATCGAAGAGATTGTAAGACTGCCAATTCTGCAATCTTTAAAAAGCATTCTCCTATCCTTCTTTTCAGTATCCAAAACCCACAAATCTCTGTAAAGCTGATTATTATTTGTGGTGAAAAAAAATAAACCAAGGTTTTTGTCATAAGCTGTTGAAGAAACCTGAAGCATGCTTGGAGTAGGTAATGTGGCTATGCTTTCGCTAATTCTATACTGCAGATTAAACTTCTGAATTTCAGCAAGCTGATGCGACCGATGGAATCCAAAAAAAACATTGGTTCCCAGTTTGTCGAGATATGGCTGCGTAATCCAACCAAAATTTTCTTTGCTTATTTTTTTTACTTCTGTTAAGGCATAAGTTTTTAATTTCTCTATGTTAGATTTTTGAAAATCCTTTTCAAAAGTGATGAATTCATTCCAAGCATTAACCATATCAACATTGTAGATTTCGTAGAACTTGCTCACAAAATTCTGATAAAATTCGTTAGGCTGTGTTTTATACCACTGTAAGAGTTTATCCGGTCCGTATTTAAGAGTTAAATAAGAAGCAAATCTTGCTCCGTAGATGTAAAATATTGTTTCAAGTAAAAATGAGTTGTGAGATATTTTTGTGTCTAATTTAATTTCTGAAGGGAAATTCTGGTTATCCAATACAAGTGAACGAAAATACATTTCATCAAAACTTCCGAGTGTTCGTCCATATCCTCCATTCATCCAAGTTTCTAAAAAAACCGCAATTGCTTCTTGATGCCATCGCGGCGTATAACGATTATAATTTGTTAGCAGGCTATATACTATAGTCAATGGCTGTATTTGTTCAGGAACCACTTTTGAAAAAAGTGATCTGGCAATACTTTCAGCATCAGATGAATGATCATTTACAACTATGTGAACCAATTCATGACTTATTATCCATTGAAATCGTTCATTATATGGAATGCTTTCATATCCGGGTTCCATTGGTTCAATTTCTAACCTAATAAAATTTTGAGGAACTGAGGTAGCAGCGCCATAACCATAATCATAAGCATCGAAAGTATTAATTATTATTTTTTCAGTTGGCGTGTAATTAAATAATTTTCTTAATCTTGTTAGAGCCGTTTCGGCTGAATTAAATAGCTGTGGAACTAAATGGGCGTGACTTTGCCTGTAAATAATTTTAAAGTTTTCACTCTCCTGCTCAAACCATTCATTTTGACCGAAAACAGTTAGAGAAAGAAATACAATAGAAATTAATATTAAAGAAATTATTTTATTAAAAACGTTATAACTCGATTTGTAATTCAATATGGTCCAAAAATAAAAAAAGCCTTTAATAAAAATATTAAAGGCTTTCAATATAAGAAAAGAATAAATTCTTTTTCTATCTTACAAAGCCATAGCGGCTGCCTAACTCATCAAGTTGTGAATTAGATCGTACAAATCCATAACGACTGCCTAATTCATCAAGTTGTGAATTAGATCGCACAAATCCGTAACGACTGCCTAACTCATCAAGTTGTGAATTAGATCGCACAAATCCATAACGACTGCCTAACTCATCAAGTTGTGAATTAGATCGTACAAACCCGTAGCGGCTGCCTAACTCTTGAAGTTGTGCAGAAGATCTGCTTTCAAGAGCTAGTTTATTCCATTCGGACTGCTCGGAAGATTTAATGTAGCTCTTCTCCACTGTAACTTTATCTTTATCGATACGATTACGTTGAGCTTTTTCTACATTACCTGGAACCTGAGCGGTGCTGGAAACAGCAAAAACCGCTAACAGTAGGAAAAAGAGCATAGATTTTAGCATAGCATGCCCTTCACGAAATAGAAAAACTAATCATGCCAAAGGCCTAGCACGATTACTTTAATGTTATACACGGGATAAATACTTGATGACACTTATCAAGCAATAACCATTCTGAATATACATTATGAATAATTCTTTGTCAATAAAAATTTTTGTAACGATGGTCACAAGTTCGAGAGGGTACAAGCCATGCTGATCTCTGTTCATGAGAAGAAGACTTGATTTTTGAAAATAATCACTCAGATACAATTATTTCGGTAAATTTTTCCCAGGCATCTTTTCTATATGAGCTATTAAGATAAATATCCTTCGACCTTTCATCCCTAAATTGAGATGCTAAAAAATTGAGCAATGATTTACCATAAGATGCAAATTCTTTGGCTTTTAAAACATTTCCTCTTTCAAAATAATATTTGGATAACTCAAGAATTATTTTGCAGGAAGTCTCATTAACATTTAAATCATTCATAATCTTGAACGCCTCAATAAAATAGAACACGGCACTTTCAGGAAATAGTGTAGAATTGTTTGCGGCAATTTTACCAATCAGATAATATCTTTCAATTTCTAAGTAAC
>JBGSOQ010000056.1:0-6841 GCA_041739035.1 Ignavibacteriaceae bacterium | reverse complement strand
TTTACTCTCCACCGCCACTTTGAAGTACAGCACCTTTTCTAGGATAAACTTGAAAAACTGAATCCAGCACAGTTCCATCAACCCATTTTACAACAGCAACGACTTTTTTCTTATTCACTTTTGGTTTTGCAGGAGAGCCGCCGCAAATTTCATCAACCTCTTTTTTAAGTTGATGAATCGATTTGATTGGGAGAGGTGAATTTTTAACTGCAGTTAATAAATCTTTTCGTTTCGGGTTAATTGCGATTCCTCTTTCTGTAACTATAACATCAATCAATTCTCCTGGGCCAACTAAAGTTGTAACTTCATCAACTATCACAGGAATTCTATCGCGGAAGGAAGGAATAGCAAGAATAGTACATTTTGAGTAGAGACAATTCTGCCAGCCGCCGATTCCGTGAAGCAAATATCCGTCAGAGTGTGTAACTACGTTTGCATTAAAGTTTATGTCGACTTCAGTTGCACCGAGAACGGCTACATCAACCATTGAAGCAAAATTTCCTTTACCATGAAAATTGTAACTCGTAAACGGACTGGTATTTACATGTCGCGGATTTTCTCTCATGCTTCTCACACCCTCAAGATCAAACGTTTGCCCGTCGAGAATGTAATCAGTTAATCCTTCTTCAAGAAGCTGCACAAGATATTTTGTACTGCCTCCGCGCATAAATCTAGATTTGATTCCTTTCGCTTTCATTTTTTCCTTAAGAAAAAGAACAAAAGCGAGATTTGTTCCACCCGCGCCTGCTTGAAGTGAGAAACCATCTTTCATTATTCCGGCAGCTTCAATAAAATTCGCAACGTATTCTGCAATCAGTAGTCTGTCCGGAGATTTAGTAACTTCAGTTGTGCCTGAAACTATTTTTGAAGAATCACCAAGACTATCAACTTCCACGACATAATCAACATTGTTGCCTTGAATCTGCCAAGGAATGCAAGGGAAGGGGACAAGATTATCAGTAACAACAAGGACTCTATCAGCATATTCCGAATCCGCAAGTGCAAATCCAATTAATCCGCATGCTGATTTACCAGTGACACCATTTGCGTTTCCAAATGGATCAGCTGTCGGTGAGGCGATAACTGCAATGTCGATGTGAACTTCACCATCCTGAACAGATTGGTATCTTCCACCGTGAGATCTTAAAACTCCAACACCTTTCATATTACCTTCAGAAGTGAATTTACCCAATGGTCCGTTCATACTTCCTTCGATGTGATGAATCGTTCCATCTTCAAGATATTTAATTAAATGTTCATGACATGGAAATGATGCGCTTGGAAACCAGCGAATGTTTTTTATTCCCATTGATTTGATGGTATCAAATAGGAGATT
Organism: Ignavibacteriaceae bacterium; assembly: GCA_041739035.1. Lineage (GTDB taxonomy): Bacteria > Bacteroidota > Ignavibacteria > Ignavibacteriales > Ignavibacteriaceae > XYD12-FULL-36-8. The sequence goes on along the minus strand of JBGSOQ010000056.1, from coordinate 5,505 downwards.
GGTCAAAGCATCTCCATTTCTCAAATGATGATGCGTTGAGATTGTCATCCCATTTTTTAGTCCGGCTTTTTTTAAGGCCTCTTTCAGATTCTTAACTACTTTATTTCCATCTTCGGGATAATCAATGCACGTTCTGATCAGCGGTTTCGCTTTGTTTCCGGATGGACGGTATTTGTTCACTCCCTTAAATGGAATTTGCTTTTGGTTGTTAATTTCATTTGGGACTAATCTTCCAGCTGCATTTTTTACTAATTTCATGTTTGTATTGTTAAATTGTTTTATTGTTCTATTGTCATTTTTTATTGTTTTCTTTCCAATTTTCAGAAATAATGTTGTTCATTATAGCCAAATCAATAGTTCTCTGAGCACGTTTAACTATTGGGGCATCTATCATTTTAGTGCCAATTGATACAACTCCAAGTCCCTTCTTTTCCGCTTCCTCAAAAGCCATTACTATCTTTTTTGCTTTTTCGATTTCATCTTTTGACGGAGCAAACGCTTCATGCACTACCTGAACTTGCCGCGGATGAATGCATCCTTTCCCTTCAAATCCAAGCGATTTTGCTTCAACTACACTTTGTCTTAATCCTTCCATATCAGCAACATCAGAAAAAACTGTATCAATAGCCTGTATTCCGGCAGCTTTCGCTGCATTGATAACCATTGATCGCGCAAAAAAACTTTCACGACCTTCATTGGTTCTTTGGGTTCCTAAATCCGCTGTGTAGTCCTCAAGTCCTATTGCAATTCCACAATTATGCCTTGATGCAGATGCGATTTCATAAGCTTTGACAATTCCCAAAGCACTTTCAATTATAGGCATAAAGTAAATTTCTCCGCCAGGGGTGGGCTTAATTTTATGAAGCAGCTTCAATCTGTTTACCTCTTGTTCAACTTCAATTATTTGTTCTGCAGATTCACATTTAGGAATTAGAATGACATTAACAAAGTGCGGGACGATAAATTTTAGATCATTCAAACCTAAAGGCATTTGATTAATCCTAACCATTCTTTCAGCACCGTAAAAATAAACAGAACGCAATGCATTTCGTACAAGAAGTTGCGCAGCGTCTTTTTCAGAATGTGCAACACTGTCTTCTAGATCGAGAATTATTCCATCGGGAGAGTGAAGTCCGGCATTAACAAAAAATTTTGGTTCATTTCCGGGAAGATATAGCCTGCTCCTGCGTAATCTATCCTTAGTTGTGGAAGAATAATTTTTCTCGATCATCGGAAGAAGAAATTCCTTTTCTATTTCGGGTAGCAGTCTCTTCAATGCCAGTTCAAATCTTGCTGCAAGGGTGAAAGGAAGCGCACCGGCATCTTCAACCATAATTTCAGCATGATTTATATTGAAGAACTTGCACATCTCGGTTAACCTTGTCTTAATCGAATCACCATACATTGATTCGACCTTACTTTTCATTTCTATTTTAATTCCGCCAGCTCTCTTAATTTCCAGCTCAATGTAGCAATCTGAACGGATTTGATCACCTCGTTTACCCGCAAAGGATTTATTTAATTTATTAACCATTATAATGTCCTAGAATTGAAATTATGATAATACTTTTTCGTTCTACTCTGTATATAATTCTATCTTTACGAGTTATACGTCTCGACCAGCAAGAAGGATAATCATGTTTTAAAGGTTCAGGTTTTCCGATTCCTTTAAAAGGATTTATTTGCATTGATTCTAATAAACTGGCGAGTTTAAGTAAATACTTTCTGTCTACTTCAGATTTACTTTTTTTAATTGAACCAAGTTGTTGAAATGCTTCATCAGTCCATTCATAAACGAATTGACTTTGCAATTAAATACCTAATGCTTCTTTGATTGTTAACTTTTTCGTTTTACCGCGTTTAAAATCATTTAAACCTCGCTCAATACTTTTTACCCATTTAGGATTACTAAGGATATAAAGATTTTCGATAAGATTATCATAATCCTCCTTTGAAATTAGAACGGCATCTTTTCTTCCTTTTGTACCAACAATTAGATAAGGCTCACTGTTTTCGTGAACTTTGTCTATAAGTTTGTTCAGCTTATTTCGGGCTTCCGTGTATATGATTGCTTGCATTTCTTTTCCTTATAAAAATGTCATTATACTGACAGAAAATTACTTCAATCTCAATTCTTAATCAAGACTTTTTGGTTGCTAAATTGCTTTATTATCACATGGCCAAAGTTCGAAGTGAAACTATTCAAAAATTTGAAATTGTAAGTAATTAACATTTACCTTTCAACGTTTAACTTTTCCATAAAATCAGTTGCTTTTAGTTTCTCACATTTGAATATCATATCCCTTACACTTTTCTGTTTTCGTTTTGAAAGAAGTTCATCAGATAGTGAGTTAAATTTGTTTTCAAGATCTTCCATCGTCATAGGCTCGCGGGGATCACCTTTAGGGTATTCAAGATATTCGGATATTTCTCTTCCATCATTCGTTTTCACAACAACCTTCGATGGCTGCTTTGCCGGAAACATTTTTTCAAACTCTTGAGATGCCACGCCTTTTATCTTATCAATCACTTCCCAGATTCTTGGGTCTTTTAATTTCTCCTCAGAAAAAGAAGCCGTTGTTATTTTGTGATCAACCAAAGCAGCGGCAATGCAGTAGGGAAGTGAGTGATCTGCAGTTTCACGCGATTCTGGTCTATACTTATGCGGATCAAAAAGGATATCACAAGCTCTTGCAATTGTTGTAACTGTTACGGATTCGATTTGATCATAGCTGATGTCGTTGCCAGTTACAACTTTCAGAGTTGCAGAAATATGAGTGTGGGTTAATGCCTCTGTCGGAAATGCTTTCATACTGCATTCGAGGATTTTATAATTTTGACCTAAGTTTCCAACAAGTTTATCGAGATCCCATTTCCATTCGTCTAAACCTTCTCTGCCTTTCATTTGAAGCGGTTCAACTGTTTGATCCTTAACATTCCATCCGAGAAAACAATCCATGAAACCTTCCTTACCTTCGAACACAGCTTCAGTTCCTGAGTAACCTTCCTTCGCCATCAACGCTGCAAAAACTCCTGCTTGAACAGCCATCGGATCAACGGTATTTTTCATCATAGTAAGTTTACCTGCTGTGGGACAGCCAATTGTATGGTTGTGACTCCCGCTTATTCCAATCGCATTTACCATTTGATCAACTGATAATCCTAATAAATAACCAGCAACGATTGGAGATACGAATTGAGTTAGTGTTGCATGATGCCATCGTCTTTCACGAATTCCGGGAACTGCAAACTCGCAAAGCCGCTGCTCAAATTCGTAAGCGAGAACAATTGCAGTAATAACATCTTTCATCGAAGCACCGACTAATTCACCGACTGATAAAGCTGCAGGAATAATATCGGATGGATGTGAAGGATCTTCTTTCCAGTAAATGTCGTTAAAATCTAATGCGCGAATCATTAAGGAATTGATGAGCGTCGTGTTTACTGCAGGAAGTTTATCTCCAAACCCTATTACGGTTGATTCTTTAGCACCCTTCATTTTCTTGTAGATGCTTCGAATTATGTTTACATCTTTTGTGTGATAAGCTCCATACGCGCAGCCAACTGAGTCATAAAGATAACGCTTGACTTCGTGAACTACATTTTCCGGTAAATCTTTGTACTTAAGATTAACCGCAAATTCTGATATTTGTCTTGAGATTGATTTTTGCATGATATACCTTTTTATACTTTTTTAATGGCACACAGATGACACAGATTGGGCTGATGAGCGCAGATCAGTTAAATCTGCGTCATCAGCGTTCTATTAATATTTATAAATTTTTCTTCACCCACTCTTCCAAGCCGCCATCAACGATTAACTCTTGGGCGGCTTCACCGACTGGATCAATTACATATTTTTGATTATCGAAATAAATTATAGAATTAACAAAATCTATTGTTGCTTTGCTTTCTGTTGCAACTGTTAATTTATCAGTTCCAAATTTCTTCTTTAGATCGTTTACGAGCTGTGGACACTCAATGATTAAGAAACCATTATTCAGAGCATTACGTTTATAAGTTTCATTCAACGAACCGGCGATTACGCATCTTATTCCTTTATACTTAAGTGCAGTAGCAGCTTGTTCACGAGAACTTCCTGTTCCAAAATTAAAACCACCAACAAGAATATCACCTTCTTTAGCAATCTTAACAAATTCGGGATCATAGTTTTCCATAACAACTTGCGCTTGCTGCTGCGGAGTGAAGTCATCAATGTAAGTGTACTTGCCTGGATAAATTCCATCTGTGTTCAAGTTATCTTGGTAACAGAAGATTAGTTCACCCTCATACTTTTCGGGAAATCCTTTGATGATGTTGACTTTTGGTGCTTTAAAATCTTTCTTCTCATTCAGAGAGATTTTTGTTGCAACAGAATTTTGGGGATAATTATGGGCGAAGTCTATATGTCCAGATATGGCAGACGCAGCAACTACAGCCGGGGAAGCAAGATATGCTTGAGCTTTAGATGATCCCATTCTTCCTTTAAAATTCCTATTAGTTGCTGAAATTCCGACTTCACCATCCTCAAGCAAGCCTGTCCCAAGTCCAATACACGGACCACAACCAGGGGGAAGTGGTATCGCGCCAGATTCAATGAGAGTTTGCCAATCACCTCGTTTTTCGCTTTCAGCTTGAACTTCGCTGGAAGCAGCGGCAATATAGAACTTGACTCCATCTGCGATTTTTTTGCCTTTAACGACTGAAGCTGCTTCAGTTAAATCATCAACTCGACTATTGACACATGAAACGAGGTAAGCTTTATTGATTTTTATTGCTTTGGTTTTAAGTTCTTGAACTGAAGTCACAACCTTGACAGTATTCGGTCCAGAAACGAAAGGTTGAACTGTCCCTAAATCCATAGTTAGTGTCTTAGCGTAGAAAGCAACTTCATCAGCTTTGATAATATTTTCCTCAAGATCTGAAATTCTTAATTCATTAATACGTGGATGTTTGCCATCTCCGTCAATATCTGATGCAACATTTTCTAATCCTCTTTTTAATATGAACTCATTTCTTTTTCGCAGCCAGTTAATTGTTACTTCATCAATTGGAAAAACACCTGCTAAAGCACCCCATTCGGTAGTCATGTTTGCAATTGTAAGTCGTTCATCGATTGAAATATTTTTAATTCCATCTCCCACAAATTCTATGGCATGATTTAAAACTTCATCATGATTGAAGAATCCGCAAAGGGCGATGATTACATCTTTTCCGGTAACACCCGGTTTCAATTTTCCGAGGAGTTCAACTTTAGCGATTGACGGAACCTGCCACCAAGTTCTGCCAGTAGCCCAAATTGCTGCTGCATCGGTTCTTACAATTGGAGTTCCTAAACATCCTAATCCGCCATACATGTTAGAGTGACTGTCGGACGCAACTGCCATTGTTCCCGGCCAGGCATAACCTTCTTCACACATAATTTGATGACCAATTCCTCTTCCAGCAGGATAAAAATCTGCGCCCATATCTTTTGCGAATTTTTCTATTCCGCGATACTTCTCT
>JBGSOQ010000055.1:0-5224 GCA_041739035.1 Ignavibacteriaceae bacterium | reverse complement strand
GGGTGAATTTTGCGGCATTACTACAACTGTTTTTACATTAAGTAGTTTTCCAACCAATGCAACGGCTTGTGCATGATTACCGGAAGAATATGTTATGACACCTTTTTGCTTTTCACTATCGGGTAAATTTGAAATTGCATTGTAAGCGCCGCGAAATTTGAATGCACCCGTTCTCTGAAAGTTTTCACATTTTAAGAATACTTCAGCATTGACCAAATTATTTAAAGTATTTGATGTTATTACAGGTGTTAGGTGTGCAACGCCTTTAAGCTTTTTCTTAGCAGCTATTATTTTATCAAACATTACAATTATTCTTAGAGTTTAATTTTCAATCCCAGAGAAAAATTCTTTCCTGGAATACCTTGCTCATTATTTTTTAATCCAAAAAATATCTCAACAGGAATTTGGTTTTGGATTTTCTCTATTTGCAAATCTTGCCTTGAAAAGTTTTTGTAACTAGGGTTATTCAAAGAAGTTTTAGTGGTATCGGTCTTGATATCAGTTTTCACTTTAGGTTCCTTTTTATCTAAAATGACTTTCCAAACAATTAAACCAATAACGATGGCACCTGCAGCAATGTAGAGGAAAGTATTATCGCTTTTGGAATCCTCCACAGTCGTATTAGCTCCGCTGCCTCCTATATTATCCTCTACCCGGTTTAAACTCTGAGAAAATATTTCGGGTGAGAAAAGAATAATCTCAAAAGTGAAAATGATAATTGTAAGTATTGCTACTATTTTAGATATATTATTAGATTTCATTTCAACATCTCTAGTTTTACTTGAAATATAATTTAACCTAATCTTAATTTAGGATTAATTCAAAAAAGATATTCTTTAAGATATTTACCTGTCCAGGAGTTTTTATTTCCTGCAACTTCTTCCGGTGTACCTTCCGCAACTACTTCTCCGCCATTATCCCCGGCATCAGGTCCTAAGTCAATAACATAATCAGCACATTTAATTACTTCTAAATTATGCTCGATAACAACAAGAGAATTTCCCTTTTCAAGTAAAAGATTGAAACAATTCAGCAACTTTGAAATATCATCAAAATGGAGTCCTGTTGTCGGTTCATCAAAAATGAAAAGTGTGTGTTTTCTATCTCGCTGCAATGAAAGATGTGCAGCAAGCTTAACTCTTTGTGCCTCACCACCCGATAGCGTATTAGAAGGTTGACCAAGCTTAATGTAGCCAAGACCAACTTCAGCAAGAACTTTAAGTTGACGCGATATTTTTAAGTTATCTTTAAAATAATCAACTCCTTCATCTACAGTCATATCCAAAACATCTACCAGATTTTTACCTCTGTAAGTTATCTCGCGGATTTCTTCTTTAAACCTTGTTCCTTTGCAATCTTCACACTCAAGATAAATATCTGCAAGAAACTGCATTTCAACTTTTATAAATCCATCACCTTGGCAAGTTTCACACCTTCCGCCGGGTACATTAAAAGAGAAAAATCCGGGTTTATATCCTCTTGCTCTTGCTTGGTGAGTTGATGCAAATAATTCACGAATCAATTCAAATGTTTTGATATAGCTTATAGGATTTGATCTTGGAGATTTTCCAATCGGGGATTGATCAACAATCTCAACTTCATCTATGTATTCGCTGCCTTTAATTTCGTTGAACTTTCCTACTTTAGATGGTGCCATTCCGTAATATTTAGCAAGTCCTCCATAAAGGATATCATGAACCAAAGTACTTTTACCGGAGCCGCTAACTCCGGTAACAGCAATAAATTTATTTAGCGGAATTTCCACATCAATGTTTTTAAGATTATTCTCCGATGCGCCAAGAATTTTTATTGACTTTGTTTGTTTTTTATTTCTTTTTGCAGGTAAAGGAATTTTAATTTTTCCTGAAAGATACTTACCTGTTAACGAATCTTTATTTTTTATTATTTCATCAAAAGTTCCGATAGCAATGATTTCGCCGCCATTAATTCCTGCTCTAGGTCCCATATCAACCAACAAATCCGCTTCTCTCATCATTTCCGGATCATGTTCTACGACAAGGACAGTGTTTCCTATATCGCGAAGATCTTTCAACAGGTTTATTAACTTAGAATTATCTCTTGGATGCAAGCCGATACTTGGCTCGTCAAGAACGTACAGTGTTCCCACCAAGGAAGACCCCAGTGAAGTTGCCAAATTAATTCTTTGTGTTTCCCCACCGGAAAGAGTGCTGCTTAGCCTATCAAGTGTTAGATAACCAATTCCAACGTTGTTCAGAAATGTTAATCGCTTAATTATTTCTTTTAGAATTCTATCACCAACTTGTAAATCATAATCAGATAATCTTAATTCTAAAAAGAATTTTTGTGCTTTCTCAATCTGAAGCTGGACGATATCATGAATTGAATGATCATTAATTTTAACCTGAAGCGCTTCACGTCTTAAACGTGAACCTTTACAAGCTCTGCATGTTGAATAACCTCTGTAGCGGCTTAATAAAACTCGAATATGCATCTTATAAGTTTTAGTCTCGAGCTTTTCAAAAAATCTATCTATACCAATAAAATCACCAATTCCTTTTTGAATCTTTTCTGTTTGTTCAGCCGATAAATTTTTATATGGTACGTTTAAAGGTATGTTATGTTGCTTAGCATTTTTAACTAGATCTCTAAGATGAATGCCGTACTTTGCCGATCGCCATGGAGCAATTGCTCCATCACCAATGGTTAAATTGGTATTTGGAACCACGAGATCCATATTAATTCCCACAGTCTTACTGAATCCTTGGCAAACCGGGCAAGCGCCAAAAGGATTATTAAAAGAAAAAAATCTCGGCTCAGGTTCTTCATATCTACTTCCGCAGCATTCATAAAATTTATTAAATTCGGTTTGTTCGCCTGTATCTGAATTTATAAGTACTAATCTGTTTTCACCTTCTTTAAATGTAACCTCGATAGCATCGGACAATCTGCTTCGGAGTTCATCCTTAACAATTTTGAATCTATCTATGACAACTCTTATTCCATCCTTCTTTTTGGGGATTACGTCTTCCAAATTAATATCATGTACTTTTTCCTTAAAATATATTCTAAAAAAACCTCTCCGCTTGAGAAGCTCAATTTCTTGTTTGATTGTTGTACCTTCATGAATATGAAGAGGAAATGTCAAGTAAAATTTTGTCTCTTCAGGCTGCTTTTCTAACCAATCGACAACTGTTCCTGTGCTCGCTTTTTTAACTTCCTTACCGCATTGGAAACAAATAGTTTTACCAACACGTGCAAAGAGAAGCCTGAGATAATCGTAAACCTCAGTGGTGGTTCCGACAGTTGAGCGGGGATTACGTGAACCAGATTTTTGTTCGATTGCAACCGCGGGACTTATCCCTTGAATTAACTCAACATCTGGTTTGTTCATTCTCTCAAGAAATTGCCGGGCATAAGATGACAAGCTTTCCACATATCTCCGCTGACCTTCAGCATAAATCGTGTCAAAAACTAATGATGATTTTCCGCTTCCACTCACTCCGGTAAAGACAATAAGCTTATTACGAGGAAGCTCAAAACTTAAATTTTTTAGATTATGTTCTTTAGCGCCTTTAACAATAATTTTTTTACCGTTAAAGCTTTTGTTTTTTTTTGCCATTAATAATCAATCTGATAAATTAATTTATATTATAAACATAAATAAACTCACAACAATAACTTGAAGTATTTAAGATACAGTTTAAGTGGTATTGAAAATTAGAAAGGGTGGATTGAATTATAGCTTTTTATTTATTTAAAGAAGCGTTTTCTTCTAATTTTTTTAGAATTTCTATTTTTTGATCAATCACTTTTATTTTTTCATCTAGCTCGCGTAAACCCAAATTGATTTGATCTTCATATTCAGCCTTATCCCAATATCCTCTCTCCTCAAAATAACTTTTGAAAAGCCAATTATGCTTTAGTGCCTCCATATTTTCTGAAAGACGGGATGCTGCAACACGTGCATCTACAGATGTTTTTTGGATTTCAGACATAGTAAAGGTGAATAGCGAATCATATTTACTCCCTTCAACCAAAACCTGCCCAAGCATGCCCCGTCCTTTGCCAATATCATAAATAATAGTGTCGACTTCAGTAACAACCCTGTTAACATTAGTTATTACTTCATTAACACCAACGCCAAGATTTTTAAAAATTTCCGATACTTTTTCCAGTTCTTTTATCACTGCACCTAGGCTTTGATCAGCACGCTTAGTTAATTCTGTTGCCTGATAATAAAGTTTTTCATCAGTTAAAATTTTTCCAATCGTACCCTCGCCTTTATTAATCTTAGCAACTATGTCCGCCATATTTTTAGTCATCTCTTTAGTATAGCCCATGATTCCTTGAGTTTCTTCGATAACAGCACCAAAACCGACCGGATCTTTCGATTGAATTGTTCCTCCTTCTCCAATTGGTTCTGCGGTTGAACTCCCTATTTCAAGAATTACAACTTTATTTCCAACCAATCCTTCCGTTTCAATAGAAGCTCTAGTATCTTTTCTAATGAAACGTTGAATTTCGTTAACTAACCTCATAGATACTTCAACTCTGCCTGTTGTATCTTTTACAATTTCAATGTTCTTTACACTGCCGACATCAATTCCTCCCAATCGTACAGGAGCACCGTTTCTCAAACCTTCTATATTATTGAAGTACGCTTTAACTGTAAAAGTTGGACGGAAAAGGGCTTCTTTGTTTCCTAAAAGAAATATTCCAATAACTAACAAAGCACTTCCGATAAAAACAAAAATTCCAAGTTTTGCACCAGATAAATTTTTTAACATCATTTCCTCCCAGGTTCTTCAATAATTTCGTCACTGAAAAAATTTTTTAAGAATGGATCTTTTGAGGTTGTTAACTCGGTAATATCACCGGAATATTGAATTTTACCCTCTTCAAGTACAACTGCACGATCGGCTATAATTCTTGCACATAAAATATCATGTGTTACAATTACCGAAGTCATTTTCAATTCCTTCTGTAAATCGAGTATCAGCTTGCTTATTTCCTTTGCGGTAATCGGATCAAGTCCGGTTGTGGGCTCATCATAAAGCATAAGTTTCGGTTCGGTAATGATGGCACGCGCTAAGCCAATTCGCTTTTTCATTCCGCCGGAAAGATCGGCAGGCATTTTATCTATTGCCTCTTCCAATGATACTTTTTCCAATACATCTTTTATTCTATTCTCTCTCTCTTTTGGTGTGAGATTGAAATGACGAATTAGCGGGAAATCGAGATT
>JBGSOQ010000044.1:0-9784 GCA_041739035.1 Ignavibacteriaceae bacterium | reverse complement strand
TTGATCAAAGACATACAGCAGTAATTAATGTTGACTTTTTCGTACCGGAAGGTGAATTAGGTTTTCTAGAATTATTTAACGCTAATTTTCTCTTCTCATTTAATAGCGGCCGGCCATATACTCCAATGGATAAATGGAATTTGATAGGTGATAACGGAATTATCTCTCAAACAAGAGGTTATGTTAATTCAACCTATGGCCCCAGTTCGTTTAGAATTGATATGAAGATTGAAAAATCGTTTATGTTCGAAAATTTCAGAATATCGCCGTATCTGTGGATCGAGAATTTACTTGATGCTGATAATGTTGTAGCAGTCTATAGATCTACAGGCAGCCCGTATACTACAAATTGGCTGAATACGGAAGAAGGTAAAGCGATAATAGCAAATGTTGGCGAGGGTTATGCACAAGATTATAAGAGTCTTGAGCGGAATCCTGCTAATTTTGGTATTCCAAGAACAATAAGGTTAGGGTTGAAAATTAATTTTTCAACAATACCATTCTAATAATTTTGAATAAGAATAAGGCTAAACAATGAGAATAAAAATTATTTCAAAAATACTTCCGGTTGTGGTTACAGTGCTTCTTTTTTCAATAACCGTTTTTGGCGGTGATGATAAAAAGGGCACAAAAACCTCACAATCGAATGTTTCCCAACTGAGTAAAATTCAGTCAGGAAAAACTGGCGATGCTTATAGAATGTTTATAAATAATGTGAACCTTCCTATAAATCGTGCTGGGGTTTTGGCGGCTGTTAATATCGCCGATCCTAATCCGATAATAAACGGAGCCGGTGGAAAATTTGCCGGAGATATAGCGCTTTTTTCAGGCGGGTTTTTCCTTAGCGGAATGGCAGATGGCAATATGTTTGCTAATGCTGTTGCTTCAGCAACTTTAGTACAAGATTATGTTCCCGGTGATGTTGCTAATGGGCAAACCGATCCGCGTGCTCAATTATATGTGCTTAAGGCATCGGACGCGCCGTTCAGCGAAAGCTGGATAGACTGGAAAGATGCTGTTGATTTAGGTGCTGACTTTTATGATGGCGATAATGATGGGGTTTATAGCCCTACCGATAAAAATGGAAATGGCGTGTGGGATCCAGATGAGGATAGACCTGACATTATCGGTGATGAAACCGTTTGGTGTGTTTATTGGGATGGTTTACCTACACCACAGAGAAGATGGAATACTGTTGCCCCGCTTGGAATAGAGATTCGTCAAACCGTATTTGCATTTGCTTCCGGCGGTGCAATAGGTAATATCATCTTTGTTAGATATAGATTTAAATATGTAGGACGCGGCAATTCAACCGATCCAAATACTTTGGATGATTGTTATTTTGGTGTTTGGGCTGATCCAGATATTGGTGATGCAGTAGATGATTTGCTTGGCTGCGATATTCCAAGAAATGCAGGTTTTGTTTATAACAATGGTCCCGATCCTAATCCTGCTTATGGAACTCAGCCACCTGCTTTCTTAATCGACTTTTTCCAGGGTCCTCTTTCATATATTGCAGGTGAAACCTACACAGATGTAAATTCAAATGGTACGTATGATGAAGGAATTGATACTCCGCTGGATACTGCCTACAGTGTTCGGGGACAAATAAAAGGAATAAAAGCATATCCTGGTGCTAAGAATTTAGGATTATCCTCATTCGTTATGTACAAAAATGGTGATCCTGTAATCAGAGATCCGAATAATGCTACAGAGGCTCGAAGATTTACTGTTGGACTAATTGGCAGCACCAACGAAGCTCCCAATCCATGCAGTTTTTCTTTTGGAGAGGTTAGAGGTGGTGTAAATTGTGCTACAATCGATCCAAGATTTTGGTTCTCCGGCGATCCTGTAACAAATACAGGTTGGATAAATACACTTGAAGGTGATTTCAGGATGATGTCCAATACCGGTCCATTTACTCTTGCAAAAAATGATGAGAAAGAGATTGTTGTAGCTTATGTTTTCGGACAGGGCTCAGATGCAATAAATTCTGTAGCAGTTGCAAAAAAGATAGACGATGGTGCACAAAACATTTTTGATAATAATTTTGTGGCTCCTTCTTCTCCGCCGCTTGTTACTGCTTCAACTAGCACAGGTGAGGATTTTATTGATTTACAATGGAAAACAAAAGATCAAGTAAGTTATGCAAGAAAAAGTTCAACTTATGATATTAAGTTTAAGGGTTATAATGTTTTTGCATACAAGTCGAATTCAACTTCAGATTTGATAAGTGGGCAGGAAAACAAAAAACTGATTGCTACCTATCAAGTCAACGACTTTATAAATAATTTATATAAGGAAAATGCCAACACCGGCGGCATTGAAATGCTCTACCCTGCTAGTCCGAATAAATTGGACTATGCAACTTATACAAGCGACGAAACAGGCAGAATTAGGTTACGAATAACCCAAGATCCATTTACCGGCGGTGAACTGGTTAAAGGCAAACCTTATTATTTTGCTGTTACATCCTATGCGGTTAACCATGATGCATTGGTTAACAAACTTGTTGATACATCAGCATTCATTTTTGGTGACTACTATCTATCGGCCGGTTCATTTGTAGCTGAAGTTGAAAATGTGCCAAGAATTTTCTCAGTTACATTGGCGGAAGATTTATATAATCCGCCATCTGACTTAATTAGCGTTAAAACTAAAGGTGGCAGCGGTGCAAAAATGAAGTACGACATTGTTGATAAGGCCGCATTAACTGGTGATGAGTACAAAGTCAGTTTCAAAATAGATAGTACTAAAAACGCTTATACTACCTATTGGAAACTCGAAAATGTTACTAAGGGAACCTCGCTTGTTGATTCTTCTAAAGAATATTTGGGTGATGATCCTACAATTGCAAAAAAACCAACCGAAGGATTCATATTAAAACTTCCAAGCCAGGTTCCTGCTCTTGGAAGTTTAACTAGACAGACATCAACTGATTGGTATAATACAACAACCTCAAAAGCTTATTATGTATCAACCGATTCTGGCTTGTCTGAAAAGATCAGCACTCTATCTGGTTTATCTACTTTAAATAGTAAAATTGTTCGTGCTGATAGACTAAGACGTGTTGAAATAAAATTTGGCGAGAATGGCAAAGCATATCGCTACATAAACGGGTATAAAGGATCTCTGCTTCAGAGAAGAAGCAGCTATGTTTATGCAGAAGGTATCTTAGCTACTGATACTACTGGAAAGGGTCCGATAGGTCAATTTGGGGTTGGTTTTGTTGATGTTCCATTTACTGTTTGGGTTGAAGATTTTGCAACCGAAACAGGCGGTTATGGAGAAAAACGACAACTCACAGTCGGATTCATTGAAAAAGCTCGTGGTGATGGCGGCAATCCGGATGGTATTTGGGATCCGAGCACCAGCATTGATTCAACGGGTGAATTCATCCTGATTTTCGATGCAACTTATGATCCAACCGGCAGCCAGCAAATTTATAAAGGCGGATTTGTATCCGGTACTACAACCGTTTGGGCAGATCTTAGAGGAGGCAGTAATTACAATATTCCTGCAGGTGCTTCTGTATCTGAAAATGAAAGATTAATTGCGGCTTCTGCATATTTTAATGCGTTATACGTAGTTGCTCTGGAAAGAAGAAATAATACGAATTTCTATTCAGCTGGAGATAAAGTAATCATTCCCGTAGCATCTTATCCTTACACTCCTCAAGATGAGTTTGTATTCAAAACTATCCTGGGAGGAGTTTTAAGCAGTGAGCAAGAAAAAGCGATTTTTGAAAGGGTAAATGTGTTCCCGAACCCGATGTACGGATTTAATCCCGCAACAAGTTATACTAACAGTCCTTCGGATGAACCGTTTGTTACTTTTTCAAATCTGCCGGAGGAAATTACTATAAGAATATATTCTCTGTCAGGCATTTTGATTAGGACATTAAATCAGAATGATAAAACCTCTCCGACTTCTCCTTTCCTAAATTGGAATTTGCAGAATGAAAACGGAATAAGGGTTGCATCAGGACTATATCTGGCAATTGTTTCTTCACCCAAATATGGTGATAAGCTGCTTAAGTTTTCGATTATTATGCCTCAAAAACAATTACAGAGATATTGAGAAATATAAAACTGGGCGGTCATCGTAATTCTGGCCGCCCATTAAAGAAAATTTATAAATACCAGGAGCTTTTAAGATGAAAAAAATACTAATACTAATTACTCTTTCGATATTTTCCACCTCTTTATTTGCTGGTGATGTATCGAGAAAAGGATCTACAGGAGCTGACCAGCTTCTTGTACCTGTTGGTGCGAGAGGTATTGCTACTGGCGGTGCTTTCCATTCCGGATTATACGGTTTGGAATCTATTTACTATAACCCTGCAGGATTGGATCTAGTACAAGGTACTGAAGCCATGTTCAGTTACATGACATATCTTGCAGACATAAATGTTTCATATTTTGCGGTATCATCTGTGTTGGGAGATCTTGGTTCTATAGCATTGAGCTTTAAGACTTTCGATTTTGGTGATATTCCGGTAACTACAAATGAATATCCTGATGGAACAGGGAAAACGTATTCACCGTCCTTTTTGACTATCGGGCTAACTTATTCAAAAGTAATTACAGATAGAATTTCAGTTGGTACAAACTTCAAACTTGTTAGCGAAACTATAGAAAACACAAGCGCATCAGGCTTTGCTATAGATGTTGGAGTACAGTACCGTTTTAATCCTCAGCTTTCTTTGGCTGCAGTGGTTAAAAACATAGGCACTAACATGGTTTATTCGGGACCCGATATGCAGACGAGAACAACAGTCCCAAATACAACGGTGGGTTCGCCTAACGGTACGTATGAAGTTGTAGCTGAACCATTTCAAATTCCAAGCTTTTTTGAACTGGGTCTGACGTACAAATACGGTATTGATGAGCAAAATAATATTCTGATGGGATCAACTTTTACAGCTAATAATGCCCTCGAAGACAGATTGAACTTAGGCCTTGAATACAGTTATATGAATACGTTCTTCCTTAGAGGTGGTTATAATTTCTTAATGGAAAATAACGACCAGTCAGTATATGGTTTTACTGCCGGTGCGGGTGTTGATTATAAATTAGCTGAAGATATTGGTGTTGTTTTTGATTACGCTTATAGAGATGTGAAGGATTTCCCGACTGCAAATCATATTTTAACTGTAAAGCTTGCTTTTAAATAGAACTATTAAACGATCTCATCCGGGCGTCTTCATATCTGAGGACGCCTTTATTTTTCATTCAGGTATATGATTATGAAAACACTTTATTCTTTGCGTACAGTTATAATTCTCACTTTATTCATTATTTCTTCCGGGAAGGCGCAAAACTTTTTCGACTTTGATTATGCTCAATTCGGATTTGATTCAACATCAAATTACTTAGAGTTTTATTATGCGTTTAATCAAGGCTCAATGAAAGTCTCTACCACGGATTCGGTCAAAACTGTAGGTGGCATATTAAAAATTTCTATTGAGGATACCAACTCTGGGCAAAAAATTGTTGACAAAGAGTGGAAAGTTTCTCATCCGGTTTCTGAATCTGCTGATGAAGGAGGACAATACCTCATTGGAGTAATTGGGTTTATGATACCGCACGCAGCTTACAAATGTGTGATTAGCGGAAGAGATGCAATGGATAACATGAATGAAAAAAAATATACTGAACGAATAACCGCAGGGCCATTTATTACAGAAAATATTTCCATCAGTGATATTCAGCTTGCTTCAAGAATCATTCAGGATAGTCCAAATAAAGAATCAATCTTCTACAAAAACAGTATGGAAATATTCCCAATTCCGAGCTCTGTTTTCGGCGAAAACCAACCGGTTGTTTTTTATTATTCGGAGTTATATAATCTTTTGAAAACAAACGGATCCGAATCACTCAAAATTATTTCCTCTGTGTATAATAGCAAGGGGAAAGTGGTTTTTTCCAAAATTAAACCTATGAGCAGATCATATGAATCAAGGGTTGAAGTGGGTTCTATAGTTGTTAATAAATATCCAACTGATACTTATACTTTTGTAATTGCTCTAATAGATAGTGCCTCTAATTACGGTGTATCATCATCAAAGAAATTTTATGTCTTTAATCCATCAATTGCTTTAACTGATACAGCTACCGGACAAGTTTCCGGCGTTTTTGCAAGTGAATTTGGGGTTATGGCCGATGAAGAGCTAGATGATCTGTTTAACAAATCAAAATATATCGCCACTAGCGCCGATATTGATAAGTTTGAAAAGATTAACACAACAGAGGGTAAAAGAGAATTCCTTTATAATTTTTGGAAGGATAAGGATAATGATGTTTCAACTCCTGTAAACGAGTTTTACAGAAACTATTTCAGTCGAGTAAATTTGAGCACGCAAAGATATGGTTCATTATCACGAGTAGGCTGGAAATCGGATAGAGGACGCGTATTTATTATTTATGGTGATCCAAGTGAGATTGAACGTTATCCTAACCAAGTTGATACTAAACCATACGAAATTTGGTACTACAATGAATTAGAAGGCGGAGTGATGTTTGTTTTTGGCGACTTAACTGGATTTTCTGATTATACTCTGCTTCATTCCACCCTTAGAGGAGAACTTCGGGATGATAATTGGTTGAGGAGAATAACAACTTTTTAACTAGTAGAATGTGATCTTCTTTCTTTTTTATTATTAGAATTCCATTCAATTAATTAGTTTTGAGTCAGAAATATTTTTTTTCGACTTTTAAACTTCGTCCATTCTTTTTAATGAAAAATTTATTAGAGTATTCTCTTTTTTTAGTTCTCGCCGGAGTAGTGAGAATACTGGGATTAAATGTATCCAGGCGATTATCAATTATAATTGCATTCACATTTTATTACGTAATACCAATTCGCAAACAAGTAACTTTAAAAAATCTGAGGTTAGCTTTTCCGGAATATTCGGATAGTGAAATTCGAAAAATTGCTTTTGGCAGCTATAAAAGTTTTTCCATAACTTTGATCGAAATTTTATTTGTCCCCTATATGACCAGAAATCAAATTGAGGATGCAGTTTATTGCGAAAATTGTGTCCTGGTGCGAAAATACTATGAACAAAATAGGGGGCTAATTTTATTGTCGGGACATTTTGGCAATTGGGAATACATTGCTCTTTCAGTTAGTGCAAAAATTGATGTTCCTTTCCATGTGGTCGTTAAAGCGCAAAGGAATCCTTATGTAGACAAGTACTTAAATCGTGGGCGGATAAAATGGATTAATAAAATTGTCCCATTAGGAGCTTCAATCAGAAAGATTTATGCAGAGTTAAAAAGCAAAAATATTGTGGCAATGGTGGCTGACCAAAGAGGCCCGGCTGATGGAATGCGTGTCAATTTTTTCGGTCAGAAATCTTCAATTTATCATGGTCCTTCTCAACTGGCAATTAAAACTAAAGCGCCAATTCTATACGGATTGGCTGTTAGGCAGCCTGACTATACTTATAAAGCTCATATTACAGAGATTAGCACTGAGAACCTTCCGGAAGATGAAGAAATGAAGATTCAGGAAGTTAGTCAAAGGCATATGGCATTTCTAGAATCTGCAATACGAAAAAATCCCGAGCAATGGTTGTGGATGCATAATATTTGGAAGTATTGATTGTAATGAAAAAGATATTAATTATACAAACTGCTTTTATTGGAGATGCGATTTTAACATTGCCAATGATTGAGAAACTGAAAGAAAAATTTCCTTCAAGTACAATTGATATTTTATGTATTCCATCAACACAAGAAATATTTTCTGCGTCTCCCTTTGTAAATGACATCTTGGTGATGGATAAAAAGAACGCACAAAAATCTGTACTTAAGCTATACAAATTTGCTGCTGAGATTAAAAAACGCAATTATACGGAAATTTTTTCACCTCATCGTTCATTCAGAACATCATTTATTGTTATGCAGTCTGGTGTGAGCGAAACTTATGGTTTTTCTAGTTCATCGTTATGTCATGTTTATAAAAATTTAGTCGATTACAAATATGATATTCATGAAATACAGAGGAATCTAGATTTAATTGGTTTTAAATATTCACCTGAAAGCTGGAGAATAATTCCTAAAATAAAAATAGATGAAGCATCACGTGAAAAAGTTTCTCAATTTATTTCCTCGAACAATCTAAGCGGCAAACTTATTGCAATTGCTCCTGGCAGTATTTGGGAAACAAAAAAATACCCTGAGAATTATTTTCGGGAGATAATTAAACATTTCACAAATCGGTCTTACAAATTATTAGTTGTTGGGGGCGATCAGGATAAGGAATTATGTGAGCGATTGACAAATGGATTTGCTGATAAGGTATTTTCCACTGCGGGGATGTTCTCAATTATTGAATCGATAGAACTTCTTAAAAATGTTAATCTTTTGCTAACGAATGATAGCGCACCAACACACTTTGGAATGTGCGCAAATATCCCGGTTGTCACAATATATTGTTCTACTATTCCAGAATTTGGGTTTTATCCTTATAATAGAAAAAGTTCGTACATTAGTTTTAACGATTTGAGATGTAAACCATGCGGAATTCATGGATATGAACAGTGCCCGATAAAAACATTCGATTGCGGCTTTAAATTAGATGCTAAAGTTATCATTCAAAAAATGGAAGAAATCATAAGTGATTCAAATTAAAGAAATTGAATTTATTTGTGTTGAAGATGAACTGGAAAATTCGGTTCTAAAAGCTAAAAAAATTTACCTTGAAGGAGGTGTTTTTGTTTACCCTACCGACACAATTTATGGATTCGGTGCCAATCCTTTCAATGAAGAAGCACTTGATAAAGTAAGTAAAATTAAAGAAAGACCAGGTGAAAAGAATTATATACTTCTTATTGATGGGTTTGATACTTTATCAAAATATGTTGAACTGAACTCAGAAAAACACTTGGATTTTCTTCGCTCAATCTGGCCAAACCCGGTTTCTGTGGTATTGAGATTAAACCAAAAAACAAGCAGTATATTGAAGTTGGATACTGCAGCTTTTCGAATTCCGAATCATCGTTTCTGTAATAACCTTGCAGCCGAATTGCGTATGCCTATTATTTCCACAAGTGTGAACAGAGCCGGTTCTCCGCCCATTAATCATCCTGAAATAATCAAGCATGAATTCTCTTCGGACGTTTCAGAAATATTTTATTCCAATAAAAGGTTTTTTGATAAAGCGTCAACCTTAATAGATTTAACCGGAAATGATTTAGTTTTATTGCGCGAGGGTAAGGTTAAGTTTGATGAATTGACTAATAAATATAAATTTTGATTATAAATGATTTTTTATTCGCAGCATGAAACTCAAAGATTTAAAGAATATTAAGAACCTTCTCGTAATTACAGTTTCTGATAAGCCTTCCTCTGAAAGCACAAAGTTTAGTCTTTCGTTTAATAAATTATTGACAATTTTATTAATTTATTCTGTATTACTTTTTATTTCCGGATTCTTAATTATAAACTTGACTCCATTGAGTAAAATATTTTACTCGGTTGATTACTACTATCAAAAAGAGGAACAACAAAGATTTATTGAACTGAATAAAAAATTACTTTTTCTTTCTAAAGAAATTGAGGAATTAAAAACAACTAATGAAAGACTTAAATATGCGATAATGCTGGGTGATTCAAGTATTTTCAAGCCTGAAATTGATTCAACAACGCAGAATATTAATCTCAATTTGAAGAAAAAGGTAGAGGGGAATGTGTTGCTTATTTTTCATCAAATATTGAGCAGCATTTTTTCATTCAGCAACAAAGATGTTTTTTTTACACGGCCTGTTAACGGATTT
>JBGSOQ010000040.1:0-9408 GCA_041739035.1 Ignavibacteriaceae bacterium | reverse complement strand
TCTCGATAAGAATTATTATATCTTTATGCTAATGATTAATTGCCATTTTAATTTAATTTATTAGCCATCTTTTATTTTTACTATACCAGATTAGGAAAATCATTGCTACGAAAAAATATTTTCACTTACATCATTTCGTGTTTTATTTTATCAGGTATCACATCCGTTTCTTCACAAGAAAATAACAAAATAATTACTGGCAAAATAATCGATGGTCAGACTCTTTCACCGCTTCCCTTTGCAAATGTTGCTTTTACTGATTTAGATATTGGAACGTCAACAGGTATCGACGGTAATTTTAGTTTGAAAAATTCATCAGATGCAAATAGCTTAATCATCAGCTACGTTGGTTACAAAAGTCTGGCAGTTGATTTAATTAACTTCAATTATAATGAAGAGCATGTATTTAGTCTGCTGCCAATTAATATTTATTTGCAGGAAATTACAATTTACTCCAGCACAAACAAACAATTAGAGCCTACTGAAATAAGTGAGTTATCTATTCAAAGTGAAAGAATTAGGGAACTCTCAGCTGGAATTCCCGATATACTGCGGTCAGTACAATATCTTCCCGGTATATCTGCAAACAATGAATTCAATACCGATTTTAATGTGAGGGGCGGGAACCAGGATGAGAATTTAATTTTGGTGAACGGGGCCAAAGTTTATGAGCCATTTCATTTAAAGGAAGCTGTCAATGCAAGCGTAGGTATATTCAATGTTGATTTAATTCAAAAGGCTGATTTGATAACCGGTGGATTCAGTGCTCGCTACGGCGATAGAATGAGCTCTGTACTCAATATTCAATATCGTGAAGGGAATAAAGAAAAATACAGCGGTGCAGCTTCTATAAGTTTAGCGTATTTGGATGGATATGCAGAAGGACCAATTTCTGATAAAAGTTCATTTATTTTTGGATTCCGGAAAAGTTATATAGAATATTTACTTTCACTGGTAGATTATGAAGATATTTCAACAATGAAACCGGCATTCTACGATGTTCAAGGCGTGGTAACTCATAATTTTTCACCTTCGAATAAAATTTTATTTGAATTCATTCATGCAGGCGATAATTTTAGATACTTGCCGGACAGACAGAATTTCTATACTCCTTATTCCGGTACATTTCTAGGTCAAGATGCACAATTCAAATCATCAAAAGTTGAAAACGAAGATTACAATTCTTCTTATTACAGTAACTTATTTGATATTCAAAGCATTAATGCACTATCGAGCAAAGCATTTCTTAATTTAGAAATTTCCTATTACAAGCAGTTAGACGATGAGTATAAACTCTATCTTAGAGATGAAAATCAAAAGATAAATGTCATCGAAAGCCAATTAAATTATTATAATACTTTGCAGACAAAAAGGCTAACGTATGATACTTTGAATATTGAGACTATAGAATTGAAAACGGATTTCGCTTATCAATTCACTCCCGCATACGAAATTGATTTGGGAGCCGGCTTTCAAGAAATAACATACGATCAAATTAAAGATGATTTCTATACCTTCATACGCACGGATAATTACGACGATCCAACCGTAGAAAATGGAGATACCATAATTGTCAGAACCGAATTTGGTGACGGTGATCCAGTTAATATCAAAACATATAAGTATAATGCTTACCTCGAAAATATTCTTCAATTAAGTGATAAGCTTACTTTTAACGTTGGCGGCAGGATAGATTATTTCGATTTGAATAAAGATTTTACTTTTAGCCCGCGAATAAGTGCAGGTTATAATTTATCAAGCGAAACAACCATTAGAGCGGCTTGGGGATATTATTATCAGTCACCCATTTATAGGCAATTGAAATACTCTGCTGCATCAGATAGTAATACTCAATCACAAATGGCAATTCACTACATTTTAGGTTTGGAACATTTGATTTCTTTATCTGATTTACAGAATAGCTTCTTAAAATTTAAGATTGAAGCTTATTATAAAGACTATCGTAACCTAATCTCTTCCTGGTTTGGAATCTTCAACAAATTATTTTATACCGGTTACAACGATGCATCTGGCTACTCTGAAGGAGTTGATTTGTATGCGGTACTAAACATCCCAAACTTTTATTGCTCAATTAGTTATGGATTATTATTCGCCAAAGAAAAAAGAATCACTGATGATATCGGTGAATATCCACGATATACGGATCAAAGGCATTCATTATCATTTATTACAAGAACTGATTTGGGTGCAAATTGGAATTTTATTCTGAAAGGAGCCTATGGAAGCGGATTTCCTTATACACCCAGAACAGCTGAAAATAATAATGGAACATGGGAATGGAAATCTGGAAGTATTCATTCGGCATATTTACCTGCTTATAGAAGAATTGATGTAAGAATCAGTAAAGATTTTATTTACTCTAATTCTTCATTGAATTTGTTCGTTGATGTTAGTAATGTCTTTAATTTTAAGAACGTTCAGTATTATGAATATAAAGCACCGGGGTTTTCAAAACCTGTAACGGAAGAAATTCATCTTTGGCCTATACTCCCATCTCTAGGAATCAGGTATAATTTTTAAACACTTATTCCCCGTCACTCATTTCTACAAAAAAATTTGCTATTTTTAGCGCCAATGATTTTAAACTTGCATAAAAATTATTATTAGCGAAGGAACAATTCTATCAATCGTTTACAGAAAATAATTCTCTGCGTTATTCCTTTTTTACTTTTTGCAATTTCTGCATGTGAAAAGGAGTCCGTTAAAATAGACACAGGACTGAATAGTGAATTAAACTTCAGTTCTTCCGAATATCAAGAACAGCTGCATAATCTTTTCACTTCTACTGATTCGACAGTTGAATTTACAGATACCATGAATTATTTCTACTCTCAGAGAAATTACCAGCCTCTTTTCATAAAGAGCTTTGAAGAAAAAGCATTTCTAGATTCCCTATTGGCGATTTTGGGAAAAGCAGATGAGCATGGATTAAATCCCGAGCTTTATAATTTTACTCAAATTAAAGAAGAATACTCAAACTCAATTAGAAATACGACACAAAAACCTGAAAGATATCAGCATCTTGCAAACACTGAGCAGCTGGTGTGTAATGCAATCTTAAAGTACGCATATCATATGAGGTATGGAGTTCTTGATCCTAAAGTAATTTTTCTGGATAGTTATTATATGCCTATACCAGATTCTTCAAAAAGAGATTTATTCCAACCCCTTAGGCAAAATAATGTTATCCAATACCTAACTAACATTCAACCAAAGAATATTAAGTATAAAAACCTTCAAGATGCTCTAAAGTACTTTAAATCGATTGAAGTTCATGAATGGCAGAAGATTCCTGTTCCGGCCAGTAAACTTAAATTTGGTGACATTGATAGTTCTCTAATTAAAATTGAGGCAAGATTACAGACTCTTGGTTTCATTGATAAATCTGAAGTGAACATTAATAATTTTATTAGCTATGATTCCCTTTTCGCTGAA
This sequence comes from Ignavibacteriaceae bacterium, assembly GCA_041739035.1. Taxonomy (GTDB): domain Bacteria; phylum Bacteroidota; class Ignavibacteria; order Ignavibacteriales; family Ignavibacteriaceae; genus XYD12-FULL-36-8. The sequence goes on along the minus strand of JBGSOQ010000040.1, from coordinate 5,952 downwards.
CAAATTAAAAAGTATCAATGGGCAAATGGGTTAACAAGTGATGGTGTGATAAACAAATCGACAATTGCGAAAATTAATAGAGAGCCGCAAGAATATATTAATAAAATTAAAGTCAGTCTCGAAAGAATCAGATGGTTTGATTATTCAGATACAGCGCGATACGTGCTTGTGAATATTCCCGAATACCGGTTATACGTAATTGAAAATGGCAAAGAAGTTTTTGATATAACTGTTTGTACAGGAAGAAAGCGATATGCAAGTTTTGCAAAACAATATCTGTTTTACAAAGAAAATAAACATTGGCAGAACAAACCGGAGGACTGGGAAACACCTGTTTTGTATTCCCAACTTTCACATCTGGTTCTAAATCCAACATGGACCGTTCCATTCAGCATAATGAGAGAAGAAATTGTAAGTAAGATTAAAAGAGATTCAACCTATCTTGAAAAAGCGAATTTTAGAGTTTATAAAAATGGAAGTCGAATAGATCCGGCAGAGGTTCAATTAAGTGATTTTGCACAAGGAGATATACCTTACACAATAATCCAAGATCCGGGGGCCGGAAATGCATTAGGCAAAATTAAATTTATGTTCGATAATCCATTCGGTGTTTATCTGCATGATACGCCAACCCGTGCACCATTTAAATATGAGAATCGGGCTGTTAGTCACGGTTGTGTGCGTGTCGAGAAACCTTTACAGCTTGCAGAGTATCTTCTGGATAATAATTCAAAATGGAATATTGATTATTTAAAAATTGAAATCGGTACAAGGGTAAACGATAAATCAATAGTGGAAGAGTTCAAACAAAAACGAAGTGAGCTAAGGAAAAACGCTAGTTACGGCAATACAACAGATGTAAAATTGAATAAAACAATTCCTCTTTTTATTGACTATTATACTGCTTGGGTGGATGAAAACGGAATTGTTAACCTCAGAGATGATATATATAACCAAGATAAAATTGTATTGGAACATCTTAATGCCAAGCTGCGATCCCGATAGTTTTTTTGTTTGGGAATCCCTCAGGCTGTACGATTATGTAACTCAAGGAGGTTCTTTGCGCTAGGCTTAAAAAGAGTGTAATAAATCAACTCCAGATAAGATTTCATTGCTTTATTATCTAAATCATATGCGTAACGCCAAAAGCCGTAGAGTTTCGAAAGAGAAAGCAATTTGTCCGAAAACAATTTCCAATTGTAAACTTCATTCACTCGTCTAATTCCAGCTTCAGAAATATTATTCCAATACTTATTGTCATCCTTAATCTTTTCCAAGAATTTCAGAATTGTGACAGAGCTTTGTACATCATCAACAGGATCGATATGAAAACCATTTACACCATTCTGAATAATTTCCAGCGGACCGCCATATTTCGTTACAATAACCGGTAACCCGCTAATCATGCTTTCAAGCACTGTTAATCCGAAACCTTCAAACAATCCAGGCTGAACAAATACTCCGCGTTTATCAGCAATTAAACGGTACAATTCGCCGGCTTCATGCTTAGGAAAAAGAGTTCCGATCCATCTTATTTTATTATGTAATTTATATTGCTCTATTAAGGAATGCATTAAGCGTATTTCTTCTATTTCTTCCTTGTCGTGAGAATTCTCAGCATTCACAACACCTGCGACAATAACAAGATTAGATAGTTTTCTGATCTTTTCATTCTGTCCAAACCATCTTACCAAAGAAGTAATGTTTTTATTTTTATCTAATCTCGCCATCGAAAAAATTGGAGTTAGTTCCGGATTTTCAAGAATGCCAACTGTATCCGGCAGTTTGTCATTTCCAAAAACTAAATTTTTTAGTTTACGCTCTGCTTCTTTTAGCCGACGTTTTTTTTCAGTGTAGGGGAAAAATATATTTTCGTTTACACCTGGAGAAAGGACGTTAAACTTAGTGTGGTATATATTTATTCCATTTTCGACCCTATAAAGTCCCGGCATTGTGAAATGTTTGTGAGACTCATACTGTCCAACAGAATTTTCAGTTCCAGCAATTTCTTGAAATGTTGAAGTGATTTGAAAGTCGGATGAATTCATTGCGATAAGATCTGCAGTGAACTGCAAAGAAAAGTGGTAGTTACTCTCCAATTGTTTCCAGTACAACCCGCTGAAAAGGTATTTGCTTTTTTCCAAAGCATGGGCAATGCAGCATTGAGTAACATTAAATTTTTTGGCGAGCAGGTAAGCAACAAGGTTTCCGTCTGAGTAATTTCCAATAATAAGATCTGGTCGTCCTTGAAATTCAGCTTGCACAGCTACATCAGAATCCTCTGCAAACTCTTCCAAATAAGGCCAAATTTCAAATCGTGAAATCCAATTATTTGTTACTTTAGGATTATGTTCCCGGAAAGGCACGCGGAGTATCCATGAATTTTCAGTATTATATATTTTTTCAAGTCTTTCGCTGCATTTTGTTTGACCCGCATTTGGTATTAAGCGAGTCAGTACAATGATTTTAGGAAGTACATTAAGCCCCGCTTTAGATAAGGATTCAGCTAAAGATTTTTCAAGTGCCTTCACCTGGTCAAGTATATAAACTACCTGGCCGCCGGTATCAGGCAAACCAAGCACGCCTTCTTGTCCGAAATATCCATGGGGAGAAATGATAAGAACCTTAAATACCATTGGAATGCTTGAAATAAATTCCATCAATGAAATATGATCAGGAGAATTTAACAACCCATTAAACGCCTCTAAGTTTTTAATTATATCACCTGCAGTAGAGCCAAGTCCTATTTCAAAACCGTGCTCCTGAAGTTTGTTGCTTACTTTTGTGTGTGATTCATTTTTATCAACAGTCTTCAGATATTTAATTGCTTTGGCAATTTGTGTAATCAGATGTTCCGCGTTTTCAATTCTGTCATTAATAAGCAATTGCTGGCTATCGTGTTTATGCAGCCTAGCAAAATTAAATAGTATCTCCTGCCACTTATTTAAATCGTTAAACATTTGACTCGATAGGAACCGATTCAAATACTCAACTCCCTTGCCAATCATTGCTGTATCACGAACTTTCGGCGCGGAATTATAAAAGGGTTCAAAATTTAATGTTAGAATATCACTTGGATGCTGCGGATCAATGAAATGTTCACGCGAAATTAAATATTGCTTAATCGATATGTTTTCAATTAGCGATTCTTCTAAATTTACTAAGTACAGAGACGGAGAACCAATTATTTCACGAACATCTATATAAACCAAATTTTCAATAACCAAAGCTTCTTGAAGGAACTCCACTATGCTGTTTAGCTCATTATCTTTTTTCAGCTGAGTTTCGGAGACAAATCTTTCATAAATTCTTTTAATATCTCCCAATACCAAAAGCTTTTTTTCGTCGTGAGTTAAAAAATGAATGAAATTTAAAAAATCAATTTTGTTGTGCTGAATATATTTGCTGAATATTTTACTCACTGGCGATTACTCCTTTAAAAATTTATAAAATTCTATACCTTCGATAACTCCGGCAGCATATTTTCCCTCGGCAAAATATATTTTACGTTTTCCTCTAAGATGCGAAAGTTCATCTGTATGATTACCAACTACAATTCCCAGAAGTTCACCTCGAAGCATATCTTCATCATTACCGGAATCCCCCGCTACAAGAATGTTTTCATAAGGTATATTCCACTTGTATCCTAAAAACCTTATCGCTCTTCCCTTACTGGCCCTGTATGGTAAAATGTCTATAAATATGTTATGACTTAATACAAGGTTTGCTTTAATCTTTTTCTGTCTGATTCTTTGACTTATGATTTTGACTTTGCTGACCTCATCAATCAGATCATAACTGATCTTATATTTCCTTTGATTTGCCGGAACTTGTAATTTTACAAAATCGAGATCGCTTAAAAGTCGTAAGATCTCATCCCGTTTCCATGCTGCGGATATATGCGCATCCCAGCTTGTTGAATAGCTGTATTGATCATGATTTTTGTAATACATTTCAGACCCAACCGATGAGATTATGAAATCAGGCATTGTAAACCCAATTTCCTTTAGAATGCTGACCGCTGAATCAATCATTCTGCCTGTTGCAACCCCAATGCCAACATTGGCTTCCGCATTTTTAATAATTTCCTTTAACCGGGATAGAGATTCAAAATCTCCTGTTAACGTGTTATCAATATCAAATATCAGCATCTTTTTAAAATGAAGCAGCTTTTTGCCGACAGAGATAAATGTTTTAGGAGTTACTCTTCTATGCTGAATTATTTCCTCGCAAGTTGAAAGATAATGGTTCACATGAGCATTCCACGAATAGTACTTATGTACTCTGCTCAAACCTTTAATCGAAAATCTTTCCCAGGTGTCGTTATTCTTTATTATTTCTTTAATTCCCGCAGAAATATTTTTATGATCGGCTGTATTTACGAGCAAGCCGTTTTGGAGATTTTTTATTATCTCAGTAGGGCCGCCAACATTTGTTGCAACTACCGGGAGTCCGCTGGCAGCAGCTTCAATTAACGTTAATCCGAACGTTTCACTTAATGAAGAATTTACAAATACTCCGCCGGATTCTGCCGCCATTCTGAATAGTTCCGGAACTTCGAATTCAATATCATGTTTTTTGGGAACAGCCATTTTTCCATAGAGATTGTACTTATCCATCAACAGTAAAATTTCTGTTAGAACTTCTCTCTCAATATCCGGCATTGTTTGAATATCTTTTCGTATGCCGGCAAATATTGCCAGATTGGCCATTTGCTGCAGTTCTTTATCCTCACCGTAAGCTTCTATCAGCCCGGAAATGTTTTTCCTTTTATCAGGGCGGCAAATCGATAATATAATTGGTTTATCCAATCGACTGAAAAAATTCCAAAACTCAGTTCTAATATCCTTTCTTATGGCTTGTTTTTCGTGGTCATCTTCAGACCTTTTATGGTAAGGGTAAAATCGATTCAAATCGATACTCGGTGGTATAACCACAAATTTTTCCTTCATCAGGCTGCCATATTGGCTATATTGCACTCCAATTTCGTGCTCGGTGCTGGTTATTATTTTATCTGCATAAAAGATTACGTCTTCTTCAGCTTGAATTCTTTTTTTGATATTGTATCTTCTTTCGATTTCTTCAGGTGAGTAGCCTTGTGTTAAAAGGCTTTTCATCTTGGCAATTCCTAATGAGTGAGTTGTATAAATAAGAGGAATACCAAAAAATTTTGTTAATGTAGTGGATACAAAACCGGCATCGGCGTAATGCGAATGGATAATATGGGGAAATAATTGGTTGGCCTTTATATATTTTATCGAATTGTCTGAAAATTCTTCTAAATGATCCCACAGCATTTCTTTCTTAATATATTTTTTCCCGCCGCAGCCAATTCTAATAATTTTCAACTTATCATTAATTTCTTCACTTTCTTTAGAATAATCTGAAGAATAATCTTTATCGTTTATTAATCTGGTGATAATTTCGACTTTGTCTATTTCCTTTTTCTCACTTAATGCCTTAGCAAGTTCCATCACATATTTTGTCTGGCCGCCTGTATCTGAGTTCCTTCCTAATTCGAGATTGCCTCCTCTAACGAGTCCGTGAATATTATACAGCTGAAAGTAATAACCTTTCATCAATTCCTTAATTCTTCCTTAAATTCCTTATAGATCTCATCATTTAGGGGAATGGCTCCTTTAATATCGCAGATAAAAGCAGCAAATTTGTTCGCGAGAAAGTTAATTTTTTCAATGGGCAGTTTATTCAAGTATCCTGCACATAGAATTGCTGAGTAAGCATCACCCGCACCAACCGTGTCCGCTATGCTTGAAGTCGAATATTTGTTCTCATTAAAATTAAATTTATCCAATAATAATGATCCCCTCTCGCCAAGCGTTACACTAAGAATTTCTAATTCAAATCTTTCATGTATTGCCCTGGCTGAAGAATGTAAATCAGAATATCCCGATAAAAAAAGTTCCGATAGTATTTTCAATTCATGCTCGTTTA
>JBGSOQ010000021.1:0-30156 GCA_041739035.1 Ignavibacteriaceae bacterium | reverse complement strand
GGAGGCACTATGAGATTATTCTTTACAATTACAGCCATTTTGGTTTTTCTTACCAATAATTATCCTCAAACAAAAATTGATGATGATATTTCACCTGCATTTATGAATGCGAAAAAGGGAATATATTGGGCATTATCGAATATTCCCGGCAAAAAAGCAAAAATTGAAAACGATCTGATCTCCAGTGATAAACTTTATGCCAGCGTTAAACTTCAGAAGGAAGTAGGTGGGGTAAAAATAGAATCAACCGGTTATAGTGAATCTATTTCTGTTACAGTCATAGTTTATCGATCTTATGATAGTCTCAAAAAGGATGGTTACATAAAGAGGATTGAGGAACTAGAAATCGAGTGATATCCCTTTTATTAAAAATCATAATTTCTAAAAAATTCTAATAAAATTACTTTTTACTTGACATAGTAAATTTTTTTTCGTATTTCTGTAACAGATATTTCAAAACAAATACATTTTGTAAGATATGTTACACCATAGCTCTAATCACTTAATTGAATTATTTCTCAAACTTGCAAAAATTGACGCTCTCTCCGGCAACGAAAAACCTCTCGCAGATTTCATCAAATCCTTTCTTACAAATCTTGGTTACAAAGTTGAAGAAGATAATGCAAAATTAAAAACCGGAAGTAATACCGGTAACCTTATTTGTAAAATAGGGAACGGGGGAGATTTCATTCTTCTTTCTCACATGGATACCGCCCGCCCTACAAGAGATGTTAAACCAATTATTAAAGAAGATAGAATCGAATCGTCCGGCGATACTGTGCTGGGAGTTGATAATCGTGCAGGAGTATCAGTATTGCTATACACGCTTGAAAAAATTGCCCGCGAGAAAATTCCGGTAAAAGAATTCACAGTTGCATTCACAACTTGCGAGGAAACAACCCTTTATGGTTCTGAAAATCTTGGAGTTAACGGGGGAATTAATAAAGGATTTATTTTTGACTCAGGTTACAGACCGGGTAATTTTATTTATTCTGCTTGTGGTGCCATTGGTTTCGAAATGAAGATAAGAGGCAAAGCTTCACACTCCGGTATCGCACCGGAAAAAGGAATTAATGCAATGCAAATTGCGGCAAAAGCTATCAGCAAACTTCCGCTCGGCAGAATTGATGAAGAAACTACTATGAACATAGGAACTCTTACAAGCGGTTCGGCAGTGAATGTTGTTCCTGAGCTTGCGTTACTTGAAGGTGAAGTTAGATCGTTCGATCTTAAAAAAGCAGAGAGCTATTTCAATTTACTATCTACAACATTTAAAGATGAAGTTGAGGTAGCCAGAGCCAAGATGGAATTAAATCATCACTGGGGTTTCATGCCTTATACCATTTCCCAGAATTCTGCAGTATACAATGAAACTGTCCGAGCTTTGAAATCAGTGGGTCTTACTCCAACACCCAAAGTATCCCTCGGAGGAAGCGACGCAAATTCACTAAATGCTAGAGGAATTCAATCTATTAATCTCGGTATAGGCGCTCAAAATCCTCATGGGAACGATGAGTTTATTTATATTGAAGATCTAATTAAGACATCTGAAATAGCTCTCGAATTGGTTAAGATAAATTAGTGCTTATGAGAAAATTTTTACTATTCACTTTCCTTTTAACAATTTTGGTTGAGCTAATCGGTGATGCCCAAGCAAAGGGACACCTAGTAATTATTGGGGGAGGTAAGCGCTCAACTAATATTATGCAAAAAATAGTTGAGCTTGCCGGCGGGAAAAATGCTAGAATAATTGTAATCCCAAATGCAAGTTCAGTTCCTATTGAAACGGCAAAGTATCAAGTCAAAGAATTCGCGGAGCTTGGCGTTGCTTCCGACTATTTGGTATTTTCTGCAGAAACTGTTGACGCAGATAGTAATATTAATAAACTCGAAACTGCTACTGGAATATTCTTTTCAGGCGGCGATCAAAGCAATCTCACCAAAGATCTTCTCGGTACTAAACTTCTAGAAAAAATATATGATATTTACAATAACGGCGGAGTTATAAGCGGTACAAGTGCGGGGGCAGCAGTTATGAGTAAAATTATGATTACCGGGAATGAGTTTATAAATAAAGATTCTAACAATGCCTTTATCTCCATCCAAAAAAATAATTATGAAGTGAAAGAAGGATTTGGTTTTATTAACTCAGCTATTGTCGATCAGCATTTCATAAAAAGAAAAAGAATGAATAGACTAATTAGTCTTGTTTTCGAACATCCAAATATGCTGGGAATCGGAATTGACGAATCAACTGCTATAATCGTTAATCCCGATGATACTTTTGAAGTAATAGGTGAAAGTTTAGTAATGGTATTGGATGCATCGCAAAATAAAAAAATAGAAGTGAACAGAAACGGATATTTATCCGGCTCAATGGAAACTCATTTTCTTAAAGAGGGAGATAAATTTAATCTAATCACTAAAAGGATAATCCAATAGAAGCATGAAAAAGAAAATCGAATTCAATACTCTATTTATGATTTTCATTGTTGTTGCGCTTGTCGCAGTTGCCACGTGGATTGTACCGGGAGGTGAATATCAACGAGAAATTAAAGATGGGAAAACACTTGTGGTACCTGGGTCATTTAGTTATGTTCAGAATATTCCGCAAGGGTTAGGTGCATTGTTCATGTCGCCGTTAACTGGATTTGTTCAAGCATCATTGATAATTGGTTTTCTTTTAATAATAGGGGGTGCATTCAACGTTTTGCAAAGGACCGGGGCAATAATGGTTTCGGTTCAAAGAATGGCTTATTCATTCTCAAGAAAACCAAAGTACGAAAAGTTTTTTATTCCGATAACAATGATAATATTCTCCTTAGCGGGGAGTATATTCGGAAGTTCTGAAGAATCATTACCATTTATTCTAATATTTATTCCTCTCGCTTACTCAATGGGTTATGATTCAATTGTTGGTACAGCTATCCCCTTTCTTGGTATGGCGGCAGGTTTTGCAGGCTCTACGTTAAATCCATTTACAATTGGAATTGCACAAAGTATTGCTGAATTGCCTCTTTATAGTGGCCTTGAATTTCGCGTTGTTATTTGGATTATCAGTACAGCTGTAATGATAGCATTTGTTATGATATATGCTGCAAAAGTAAAATCGAATCCTAAAATAAGCCCGATGTACGATTTTGATGAGGAAAGAAGACATGATATGCATCTCGATAGCAGCAAAGCGGGCGAATTTACAGTTCAGCATAAGCTGGTTTTAATTTCTTTTGGACTTGCAATGATAATTCTAATTGTCGGCATACTTAGCTTTAAATGGTACATAACAGAATTAGGTGCATTATTTCTGGCTCTCGGGGTTACCACAGGATTGCTAGGTAAACTTAAGCTGAATGAAATAACCGATGCATTCAAGAATGGCGCTAAAGACATGGTTGGCGTAGCTCTGATAATCGGTTGTGCGAGGGCGATACTTGTAATTGCCAGTGATGGTAAAATTATGGACACAATGTTATTCGGGCTTGCTGGGATCATTCAAAATCTTCACCCAATCCTGGCATCTCAAGCAATGTTTGTCACTCAAGGTATCATTAATTTTTTTGTTCACTCGGCTTCCGGTCAAGCAATGCTTACTATGCCTGTTATGTCGCCGCTGGCTGATGTGGTAGGTGTATCAAGACAAATTGCTGTTCTCGCATTTCAGTTTGGTGAAGGTTGGATAAATCCCATACTACCTACATCCGGAGTAACAATGGGTGTGTTGGGTTTAGCTGGTATACCATGGCCTAAATGGTTCAAGTGGATGTTACCAGTTCAAGTATTGTTTTTTATTATTGCTTTGTTATTACTTGTTCTCGCGTTTCTAATTAATTATCAGTGAAAAATATTAAAGAAATTATAAAATGGATATATAAAAATTTGTTATGTCAGGTTACAAAAAATTAAAAGATCGAATTCATCTTCATTTTGATGAACTTCCTAAGAATCAAAAGAAGATTGCAGAATTTTTCCTTGAAAATTTTGATCATATCTCTTTTCTAAATGTTCAACAAATAGCTGAATCTACCTCCACTAATGTTGCTGCCGTTGTTAGATTTGCTCAGAGAATAGGTTTTAGCGGATTCAGCGAAATGAGAGATGAAATTGAAGCAACGCTGAGGAATCGTTTAGAAAACGGCAACGTTTTCCCTTTAATAAAACCATCTGAACTTACTAAAGATACTTTAACATTGGTTGCTAATCAGGAAATCGCCAATATTGGAGATACACTGAGGTTAACTGAAAAAGAAAGTTATAATAAAATTATTGAGCTAATCATAAATTCAAAACGGGTATTTACCACAGGGCTGGGAATATCACATTTACTATCGCATATAATTTCCTATCAGCTAAATCAAATAGGAATATTCTCTAATGTCTTTACAAATAATGAGTCAACATTTTTGGAACAAATATTATTTATGGACAAGAATGATCTGATAATTGCACTGTCATTTCCTCCGTACTCAAAGGCAACAATTGAGGCAGCTAAATTTGCAAAAGAAAATAGAATTAAAGTTGTCTCTCTAACTAATAAAAAATCTAGCCCCATTTCACTTTTATCGGAAGTAAGTCTGATAATAAAAAGCGAGAATATGCTTTTTACTAATTCCTTTGCAGCAATTTCTGTTCTGATAAATGCTATTGTAACTGAATGTGCATTAAAAAATAAATCAAAAGCCACTAAATGGTTGAATGAATTAAAAAATGTAACTAAGCGCCAAGACATTACAATTGATTGAAGTTCTATTAAATATAAATTTATGTTACAAACACTATATCGTTAATTATAAATCTATAATCAATTTATGCTATAATAAATTGCAAGGAGAGATTCTCTATGAAATATAAAATACTTTATATCTACCTAGTAATTTTAGCGTGCGTTTCTGTAACAATGGGTGGAACCACAGGAAAACTCGCCGGTCGGATTACTGATAAGCAAACGGGTGAAGCTCTTGTTGGGGCAAATGTACTCATTAGATCTATGGAGCCTAACGTTGGTGCAAGTGCCGATGTTGATGGCTATTATTACATAATTAATTTACCTCCTGGTAATTATGATGTAAAAATTAGTTATGTGGGTTATTCAACTATAGAAAAAAAGATTTCAATTAACGTTGATCAAACCACAACACTTGACGTTCAATTAAGTGCGACAGCACTAATATCTAGTGAAGTTGTTGTGACCGGAGAACGCGCAATTGTACAAAGAGATCAAAGTTCAACCATTCAACGGACAACAGCGGATGAACTATCAATTATGCCAGTTAATTCAGTTTCCCAGGTTTTGCAGCTGCAAACTGGAGTTGTTAATACCGGCGCTTTACATGTACGCGGCGGCAGATCCGGTGAGATTGGTTATTATATTGACGGTTACAGAGTCGAGGATCCTTTGTTTAATAGCGCAACTGCCGATATTAATAATCAAGCCATACAAGAGATGGAATTTCTTTCCGGAACATTTAATGCAGAATATGGGAATGCTAATTCTGGAATTGTTAATATTGTCACTAAAGATAATTCTGATCAATATACCGCGAACATTCAGTATAAAAGAACTAACCTCGGAATTGAAACCGCAAGTAATGATTTGAATGAAAGATATGTTGAAGGAACCTTTAGTGGGCCGCTTTGGGATGGAAGCCCTTTCGGGTTAATGGTTTCCGGTAAAAAACTAGATGCAGACAATTATTATTATTCCGGACTTTCGCAAGTAACCTCAAACGGATTTGAATCGATCGAGTTCTCCAAAGATAAGCCTTTCGGTTTTAACGATTTATTTTCTATAATCGGCAAACTCTCATGGTCTCCGTCTAGCTCAACAAAAATAACTTTGCTTGATAATTATTCAAATCGCAGATGGAGAAATTATAATCATACAAGGCGATTTACCCCGGATAGCACTTATATCAATAAATCAGGAAGTAATTTATTAGGTCTTAACTTTAAACACGTGATTAATCAAGACCTATTTTATGATATTAGACTTGCTTATTACAACTACACTTTTAAGAGCTCTGTTAATGGTCTTTCACCTGAGCAATATACATTTCCAGCTTTTTCGACTTTCTGGAACAGTCTCTTTTACCGTAACATGGCACAATCGGTTTATGAAGATCAAAAGACAAAATCTTATTCAGCTAAGGGAGAGTTAACTTGGCAGTTTAATAGATCCAATTTGATTAAAACCGGGTTAGAAATAAAAGCTAACGATCTTGATTATTATTATAACTCTAACCCGTTTAATCTTAATGACCAAATAGTTAATAGCTACCGGAAAAAACCTCTTGAAGGTTCTGCTTATATTCAGGATAAAATTGAATTTGAAACAATTGTGTTAAATCTTGGAGTTCGCTACGATTTCTTCGATGCGAATACATCTTTTCCTGATGATCCTCTGAATCCCGTGCCAAATACCGATACTAAAATGAAATCATCATTCTCACCACGGGTTGGAATTGCCTACCCTGTTAGGGATAATATGGTGTTTCATTTTTCATACGGACAATTTTTCCAAAGACCTGAATACCAAACTCTATATAACAATTTAGAAAGAGAATTCGCTAACCGCGGAACGACTTTATTTGGTTCTCCTTCTCTAAAACCTGAAAAAACTTCAAGCTATGAACTCGGTATTAATGCATCTTTTAGCAATACAACATCAGGTCAAGTTACTTTCTTCAGCAAAAAAATTGAGGACTTGATAGGAGTTGCCTGGAACTATGAACCGCGTGCATTTGCTTATTACGTAAACGAAGACTTTGCTACTGTCAAAGGATTTGAAGCTACCATTAAATCCAGATTCTCCAATTTATCCTTTGCTTTAAATTATACGTTCTCAATAGCTAAAGGCAGTTCTTCGAACCAGCAAGAAAGATATAGCAACGTTTATAATATTGTAGGTGTTCAATCATTGCGGTTTCTTCCCCTCGATTTTGATCAACATCATACTGCAAATGTCCAAGTTTCAATCTTCTTTGGCAAAGAAGAAGGTCCTTTTGATTTTGCTCCGGACATCTTTCAGAATTCCACAATATATATTATTGGTCAATATGGAAGCGGTCTGCCTTATACATTCAACCCGGCACGAGCCATTTATGTTGCCGAACAAAATAATTCAAGGCTGCCCGAAAACATAAATTTTGATTTGTATGCAAAGAAAACATTCAAGCTGGGATTTGCTGATTTCGGGTTCTTCATCGACATTCGAAATCTACTTAATAAAAGAAATGTAAATACTGTCTACTCCGCAACCGGATCACCTTTCTTATCAGGTGATCAGACAAATAAAGCAACACCTGATTATCAACAAAACCCGACAAATTTTGCAGATTCCCGGACTATTTATCTCGGGTTAGAATTAGGATTTTAATTAAAAAATAATTTTTATCCTTTATAAGGAGAATTAAAAATATGAATTTAATTTCAAAACTGTTTCTTTTTTTTATGATGCTTTCGATTTCCACTTCTGCACAATTACGGCCTGATGCAAGGGAAGAAAATGATAATAACTTATCAAAAGCATTAGATCCTATTTATAGAGCTCAAAACGTGATCAATATTAATCAATTGGGACAAGTTGTTACAAACATGGGACAATTTCATCCGTACACCGGAGTATTTCCCAGAGGCAGATGGCCTATCAATACTAATCATGATCAAACTTATAAGATGTCGTTCTTTGTCGGAATTCCTTATAATGTTGCGAATGCAAGGGGCAATGGTACAAAGGAATGGGATCCTCAACCGGGAACAAATAATCTTGCAACCGGGAAAATTGCCATTAGTACCGATAATACGACTTGGCCTTTAGATAATAGTGGTAACCCTTACTGGCCCGTAAGAACCTATGATGATAAAGATAGCATTGTTTCCCAGCAGGACACATATTGCGTTTATAACGATAATACAAATGCACGTCCTGAAAAGTTAAATATCCAGGTTACACAAACAAGTTACGCATGGAGTACATCAAAAGATCAAGACTACATAATTTGGAAATTAGAAATTCTTAACAACACCGATACGCCAAAGGACAGTTTATATTTTGGTATTTATTATGATTTCGATGCCGGTGGTATTGTTAATGATTACGATAACGATTATTATGTTTGGGATAATGAAAAACAATTAACATACGTTGTAGGTCCCACAGGTTCTACCGGATGGGAACCGGGTTCTACTCCATTCTTGCTAGGACTTGTATTTTTAGAAACTCCTTCGGTTGATTCCAATGGGAAACTTGATACACTCAACGGGACTAAATGGGGTATTACAGACTGGCACTATGGAGGCGTGTTTAGCTCTGCATGGGGAGATAATCCGACAGATGATATAGTATTCTTTGATTGGATTAGCAGTAATCAAGCGCTGAGAGACAACCCCTCAAGACCAAATTTATTCCACGGTCCTGATAGAAGAATAGATGATTGGCGTTTGCAAGATACAATTGGCGGAACTCAACCTAATGGAGATGGTGTTGATGGTATTGCTTCAAGCGGCCCATACCATATGGATCCGCATCAAAAGTTCACATTCGCTTTTGCTCATGTAGCTCAGCAAGACAAGAGCAAATTATATGAGGTTGTTGATCGTGTTAATCAAATTTATGCAAATGGATTACAACTCGTTCCGCCGCCTCAACCCACAGTTAAGTATACTGCTTTTGACGGCAAAGTTACGCTGAGGTGGAGTAATGACAAGGAATTTTCTTATCTCAATCCGAAAACAGGTAAATCTGCAATCAAAGAATACCGGGTTTATAAAACCACCGATCCTAACAGAGATATTTGGGGTGAGCCTGTTGCTATAGTTCCCAGAGATTCTACTCAGATTAGTGTTATTCCGGATCTTTACAATTGGGCTGATACTCAGGATATCAATACATTTTTCTACTATTCTTACTCTGTTACAGTAGTCGATATTGATGGACTCGAATCCGGAAAAGCATTTTTACCTGCTGATCAATCATCAAGCGATAATACTGTTGAAGCCAGGGTAGTTAATGCACCAAGAGCTTCTCTTTCAGATATTAAAGTTGTTCCCAATCCTTATATTATTTCAGCCACTTGGGAAAGAAAACGATTGGGAGATCCAAAATTAGGTGAGCCAATCAGAGATATTGCGTTTACAAATCTTCCACCTGAATGTACAATAAATGTCTATACGCTTGATGGAAATTTAGTGAAAACCATTGAACACTCTGATGGAACCGGGACTGAATTTTGGGATCTCAGATCATTTTCAAATCAACTAATTGCAACCGGCATTTATATTTATCATGTAAAATCGAGTGCCGGTGAACGAGTTAGTAAATTTGCCGTTGTGCGTTAGTAACGAAGAGGAATTAATATGAAAACAAAAATTATGATAGTCGTTTCAATAATTTTATTAATCGCTGCAGCAAATTCAAATGGGCAGGGATTTAGCAATGTTGGTTCAGCCGGAGGAAATTTCTTAAAGATTCCTGTTGAGCCTGTCGGTGCAGCTTTAGGAAATTCAAATGTTGCTTCGGTGGAAGGAGCTGCCGGTCTTTATTGGAACCCTGCAGCAGTAGCATATACCGAAGGAACAGAAGTCCTTTTTTCGCATGTGAGCTGGCTGGCAGATACACGTGTATCTTTTGCCGGAATAGCACAACAATTCGGACCTGGTTCAATAGGCTTAAGTTTAACTGCTTTGACAATGGATGAAATGGAAATTACAACCGAAACCTCACCAAATGGCACGGGGCAATTTTTTAATGCCGGCAGTTATGCTATTGGTCTTAGTTATGGTTTGAAGATTATCGATAGATTTAGTTTTGGCGGAACAGTAAAATACCTTTACGAATACATTTGGGAAACCCATGGCTCTACTGTTTTATTTGATCTTGGTTCTATTTATGAAACCGATTTTTATAAAATGAAAATTGGTATGCGGCTCGCAAATTTCGGGGGCAACGCCAAATTCACCGGCGAACCGATTGATAATAAACCGGATGTAATTAATCAATCCGGAATATCATATTCCTACGATCCAAGGCTCGAAAGAGTTTCTCCTGAATATCAACTGCCCCAATTATTCAATGTAGGAATTTCATTTGAACCTTTTACTTTCGATGAACAAACACTCATAATCACCGCTGCAGTAAACGATCCCAATGATAACAATGCACAATTACTTTTTGGAACCGAATTCGGGTGGGAGGACATGTTATTCTTACGAGTTGGTTATAAATCGGGCTATGATGAGCAAAACATAAGTGCAGGTGTTGGTGTTAAAACCGAAATAGGAATTTTTATACCTGCAATTGATTTTGCCTATTCAGAATTTGGAAAATTAGGCAGTGTATTTTTTGTCAGTTTACGATTGGGTTTGTGATAAAAACACTTTTTAAGAAAATGCTAAAACAAATAATATTAGTCATATTACTTAGTTGTACTTTTTCGGCAGAGGTCTTTTCACAAGGATCTGTATTGCTTGTTGGAGGAGGATCAGAAGATTATGGTGATTGGTCGGACCAACCTTACAAATGGTTAGTTGATAAAGCTCCAAACCGAAAGATTTTAGTTCTCCACTACTCAACGACAACAACCTTTTTCACTGGTTATTTTCCTTCGTTAAGTTCCTGTACAGTTTCCAATCTTGCTGTAAGTTCGGTTACACAAGCAAATGATTCTGCAACGTATCAGTTCATTCTTCAACACGA
Organism: Ignavibacteriaceae bacterium; assembly: GCA_041739035.1. Lineage (GTDB taxonomy): Bacteria > Bacteroidota > Ignavibacteria > Ignavibacteriales > Ignavibacteriaceae > XYD12-FULL-36-8. Next base: position 19,466 of record JBGSOQ010000021.1, on the reverse strand, counting down.
CGGTATTTTTCTGCGTGGTGGTGATCAAGCCCAATACGTTTCAAAATGGAAAGGTACACTTGTAGAACAAGCAATAAATGAAGTCTTTCAACGCGGTGGTGTAATTGGAGGCACAAGTGCGGGCGAAGTGATCCTTTCAGATGTTTCTTATATATCCGGGAACTCAGATACCGGATCACTTTTACGAAATCCTTCCTCTTCGATAACACTTGATGATGAGTTCTTTCCTCTTGCGCCAAATATACTTGCCGAAAGTCATACAAATGAAAGAGGTCGTTTGGGTCGGCTCCCGGTTTTTCTTGCACGTTATAAGAATAGTAGTAGCAGAGAAATAACAGGAATAGGTGTTGATGCAAATACCGCTCTTGCAATAGGACTCGATGGAACGGGAGAAGTTATGGGCGGAAGCGCTGTCTCCATTCTCCGCTGGGCCCCTGATACAGATTACCAAATTGAATCCGGTAAACCTTTTTCCATGCATTATATGAAATTTGATCAATTGTTGCCCGGATATAAAATTAATTTTAATACCGGTGAAATAATTCTTTCTCAGTCTGCAGTATCTTTTACTCCAAAGCTGCTTTCTTTTCCGAACTCGACAATTATACTTGACGGCAGCGGAAACCAAATTGATTGGTCAGCCTCAACAGGAAGTCTTAAAAAGCTTCAATCTGTATTAATTAATTCGACAGATGTAATAGGAATCTTTTCATCACCTGCCTCAGCTGCATCTGCAAATTTTATCAATTCAACTTTAAATGCATGGAGTGTGGCTTCTCAACTTCTCTTGATTGATGATGCTCATAAAAATGATCCTACATTGACTTCATACATTTCTTCATGCGACGCTTTTGTTTTTGTTGACAATTCTCTTGATGGTCTTGCCGGATTTCTTGATCCAGGTAATACAACAGGGAATGCATTTGCATCAAAAGTAAATGAAGGTAAACCAATACTTTTTCTTTCAGAAGATGTTATGCTTGCGGGAGAAAAAGCAATAGGCGGATTATACGTAAGTCTATATAGTGCTTACTATGGTACTCTTACTCAATTACCTGGATTAGATTTAGTAAAGGGAATACAATTCGTTCCGCGCTTTTATCAAAATCGAGATAATTCCAGGTCTTATGATTACAGCGAAAATAGAATCATGGGAATGTTTTGGTCCATGTGTAAATCGCAGCTTCCTTACGGGATGTTGATTGATGCAGGAACATTCGTTACAATAACAAATAATAAAATAGAAGTCAGCGGTGTTTCCTCGACACCAACATCGATTTTACTTTTTGATGCCAGTAACGCCAATTGGATTGATTACCCAATGTTTCATCGGCCTGGAAAACCAAATGCAGTTCAGAATGCGGCAATAATCGGGGCGAAACTGCAAGTGATAAGAAACGAAGAATCTTATTTAATTACTGCTATTAAAAACGATGAAAATTCCGGTTCTAAAACTTTTTTTATCGAGCAGAATTACCCCAATCCATTTAACCCGGTAACTATTATTCGCTATTCTATTACACAGCACGGTAGAGTAATGATGAAAATATTTGACATGCTTGGTAAAGAAAAATCGGTTTTGTTTGATGAAACAGTGGAGCCCGGAATTTACGAAAGAAGGTGGGATGCATCAGAAAATGCAAGTGGAGTATATATTGCAAGAATTGAACAATTTATTAATGGCTCAATAAAAAGCAGGGCAATCAAACTGGTTTTAATTAAGTAGTTCATGATCATTTAAATAACATTTACTAACATTTAGGAGGATTCTATGAAATCTCGTTTATTTTTTTGGCTTGTACTTTTATTCACCGTGCTTTTAATAGCATCGGCATCGGTTAATGCCCAGGCATTAACCGGAGACAAAATAATTGGTCCTTCAGGAGATTATACTTCTTTAGCGGCTGCAATTACAGCAATTAATACCAATGGGGTATCGGGTACTTTGACATTGCTCATCGATTCAGATCTGACTGAATCAGGTTCTTCAGAAATTACCACAATAACTTTGACTGGAAGTAATTTCCTTGTTATTAAGCCGAATGTCGGTAAGACACCAACGGTCACCTTTACTGCTGTAGCAATTACACCAAGCACTGTCGCTAATTCTGGTTTAGCTATTTCCGGTACAGTTACTAACGTTGGTAATATAACTATTGATGGTTCTAATACTATTGGTGGAACAACCAGGGACATGACATTCGCTCTGAATGATGCAACAAATGGAAGGTATGTTATTTCATTGAACGGAGAAACAGATAACATTACCTTTAAAAATCTCAAAATTGTTGCAGCAGCAATAAAGCCCACAACGGCAAGTGGTTCTAGAACATATGGAATAAAAAGCTTTTCAAGTGCGGCAGGCGCAGCAGATAATTTGACCATTACAAATTGTGAGATAGGATCGGCTACAGCAGCTTTTTACTACAGCATTTATAAACCTGATGGCGGATCAACTCCATATGGTTCAAATCTATTGATTTCAAATAATGTCCTTTTTGCTCAGCACAAAGGATTGAGTGTCTGGGGTTCCGATGGAACAAGTAATATAAATGACAATGAAATAACTGTCGTTGGAAACCTGACTGACACTTACGTGCAAAACTCAGTAAATGGAATTTATGCTGAAAGCTGGTTGGGAACTTTAAATATTTATAATAATAAAGTTGTCTCGCTTAAAGCAAAAGCTATAACCCAAACTGCTTTAAAAGCATTGTACGGAATAATTGTCTATAACGCAGGCTCTCCCGCCGGACAAACTGCTAATGTGTATAATAACTTCATAAGTAATTTTACGTATGAAGGTGACGCAACAACAGAAGCTTCCGAAGTTATAGGTATTGCAGTAGATGCTGCAGATCTAACCGTCAATGTTTACTACAATACAATTTATATGAGCAATATAACGACGCATCCTGTTTATGGCATTCGTGTTTATGATGATGTTGGTCAAACTGCTCATATTATGAATAACATTGTTGTAAATACGGTTGACCAAGATAATGCGTATGCTATTTATGCTGATCCAATTGCGAACAACTGTTTACAAACATCCGATTATAATGATTTCTTCGTTTCCAGTGCTAATGCAAGTGTTGGTTACTATAACGGCACTAAATACAAGACTTTGACAGACTGGGGAACAGCAACAAGCAAAGATGGAAACAGTATTAGTATTAATCCAGCAGATCCTTTCGGTGGAGCTGGTCAATTAACCAGCTTAACGGATTTACATTGGGTCTCTAAACCCGACGCAATGTTTTCAGGTACACCGATCGTTGGATTTACGACTGATATCGATGGGGATACTCGAAGTGTAACTAATCCTTATATGGGTGCTGATGAAGGTGCTCCGTTAACGGCAATCTCCGATGGGTATAATGATTTACCGGTTGAATTTTCATTACAACAAAATTATCCCAATCCATTTAATCCTTCTACTAAAATTGTATATCAGCTTCCCGAAAAAAGTTCAGTCAAGTTAGCTGTATATGATGTAATTGGGAATGAGGTTGCAGTACTTGTAAACTCATTAAAAGAAGCCGGCACACATATAATTGATTTTCATCCAGAGAAAATTTCTGCCGGAGTTTATTATTACACTCTAAAAACAGATAACCGAATGGTTACAAAGAAAATGATTTTCCTGAAATAATAGAATTAAAACTCCCATTGTCTCTGTCTTCTAAGGTGATGTTATTGTTTATTTTGCAGGTATCAAAGGAAGACAGAGGCTTTTATTTTGACAGAAGATTAACGCAGAAACTGTTGTTTCATTAGGAAGCAAATAAGTTTGTTTTTATTATAATTGTTAACTTTATAATATTCTATCAAGTGTACATCGTGTATCTTTAGATATAAATTATTGAGAATAAATTTTCAATGAAAAAATTATTTCATGTTCTACAATTAATTTTAGTTTTAGCGGTTGCGAATTATCCATGCACAACTGCAGTAGTTTCCGGTAAAGCAACTGATGATGGCCGCCCCCTTCTGCTGAAGAACCGCGATGCTGATGTCTTACAAAATAAGTTAGTTTATTTCTCTGAAGGTAAGTATAGATTTATCGGATTAGTTAATTCCACAGATAAAGAGAATAAGGAAGTTTGGTGCGGATTTAATGAAGCGGGTTTCGGTATTATGAACTCAGCATCCTATAATCTCCGGAAAAATGATACCACTAAAATATCCGATCGTGAGGGCATAATTATGAAAATGGCCCTGGAAAGCTGTGCCACTCTTGAAGATTTTGAGCAGATGTTGAGTAATTATCCAAAGCCTCTTGGTGTTGAGGCAAATTTTGGAGTGATTGACGCAAAAGGTGGAGCCGCATATTATGAAACAGATAATTTTGATCATAAAAAGTTTGATGTTAATGATCCAACTGTTGCACCCAACGGCTATTTAATTAGAACAAACTATTCTGTTGCCGGAGAAGATAATAAGGGTTATGGTTACATAAGATTTGTAACTGCAAGTGATCTTTTTGAAAATCAAATTAGAAATGGAAAAATTTCATTTGAATTTTTGATAAATGATGTGCCGAGATGTTTAGTTCATTCATTCACTAAAACCGATCTTACTCAATCGCTTCCCGAAAATGAAAGTGATAAAAATTATGTTTTCTTTAGAGATTATATCCCAAGATATTCAACTAGTGCTGCAATTGTTGTTCAAGGAATTAAGAATGGTGAGTTGCCGTCATTAACAACAATGTGGACAATTCTTGGATTTCCACTTTCTTCAATTGTAATTCCAGTTTGGCTTCTTGATGATGGAACAATGCCAAAAGTTTTGCAGGCTGATGAAACAGGCAATGCTCCGCTCTGTGATCTTGCACTAAAGCTGAAGGATAAAGTATTTCCAGTTCAAAACGATGCCAGTGAAAATTACCTGAATCTTGCTGCTTTAATGAATAAAGAAAATACAGGAGTCCGTCAAAAGCTAATTCCATTAGAGGAACGAGTTCTTGCTATAGCTAAGGAGCATCTGAATAACTGGCGTAAGGATGGAATTAAAGTGCATGAATTAAAGGATTTTTACTTATGGATAGATTCGGTAGTATTAAGTGAAATAGAAACAAAATATTGAACATCATGTGGGGGTTTTAGAGTCATAAATTGAAATATATCCCGAGGATTATATGAATGTTTTTGAAGTATTCGGAGTAGCGTTCCTAGTTTTAGTGATTGCTAATTTAGTTTCGATGATATGGGCCATTAAGAATGCACGTTGTATCGAAACTCCAAATCTCACCAATGAGCAAGAAACATAGGTGCTAAACTCCCCACTCATCATAAAGCAACTTATCGCTTCAACAATTTAACTAAATAATAGAAGGTCAATTAAAGTTTCAAAAATGAAAATTTTAATTATTAGTACACTCCTTTCAATTACAATCTCTTTTGCGCAGCAAACTCCCCTCGAGAAAAGCAATTACCAAAAACTTACTTCATATGATGAGTTGATGCGCTTCGTTCAGGAGCTTGACGACTTATCTGACTTGATAAAAGTTGAAGTATTAGGAAAATCCATTGAGGATAGAAATCTTTTTGTGATGAAGTTTTCAAGTTCGGAATTCGGAAGTGATAAATCTAAAATCAGAATTCTAATCTTTGCGCAACAGCATGGAAATGAACAATCGGGTAAAGAAGGGGCGTTACTTCTTGCAAGGGAATTACTGAAACCGGAGAATAAATATTTATTTGATAAGATAGATTTTGCTCTAGTTCCTCAGATGAATCCTGATGGATCGGAGAAAAATAAGAGGCGTAATGGCAATGATATGGATCTTAATAGGAATCATTTGATTCTAACAGAACCCGAGACAATTGGGCTTCACAAACTGTTTAACGAATATCTTTTTGAAGTTACAATGGATGTTCATGAATACTATCCTTTCACCGAAGAGTGGAAAAAGTTTGGCTTCACGAAAAATGCTGATGTTCAAGTTGGAGCAACAACAAACCCCAACGTCTCTAAAAAAATCAGAAAATATTCAAATGAAGACTATCTTCCATATATTCAAAAATATTTGAGTGATGCTGGATTTACTTTCCAAAATTACATCGTTGGAGGACCACCTGAAAAGGAGCTGATACGGCATAGTACTTTTGATGTTAATGATGGAAGGCAAAGTATGGGAATTGAAAATACGTTTTCTTTTATACAAGAGGGAATTAATGGTAAAGACTATAGCACCGATCAAATTAAACAACGAACCGAGAGTCAGAAAACTGGAATGCTTGGCTTAATTGAATTCGTTTATAAAAACAAAGATGATCTTCTTGAAATGATTAAGGAGGAAAGAGAAGCACTTATTGAAGATTGCCAAAGTAAAGTAGCCATTCAAATGGAGCACATTAAAGATGGAAGCAAACTCAAGTTGAATTTGCAATCTGTTTTTTCAAACTTAGATTCTGTGATCACGGTCGAGAATTATTGCCCCATCGTAAAACCTATCTATGAAGTAACTAAACCGAAAGGCTATTTGATCCCCCAAAATTCTCTTGATTTAATTAACTGGGCAGAAAAACATAAAATTAAATATTCTCCGGCTAGAAAAGACAAGGTAGAAAAATTTGAACAATATTTCATTTCTGGAATTGATTCAACTGATTTTGAAGGAGATAAAGTAGCCGATCCGCAGATTGAAATTACTTGCGACAATAAAGAGATAAATCTCGCAGATTATTATTTTATCCCGACCAATCAATTGCAGGGTAATCTAATCGTTCAGGCGCTTGAACCGAGATCGGTAATTGGATTGGCAAAATATAAACTCTTTGATTATTTAATTAAGAAAGAGGAGTATTATCCAATTCTTAGAGTGTCAAATTAATTAGTGTCAGTTTTTAGAATATATTTTTTCTAATTCTTTGAGGAGTTTAATGAGGAAGAATTCCGACTCCTTTTACTTTAGTTGGAGATATTTCTGCAAGTAAAAGATATTACAAAGAAGATATCGTTGAGCCAGAATTTGTTGTTAATAAAGATGGAACGATGGATGTTCCATTCAAACCAGGTATTGGTGTTGAGGTGAATATGAAAATGTTAGAACTGGTAACTGTGAAGAAAAGATTTATTCATCCCATTTAAGCATAACATCTGCAACACTTGGATGAACTTTTTCTGATAATAATGAAGCGAAATCAGAATCGTTTAAAGTTTCTTTTTGTTCAGAAAAAGCATTCCACAATTTTGCAAAGGAATCAATACCTCCGGCATCATAAATATTACCCGCCGCTGAATGCCATCTACATTGATACCAGCCATAGTTCTTAGGATATTTTTGTCCTATTTCCTCATACCGCTGTTCAATATCAGTTAACGAAGTATACTTATAATCTTCTTTGCCGCTGGCAATAACCATTTGTGGAAAAACAGTCAAAGCAGTTAATTGTTCCGGCTCTTTTTCGGCAATGTATGTATGAAGTAAAATATTGCAAAATAATTCACCCATCCACATGCGTTGAACATTTAAACCTGCCTGGAAGTGATAAGCATGTCCGATTTCATGAATAGCCAGCAAATCAAAGAAAGCCTGCATAGTTAAATTGCCATTCTTATCAACATATGTTGATGAAACTTTATCAGCCAGCTCTTTTGGCAGTTGATCGATTGGTGGAATAAAACTATTCCAAAATTCGTTGTTCTCCGATGCCATAATTAATAAATCTCTTGTCTCGTCATAATGGGGCATTCCATATACAGGAAAGGTAGTATGATTTCCCCAGTCTGCAGGGCTAAGGATCAGCAATGTAACTTCTGGTTCGAATGAAATTAATTTATCATTGAACATCAAAACTTTATCCATTCTTTCCGCAACTATTTTTGATCTTTCATCATTACCAATACTGTAAAAAACTTTAGTTTTGTAACCATCCAGATTAACAAGGTCATTATAAGGTTGTGCTGTTATAATCTGGGCATAATAGAAAATGCATGAGAAAATCAATAATGACCCCTTGCTAGCAAAGGTTAATAATATTTTGTTCAGCATTAATAGTCCTTTAAGATTAATTTTTAGAACTTCCATTCTCCAACTCATCGGTAAGATTTGTAACAAAAAGTTCTACTTGCTGCTCGTTACCAAGCAAATCCTGCAGTGTTATTTTACTTAATACTCCATCTAACATGGTTTGAATAGTTTTCCAAAGAGAACGAATTGAGCAGTCAATTGAATTTGTACAAATGTTTTCAACTCCCGCATGAAGTTCACAGAAACTAGATTCATAAAGTTTCCCCCCAAGCACTGTTAAAATATCGCCGACTAAAATTTCATTTGCTGGTCGAGACAGTTTGTAACCGCCAGTTTGCCCACGTGAGCTTTCAATAAAATTAGCAAGCCGCAAAATCCTAAGTATTTTTGCTACATTTGCTTCTGTCAATCCCTCCAATTCACTTATCTCAGGAATTGTCAATCCAGTTGGAGAGTTGTTTTTCCCAATTCTAAGTAAAAGTCGTAAACCGTATTCTTCTTGAGTATTGAATTTCATTTTTTCCTATTTGTCATTGCAAGTTATAAATGACTAACTAAATTATTCCTTGTACAATGGAATTTTAGATCCGCATGATTTTGCATGCATTACATTTGCAAAGTGTTCCGGACTAACGGATGGACCTTGATTTGAACATAGTTCGTCAAACGCTTCCCTTAAATCATTTGCAATCTGCTCGGGCCCTCTCCCTTCAATTTCTAGTCTAGGCATAAAATAAATCAGCTTACCATTCTTAAATATTGCAACACTTGGTGACGACGGTGGGTAATTGGTAATTAATTGTCTCACACGATCAACTGCAGCTCTTTCCTGACCAGCGAAAACTGTAAAAAGTTTATCTGGGATTGTAACATGCTGAAGGGCAAGCGAAACACCCGGGCGGGCACTTCCTGCAGCACATCCGCAGACTGAGTTTATCATTACTAAAGCAGTTTTATCATCGTTAACTAAGAGTGATTCATCTACATCTTTAAGTGAAAGTAATTCCTTAAATCCAACTGCAAGCAACTCATCCCGCATTGGTTGAACAGCATCTTGATCATACATTGGTGATCGTGAAATTATATTGAACATTTATTCTCCGCTTGATTATTTAATTTATGTTATGTCAAGCTGAACTTGTTTCAGCTTCTCATTCATATCCATTATAGATCCCGAAACGAGTTCGGGATGACGCTTCGCCGAGGGCTTATAAAAATCCCAACTCAACTTTTGCAACCTCAGACATCATTTCCTTATCCCAGGGCGGATTCCAAACAATATCAACTTTAGCTGATTTAACTTCCGGCATTGCTGCTACTTTGCCTTGAACCTCAGGCGGTAATGTGCCTGCTACAGGGCACATTGGAGATGTCAGCGTCATGTTAATATGAACATTTGCATCGTTGTCAATTCTAATTTCATAAATCAAACCCAATTCAAAAATGTCGACCGGTATTTCAGGATCGTAACATGATTTAAGAGTCTGGATTATTTTTTCTTCGAGTTCTTGTTTATTTAATGTGCTCATTTATTAAATATTATATCAATTATTATTCAGTTGAAACTTTTTTATCATCTTCCCGAAGTGCATTCATCATTGTGTGCCAAGGTAAGCTTGCGCATTTTACTCTCGAGGGAAAATCCTTTAGTCCCGCAAAAACGACAAGCTTTCCAAGTTCCTCAGAGGATTTTTCTGCATCCGCATTTCCAAGGACTAGATTGTGAAAATGATTGAATATATTTTCGGCTTCTTCACGGGTTTTTCCTTTTACAGCAGAACTCATTAGCGAGGATGAAGCTCTTGAAATGGCGCAGCCAGAGCTCTGAAAGGAAATATCCTTGATAACATTTCCATCCATTTCGATGTAAACATTAACTTTATCACCGCAAAGAGGATTATATCCTTCTGCATCATGATTGGCTGAATCTAATTTCCCAAAATTTCTTGGACTTTTATTGTGATCTAGAATTACTTGCTGGTAAAGCTCTTTCAGTTCATTATCCATTATGAAAATACCCCTATAACTTTTTTTAATGCTTGTATAAATATTTCCACTTCTTTTTTGGTATTGTACATTGCGAATGAAGCTCTTGATGTCGCCGGAATATTATAGCGATGCATTAATGGCTGTGTGCAGTGGTGTCCAGTTCTTATTGCTATTCCTTCATAATCTAAAAATGTACCAATATCATGAGGATGAATATTTTCAACAACAAATGAAATAATTGAGCATTTGTTTTTTGCATTCCCGATGATTTTTAATCCCGGGATTTCCTTGATCAGATCAGTTGCATAGTGTAAGAGTTTTTGCTCATGATCGGCAATAAAATTCATTCCGATTCTGCTTACATAATCAATTGAGGCGCCTAAACCTATAGCGCCTGCAATGTTTGAAGTGCCTGCTTCGAATTTATAAGGAAGCTCATTATATGTCGTATGTTCAAAAGTAACTTTAGCAATCATATCTCCACCGCCGAAAAAAGGCGGTATGCTGTCAAGAAGTTTTTCTTTGCCGTAAAGAACTCCAATTCCGGTTGGGCCATATAATTTATGACCAGAGAAAGCAAGGAAATCACAATCAAGTTTTTGAACATCTATTTTGATATGGGTAATTGCTTGTGCTGCATCAAGAAGCACCGGAATATTATTTTTATGAGCTGTCTGAATTATTCTTTCAACCGGATTTATTGTGCCAAGTGAGTTTGAAATGTAAACAAGGGAAATGAGCTTAGTTTTTTCGGTAATCAATTTCTCAAATTCATCTAAAAGCAATTCTCCATCCTCATTAACTGGAATTACTTTCAGCTTTGCCTTTTTCTCTTCGCATAAAATTTGCCAAGGAACGATGTTTGAGTGATGTTCCATGTGAGAAATAATGATTTCATCACCCTCTTTAATATTTTTTCTTCCGAATGAATATGCGATAAGATTAATTGATTCAGTTGTGCCGTGGGTGAAAATAATTTCCTTATCACTTGATGCATTTATGAATTCCTTAACTTTTATTCTCGCATCTTCGAATGCTTTGCTTGAAACTTCGCTTAAATGATGAACGCCTCTGTGAACATTAGCGTTTTGTGATAGGTAAAAATTGTTAAGAGCATCAACTACTGCTTGAGGCTTTTGTGAAGTTGCAGCGTTATCCAGATAACAGAGCGGTTTTCCGTGAATAAGTTTTTTGAGAATTGGAAAGTCCTCACGAATTTTTTTCACATCATAAAAATCTGATTTTACCATTGTGTAAGTTTCAGCTTTCATTTAGTAATCTTTCTTTATTCTTCCTCGTGAAATTTTTTCTTCAGGATGCCTTCAACATAATCTCTAACGGCATTTAATTTAATATATCGAACGACATCGCTGGCAAATGCGTGAATAAGAATCGCTTTGGCTGCATCAACTCCTATTCCTCTTGATTTCAGATAAAACATAGCGTCATTATCTAATTGACCAATAGTAGCTCCGTGCGAACACTTCACATCATCTGCAAATATTTCAAGCTGCGGTTTTGTGTTTACAAGTGCGTCGTTAGATAAAATGATATTGTTGTTTTCCTGGAACGCATTCGTTTTTTGTGCATCTTTACGAACAATTACTTTTCCGTTAAAGACACCACGCGAACTATCCATTAAAATTCCTTTGTAATGCTCGTGACTATTACAATGCGGTTTTGCATGATCGATAAGCGTGTGTGCATCAAAAAGCTGATTACCCTCAATTAGATAAAGACCATTAAGCATGCATTCGCCGCCCTCATCATTAAATCGGCTGGTAAAGTCATTTCGTGAGAGTTCTGCACCAAACGAAATTAAATGAGAAACAAAATTGCTGTTTCTTTCTTGATGAATATCCATTCTACCAATGTGAAAAGCATTTAAACTTTCTTCCTGCAATTTGACGTGATCAATGAATGCATTTTCCTCGGCGACAATTTCTGTAACGGAATTTGTGAAATAAGTATCTTCAACCTGTGAAGCATAATGTTCAATAATAGTCGATTGAGAATTTTTGGCAGCGACAAACAAATTTCTTGGTTGAACCAAAATCTTATTTTCATTTGTGACTGATAAAAATAAAATATGGATTGGTTCATCAACAATTTTGCCTTCAGGTACATAAACAAATGCGCCGTCATTAACAAAAGCTGTACTCAATGAAGTGAAAATGTGTCCTTTAAAATCAGCATATTTTCCCAAATGCTGCTTAACAATCGGATTTTCTTCCTTGATTGCTTCGGCCAGACTATTTACGATTACACCTTTTGGTAAATCCTTAATTTTTGATAGAGTTTTAGAATACATGCCATTGACAAAAACAAGAAGACTATGTTCCATTTTGTCAAAAAGAAATTGATTCACATTAACATTACTATCTGCGACAGTTTTTTGTGGCGGCGTAAAAGTATGCTTCAACAAGGGAGAAATATTAGTGTATTTCCATTCCTCATCTCGTGTAGTTGGGAATTGAAGTTCTGAGAAATTAGCTATCGCAGATTTCCTGAGCTCATGAACAGGTTTAGATTTGCCGCCGTTCAAGCTTTTTTCAAAATCAGTAAACTGAGTTAAGTATGTTTTTTTTATGTCCAGTGTTTTTTCCATTTTTAAATTTCTTATTGTTAATTCACAACTGCTTCAATAAGCTCATCTTTTATCCAATCATAACCTTTTTCCTCTAACTCTAAAGCAAGACTCTTCTCGCCGGAGCGCACTATTCGTCCGTTATACAAAACATGAACAAAATCTGGTACTATGTAATTGAGCAATCTTTGATAATGTGTAACCACAACTACCGCATTTTCTTTTGATTTTAATTTATTTACACCATTTGCAACTATTCTTAAAGCGTCAATATCAAGTCCGGAATCCGTTTCATCAAGCACTGCTAACTTTGGATCGAGCACTGCCATTTGAAAAATTTCATTTTTTTTCTTCTCACCGCCGGAAAATCCTTCATTAACCGAACGGCTGACAAGTTTTTGATCCAACTCAACTAATTTCATTTTAGATTTTATGAGGTTAAGAAATTCCATTGCATCTAATTCTTGCTCTCCGCGGTATTTTCTAATTTCGTTCAATGCAGTTTTCAATAAATTTGTATTGCTTACACCGGGAATTTCGACAGGGTATTGAAATGCAAGAAATATTCCTTCTCTTGCTCTATCTTCTGTAGATAAATCCAGAAGATTTTTCCCATTGTAAATTATTTCGCCTTTTGTGATTTCATATTCTTCTCTACCGGCGAGAACTTGAGCAAGTGTACTTTTCCCCGAACCATTTGGTCCCATTATCGCATGTACTTCGCCGGTATTAACTTTTAGGTTAATGCCTTTTAGGATTTCTTTACCTTCGACATTTACGTGTAAGTTTTTTATTTCTAATAACATTTTATTCCTTGATTTTTTTATTAACTAAAATTATCCGACACTTCCTTCAAGACTAACACTGAGTAATTTCGTCGCTTCTACCGCAAATTCCATTGGAAGTTCTTTGAATACTTCTTTACAGTAACCATTTACTATGAGATTTATTGCATCCTCAGTCGATATTCCTCTTGAATTCAGATAAAATATTTGATCTTCACCTATTTTAGAAGTTGTTGCTTCGTGTTCAATTTGGGCACTTGGATTATTAATTTCGAGATAAGGGAAAGTATGAGCGCCGCATTTATCTCCGAGCAATAACGAATCGCATTGAGAAAAATTTCTTGCATTCTCCGCTTTCTTAACAATTTTAACTAAACCGCGGTAACTATTGTTGCTGAAGCCTGCAGAGATACCTTTTGAGATGATTGTGCTTCGCGTATTTTTTCCAAGATGAATCATTTTTGTTCCTGTATCAGCTTGCTGATAATTATTTGTCAATGCTACGGAGTAAAACTCACCTATTGAATTATCACCTTGCAAAATACAGCTAGGATATTTCCATGTTATTGCTGACCCTGTTTCGACCTGAGTCCACGAAATTTTAGAATTCTTTCCTCTGCATGCACCGCGTTTGGTTACGAAATTGAAAATTCCGCCTTTACCTTCTTTATCGCCCGCATACCAGTTTTGAATGGTTGAATATTTAATTTCTGCATTATCTAAAGCAACGAGCTCAACTACAGCAGCATGAAGTTGATTTTCATCTCTCATTGGGGCTGTACATCCCTCGAGATAACTTACGTAAGCACCTTCATCTGCAATGATTAAAGTTCGTTCAAATTGGCCTGTATTTGCCGCATTTATTCTGAAATAAGTTGAGAGTTCCATTGGGCAGCGAACACCTTTTGGAATGTAAACGAACGAACCATCGCTGAACACCGCTGAATTAAGTGAAGCGAAAAAATTATCAGTGTAAGGAACAACACTTCCAAGGTATTTTCTAACTAAATCGGGATGATTTCTGATTGCCTCAGACATTGAGCAAAAAATGATTCCAAGTTCAGATAATTTTTCTTTGAAAGTGGTTGCGACAGAAACACTGTCAAAAACCGCATCAACTGCAACACCTGAAAATAGTTTTTGTTCTTCTATTGATATTCCAAGCTTTTCAAAAGTTTTTATTAACTCGGGATCGACTTCATCTAGACTATTTAACTGAGGTTTCTTTTTTGGCGCTGAGTAGTAGCTTAAATCCTGGTAATCAATTTTAGCATACTTAACATTTGGCCAATGCGGTTCTTGCATTGTTAACCAATGACGGTACGCTTTGAGCCGCCATTCCAACATGAAAGCGGGTTCTTGTTTAATGGCTGAAAGTTTAGAGATTATTTCCTCGTTAAGCCCCTTCGGAAGACTATCAGATTCAATATCAGTTACAAATCCGTACTTATATTCTTTATTTGCTAATTCTTCGATCTTTGAAGTTTCTGTAATGCTCATTATCTACCAAAAGTTTACTTTTTAAGTTATTTAGTTAAATCTTATATTAGGTTCATTTAAACTTATGCAATCTATACAAAATAGTCAAGATTAAAGTTCCAGAAACTATGAAAATTCACAAGATTTGGCAAAAAACTTTAGAATTGGAATAGATTGTTTTTGAAAGGATATTCAGTTAATTTTCGCTCAAATTTTAGAGAATGGAAATTTAATTGGAAGAAAATACCAGCAGCAGTGAGAGACCCCCATCAGGTGAAAATAGAGAAACTGAAAGTCAACCAAAATCACCAGATAAAAGCTCACCAAATAAGCCGCCTTACCGTAAACCGTATTATAACCGCAGAAAATATTACAACAAGTACAACAGGGAAACCACTCCACGAGAAAAGAGTTCGTTTAAAAAGCTATCAGTAATAATTCCGCTTTACAATGAGGAAGAATCGCTGAATCCTTTAGCAAATGAGATTAGAAAAGCGCTTAAGCCGCTTGATGTTTCTTACGAAATAATTTTTGTTGATGACGGCAGTAAGGATAATTCGTTGAATTTAATAAAAGATATATGCAAGCAGGATAAAAGATTTAAGTACATCAGTTTCCAGAAAAACTATGGTAAATCAGCAGCTTTACAAATGGGATTTAAGGAAGCAACAGGTGATGCTGTTGTTACAATGGATGCCGATCTTCAGGATGATCCAAACGAGATTTTAAATCTTCTGAAAAAATTAGAAGAAGGTAACGATGTAGTTTCCGGGTGGAAGAAAAAACGGTATGATCCTTTTATAAAAAAGATTTCCTCAAAGTTTTTTAATCTTGTTACACGAATGTTCAGCGGAGTGAAGATTCATGATTTTAATTGCGGACTTAAGGCATACAGAAAAGAAGTAACTGAGAATTTAAATATCTATGGAGAATTGCACCGTTACATTCCCGTTTTAGCAAAGTGGCAAGGTTATAAAATAACGGAAGCTATCGTACAGCATCATCCCAGAAAATATGGTACAACAAAATTTGGAACCTCGCGGTTTTTTAAGGGATTTATAGATTTATTTACCGTAATGTTCACCACAAGGTACATTCGCAGGCCAATGCATTTTTTTGGTTTCCTGGGAATGCTTTCATTTTTTATAGGTACAATTGTTAATGGTTATCTAACTTATCTTTGGTTTGTTGAACGTAATTTGAGCAACCGCCCTATGCTGTTTCTGGGTATTCTATTAATAATCGTTGGTGTGCAGTTTTTTTCAGTTGGACTTTTAGGAGAGATGCTCGTTAATAATTTTAGAGACAATTCTGAGTATGTTATAAAAGAAAAAGGTTAATCTCTAACTCATATTCCTTTCAAACTTGAACTACAAATTTTATTCAAAACAGTTACTCGCTGTAATTTAAATGCATTACGATCCCGTAAAAAATGTTTTTGCATCGTTAATTAAAAAATATCCTTTTTTAAGAATAGCTTTTTACAAACTGTTAGATTTATTCTTTTTGCGATCCTGGTATGTTCGTAGAGAATTAACAAAACTTAGAAAAGCATTTGGAGCTAAAACCGTTGAGGTTTATGATGCGGGTGCGGGTTTTGGGCAATATTCCTATTTCATGTCTAAAAAATTAATTCCAGCAAACATCTTATCGATTGATATCAAAGAAGATTGGATAAAGGATGCAGAAGAGTTTTTTACCAAAATCAACACGCAAAATGTTAAATTTAAAATAGAGAATTTGCTACAGATTAGTCATGAAAATAAGTTTGATTTAATTGTGTGCGTTGATGTAATGGAACATATTGGTGATGATGTTACTGTATTTCAGAATTTTTACAGGGCATTGAAAACGGGCGGCTATTTGTTGATTAATTCACCATCTCTTTTTGGCGGAAGCGATGTTCACTCTGATGAGGATGAAAGCTTTATTGGTGAGCATGCACGAGTTGGATATTCTAAAGAAGAATTGGAAAGCAAACTTCATACATTGGGATTCAAAACGCATAAAAGCCAGTACACATATGGGTTTTGGGGTGATAAATCCTGGCGGCTGGGAATAAAGTTCCCAATGATGCTTCTCAATATTTCAAAAATATTTTTTGTTGTTCTTCCAATTTATTATTTAATCACTTTTCCTTTTACATTTGTAATGATGATGATGGACTACTATTCAAATAATAAAATAGGCAGCGGTATAAATTTCATTGCCCAAAAATAATCCTAAAATTTTATTGGAATAAAATGGCTAAATCTAAAAAAGAAGTAAAAACTCAGAAACCTGCTAAGCAGACATTCTTTTCAAGGTTCAATCTAAATGATATCATTCCCCAGAAGTATCATGTACTTACCGTGGCGTTAGTTGTACTAATATTGTTTCTAATTTTTCTTAACCCTCTTTACTTTGGCGGCAAAACTTTTCAATCGGGCGATATAATTGCCAGCGAAAGTGCCAAGCCGTACATTTTAAAAGATAGGGAAGGATTTTCACTTTGGAATCCTCATATTTTTTGCGGTATGCCGGCTTATGCTTTGGGAACGGAAAAAACATGGTTCAACTTGATTTACATGGGCTTTGGATACGTTAGAACAGCGTTCAGCAGCTTATTTTCAGTTGATTATGCGATGTGGAGCTTTTACTTAATTGTATTGGGCATCTCGTCATTTCTTCTGATGAGGCATATATCTAAGAATACTTTAATTGGTCTTTTCACCGGAGTTGCCACAGCTTTCAGTACCGGATTAATAGTCTTTCTCTACATTGGTCATGTTACAAAGCTGACTTCAATCTGCATGTATCCATTAATTTTTCTTATTCTTTTAAAATTTGAAGAGAAGATAAAAATAGTTTATGCGCTTACTTTGGTAATTATTCTTCAGTTGTTTGTTCAAGGATTTCATGTTCAAATAATTTTCTATACACTTTTTGCAGTCGCAATTTATTATCTATTCTTTTTTATTCGATCAATCCTAAAAAAGGAAAAAGAAAAACGCGGAAGGTTTATCAAGTCGGCTGGAGTTTTTGCTCTTGCGTTAGTGTTGGGAGTATTAATTTCTGCTGATAATCTGACTCAAATTTATGAGTACACACCATTTTCTACGCGAGGCGGAAAAAGCATCACTGAAACAACCACAGGCAAAGCTGAACAATCGGAATCACAGTATTACGATTACCATACTGGCTGGTCTTTCTCACCTGAAGAAGTTATGACTTTTATTATCCCTTCATTTTATGGTTTTGGAAACTCTACCTACAAAGGTCCGTTAACTCAAAATCAAGAGTATGAAGTTAATACATATTTTGGGCAGATGCCTTTTGTAGACGTTGCAATGTACATGGGAGTTTTGGTCTTCTTCCTAGCTTTATTTGCAATAATAACTTGCTGGAAAGAACCTTTTGTTCAATTTTTAACAATTCTTTCTGCAATAGCGCTTTTCATTTCCTTCGGGAAAAATTTGTCTCTGCTTTTTGATCTGATGTTCTACTACTTCCCATACTTCGATAAGTTCAGAGTGCCGTCGATGATTTTAGTGCTGGTACAATTATCGCTCCCTGTGCTTGCCGGTTATGGAATTATGAAAATTGTTTCATTGCGTGAGCATCCGGATAATAAGGCATCCATCATCCTAAAATATTCTGCGTACATTTTTACTGGAGTTTTTGTTTTAGGTTTGGTTGCCAATAGTGCATTATCCAATTGGTTTGTATCACGAGTTAATGACCATGCAGCAACGCTGCAAACCAGCAATCCCCAGTACGCACAATATTTTCAAGCATTTGCAGAGTACATGGCAAAAATGTTCACAAGCGATTTTTTAGTGGCTTTCGGGATTCTGGGGATAACTTTTTGGTCGGCATTAATGTATATAAGTAAAAAGCTTAGTGCAGATGTTCTTGTGCTTGTTATAATTATGCTTACACTAGTTGATCTCTGGAGAATCGACTCGCGCGGAGCTAAGTACCATGACAATCCAGAAATTAAAAATCAATTTCAAACTCCCGAATATGTAAATGCAATTAAAAGTCAAAATGATAAAGAACCATTTCGCATCTTAAATTTAAAGCAAGATCGTTCATTAGGATCATTTGACCAAAACTCAAATTTTAATGCGTACTTTTTACTCGAAGATTTTTACGGTTACTCGGGAATTAAACCAAGAACATATCAAGATATGATTGAAATAGTCGGTCCGGCAAATCCTACTTTATGGAAAATGGCCGGGGTTAAGTATTTAGTTCTTGAAAAGCCGTCGCAGATGGCAGGATTAAGTACTATTTACAACGGTGAAAAAACTGTTGTTGAAAGAAATGATAATTCTCTGCCGCGCGTTTATTTTGTTGATAAAGTTGAAATGAAAAGCAGTCTTGAAGCTTTGAATCTTATCAAAACTAATTCTTTTAATCCCCAAGAAATTGCTTATGTACAGGACAAAAATCTTGTCGCGGATAAACCGGATTCAACTGCGTATTCTAAAATTATTAGTTACACTGATGAAAAAATTGAGCTTGATGTCAATGCATCGGGAAATAATTTTATGTTTTTCGGCACTACATTTTTCAGCGGGCAAGCGGATTACAAATTATTTAAAATTCCTACCGGCTGGAAAGCCCTTGTTGATGGGGCTGAAACTGAAATACATCAAAC
>JBGSOQ010000460.1:0-20954 GCA_041739035.1 Ignavibacteriaceae bacterium | reverse complement strand
GATAAGTTTATTGGATATTTATCTCGGTATGCAGCCGGTAGAAGAGAAAATGGCGGTGTTTACATGCATGCAGCAACTTGGGCAATATGGGCATTTGCCAAATTGAGAGATGCCAAGAATGCTTATGATGTTTATCAGAAGCTGTCTCCAATTAATAATGGTATGAAACCCGATGAATATGTGGCAGAACCCTATGTAACTCCAGGTAACATTGAAGGTCCGGATTCACCTCAATACGGAAGGGGCGGCTGGACTTGGTATACCGGTTCGGCTTCATGGCTTCAAAAGGTAATTGTTGATTGGATTTTGGGCATTAGAGCATCAGAGGAAGGACTAGTAATTGATCCTTGTATTCCCAAAGAATGGAAAGGATTTACTGTTAAAAGAAAATTTAGAGGAACAGATTACAATATTTCAGTTACTAATGAACATCATGTTTCATCTGGCGTAAAGAAAATTGAAGTTGATGGTGAGATACAAAAATCAAATGTAATCAAACCAACCGGGAAGAAAACTAGCCTTATTAAAGTTTACTTGGGTTAAATGCTGTTCAGAACTTATGGGGATAAGAAAAAATTGAAAGTAATTATATGAGTTTTAAGGCAAGTAAAAATTATTTTGTAAAGAATGGAGAACCATATTTTTTAATTTCTGGAGAGGCACACTACTTTCGTCTTAATCCTAGACTGTGGGAAAAACATCTCGCCTTACTTAAGCAAGCCGGAGCAAACACTACATCAACATACATTCCGTGGGATTGGCATGAATATGAAGAAAATAAATTTGATTTTACCGGCGAAACTAATCCCGCGAGAAACTTAATTAAGTACATAAAGCTTTGTAAAAAAGTCGGTTTAGACTTAATTGTAAAACCGGGTCCTTACATTCTTGCCGAATATGAAAATCAAGGTTTGCCAGAATGGTTCGTAAAGAAAAGCAGCAAGAATGCTCACGCTTTAGATGAAAATGGAAATATCATTTCACCCGATTTGATGTCATATATGACTGATGAGTTTTTGGAGTATTCATTTTTATGGTACGACAAAATTGTGCCCATCATTGCGCAATACCAGGAGAATAATGGCGGACCAATCACGATGATGCAAGTTTGTAATGAAGTCGGGGTTTTCCAGTGGTTGTCTGGTAGAATTGATTATAATGCTTCTATCATCGCGTTGTACAAAAAGTTTATTGAAGATAAGTATGAATCAGTTGATCATTTGAATAAGGTTTACGGAACCGGGTATTCTTCCTTCGGTGAAATAAAAGCCCCCGTTGGTAAAATTGAGAATAAGCAGCAATACTGTGCGTATTATGATTTTCATCTTTTCTACAGACACTATTATGCGCTGTATCTTGATACCTTGATCAAACAGATCAGAAGTTATGGAATTGATATGCAGTTCACGCACAATATTCCCGGCTGGATTTACGGACATGCATCTGAGCTGCCAATGCTTATCAGCACTTACGAAGAAATTATGCGAACCAGAAATGATATTGTTTTTGGATTAGATCATATCCCCGAGTTTTTTTCATTCCGTAATGCCCATTCAGATTTAGCTTGTAACAAAATTCTTGAAGCAATGCAATCGGCTGGTCCAGTTTGGGCTGCCGAATTTCAGTGCGGAACTCGAGAACATCATGTAAAAAGTTATGCTGATGATCTGGAAGCATTTTATTATGCATCTCTTGCTCATGGCCTGAAAGGTTTTAATTATTACATGTTTTCACAAGGTATTAACCCCAAGGGCAAAGGATTTTTCGGCAAGACTTTTTATTATCAAACACCTCTTGATGCTAAGGCAGAAAAAACACTATTGTATGATTCAATTAAAAAAGTCGATCGTTTTATCAACAAAGAAAAAGAAGATTTGTTGTTAAGTAAAACCACATCAGATATTTGTGTAGGGCTTTATAAACCCTATTTCTATACCGAACTTACAACATCTCAAATGCTAAGCGAGAAAAGACTTGAGGTCTCAAAACTTGGGCTTACATTCGATCCTCGTTTTATTCGCGAAGAGATATTTTTTAATGGTCTGTTGAGGGGACTCCAAGCATTAAATTTTAATTATGATATTAAGGATTTAGAAAGCACAACTGTCCAAGAACTTTCAAAGTATAAGCAGCTTTGGATCACTACAACTGAATTTATGGACAGCTTTACTCAGCAGTTACTTGTTGATTATGTGAAAGCCGGCGGGCATTTGATAATCTATCCTACTATTCCAACATTAGATTTGTATCTCAATAATTGTAAAATTCTAAAAGATGGTATTGGCGTTCAATTTTCAAAATCAGTTAGCCCTAACAAAGTTGAAGCTTTTGGAATTGGGGACTTGTTCACTATGTTCAGCGAAAAATTGGTATTTGAACTTGATGGAAAATCAGCAATTGCCAAAACAGAAACTGGTGAAACTTGCGGCATACATAAAAACGTTGGAAATGGTTTTTTAACAGCGCTAGGATTTGGATTTGGTTATTCAACTGATGAACATTTACATCTTTATGAAAAAATCATCTCACTCAATAAAATTAAAAAACAAGTAAAAGTATCAGATCCTGATATTCAGTTTGTTCTTCGTAAAGGCAGAAAAAATTTCTACTTGTTCTTAATGAACTATCATAACCAGGAAAAGACTTTTAAGGTTAATTCAGAAAAGATTACTTTGAATCCGTTCTCAAGCAAAGTTATCAAATTGAAAACGTAAGTTTAAAAAGGGTTTTCAGTTTACTTATTAATGATAGAAGGACAATCAGTCGGATTATTTAGAAATGTGGAGGAAAGCAAAATGCAGAACATGATTAAATTATTTTTACTTTGTTTGTTTAGCAATTACATTATACATGCACAAACGGATTCAAATCCTCCACAAACACCACAGGGAGTGCAAGCATTCGGCTATGAAAAAAATATTGATGTTGAATGGTATAATAACGCTGAAGAAGATCTTGCAGGATATAAATTATATGTGTGGAATGGACAAAAGTATAACTTCTTTACAAATGTGAGCCGAGAAAAAAGTTTTTACTCGATTAGTATGAATATTCTCGGAGTAAGTTTCAACTTTAAAGTCAGTGCATATGATTCAAGTGGGAATGAATCTCCATTAAGCGACAGCGTTTATGCAATTACTCATTTAATGACCAATGATGAATTTCTTGATATGGTTCAGCGCTCAACATTCAGATATTTTTTTGACTATGCTCATCCTGTTTCCGGTTTATCGAGAGAGAGACTCGGTTCGGGAGAAACTGTGACAAGCGGTGGTTCAGGTTTCGGGGTCATGGCTCTTTTAGTTGGTATCGAGCGGGGATTCATCACTCGACAGCAAGGTGTAGAACGCATGTTAAAAATTTTAAACTTTCTTAAAAACAAAGCTGATAAATTTCATGGGGTCTTCTCTCATTGGTTAAATGGTACTACAGGTGCAGTGATTCCATTCAGTACATACGATAATGGCGGGGATTTAGTGGAAACTTCTTACATGGCTCAAGGTTTACTTCCAGTTCGTCAATATTTTGATCAGCAAAATGCAGATGAACAGCAGATAAGAGATTTGTGCACCGAAATTTGGCAAGGTATTGAGTGGGATTGGTATAGACGGACCTCTACAAGTAGCTTTTTGTATTGGCATTGGTCACCAAATTACAACTGGCAGATGAACATGACTGTTCGTGGGCCCAATGAAGCGATGATTGTTTATTTGCTCGGAATAGCTTCACCAACTCACGGTGTTCCGGCAAGTTTATTTCATAATGGTTGGGCGAGTGCATCTTATTATGTCAACACCAAAAGTTTTTACGGTTATCGAATTTGGGTTGGCTGGGATTATGGCGGACCCCTTTTCTTTTCTCATTACTCATTTTTAGGTTTTGATCCAAGAGATAAAAAAGATGCTTATTGTAATTACTTCGCAAACAATAGAAATATAACTTTAATTCATAAAGAATATTGCACTGCTAATCCTAAAAATTATACCGGCTATAATGCGAATTGCTGGGGATTAACTGCAAGCGATGACCCTACGGGATACAGGGTTCACGAACCTAATAATGATAATGGAACAATAACTCCATCAGCAGCCCTATCGTCTTTGCCATATACTCCACAAGAATCGATTGAGGTAATAAAACATTTTTATAGAACTTATGGTTCTAATGTTTGGGGTGAGTACGGTTTTAAGGATGCTTTCAATCCTACTAAAAGCTGGTATGCCGGTAGTTATCTTGCTATTGATCAAGGCCCCATCATTGTAATGATTGAAAATTACAGAAGTGGATTACTTTGGGAGAAGTTTATGGCAAATCCGGAAATTCCGCCAATGCTTAACGCGATCGGATTTGTGCCGGATTCAACTACAGATGTTATCGATGGGAAAGAATTGGATTACTCTTTTAAGCTTGAAGGAAATTATCCAAATCCCTTTAATCCCAACACAGTAATTAGATTCGAGCTTCCTCAGAATCAAAATGCCTCTGTAAAAATTTATAATGTTTTAGGAGAAAATGTAAGAGAATTATTTAATGGTGAATTGACAGCAGGAATAAATGAACTCATTTGGAATGGAAACAATGATTATGGTAATTCTGTCCCCAGCGGAGTTTATATTTATAAAATAGAATCAGAAGGAAGTGTGCTTAGCAGTAAAATGATTCTTCAGAAATGATTGATGATGGGATCAAGATTTATACAAATATTGAACAAAGCGCATTGGTCGATTGTAATTATTGGGTTTTTACTTATAGTATCTAGCCTTTCATGCTCTGATTCAACAAAAGAAACAACCATTGATTTATGGGGCTTAGGTTCCGAGGGAGAATTTGTAAAGCAGCTGCTTCCTAAGTTTGAATCTGAAAATCCCGGTATTAAAGTTAGGATACAAATGGTGCCATGGACTGCAGCGCAGGAAAAATTAATTTCTGCCTTTGCAAGCAATAATCTGCCTGATGTTTTTCAGCTTGGAAACACGTGGGTTCCCCAATTCGCACAACTTGAAGGAATTAGTGAGTTATCCAATTTTATTCGCAAGAGTACAACAATTAAAAAAGAGAATTACTTTAGCGGCATCTGGGATACGAATGTTTTGGACACTTTGGTTTACGGAATTCCTTGGTACATCGATACACGAGTTTTATTCTATAGAACAGATGTTTTTAAAAAAGCGGGTTTCGATTCGCCGCCTAAAACCTGGGATGAACTGTATCAGCTTTCAAAAAGAATAAAAGCTAACCACAAGGGTGAAGAGAAATATGCAATCTTCATCGCCACAAATGAATGGGCAAATTTTGTGATTTTCGGATTGCAGAACGGCGCAGAAATCTTAAAAGACAACAATACTTACGGCAACTTTAGCAGCGAAAAATTTGCAGAGGCATTTACTTATTTGGTCAATTTCTATAAAGAAAATTTAACTCCGCTTGGTGTATCGCAAGTAACAAACGTGTATCAAGCATTCGCTGAAGAATATTTTTCAATGTACATCTCAGGCCCATGGAACATTTCTGAATTTAAAAAGTGGATGACCGGAAATTTGCAAGGTAAATGGATGACAGCCCCATTGCCTGGACGCGATGCAAATACTAAAGGTGTTTCACTTGCAGGCGGCTCCAGTTTAGTAATTTCACAGCGATCAAAACACAAAGTTGAAGCATGGAAATTAATTGAGTTCCTATCTAAACCTGAAACACAGATAGAGTTTTACCACCTGGTAAACGATTTGCCAGCCGTTAAAGAAGCTTGGAAAGATACCTCACTCAGCAATAATACCTATATGAAAGCTTTTTACGAGCAGTTTAATTTTGTGGTTGCAACTCCCAAGATTCCCGAGTGGGAGCAAATTGTGTTTTCAAAGCTTCAGCAGTATGTTGAGTTGGCAGCTAGAAATGTATTAACTGTTAAAGAAGCATTAAAGAAATTAGACGATGATGTTAACATTATTCTTGAAAAAAGAAGATGGATGTTGAGTAAATCGAATTGACGAATAAAAATGGCTAAGGAAAAAAATCATATCGAACAGAAATATTTTAAGCCGGGAATTGCAGCAGCATATTTCTTCCTAGCTCCGGCGATGATATCAATTTTTGTTTTCTTTTTCATTCCGGTTATTGCCGCTTTCATAATCAGCTTTACAGATTTTGATATCTATTCCCTAGGAAATTACAGCAATCTCAGATTTGTAGGATTAAAAAACTACTCTGATCTTTTGAGCAATGAACTTTTCTGGACTTCATTAAAAAACACTTTTTATTTTGTTATTGCGGCAAGTCCATTATCAATTGCTGTGTCCTTAGGAGCAGCATTAATTCTAAATTCAAAGCTTGTAAAACTAAAAGGGCTTTTTCGTTTAGCCTATTTCATTCCTGTTGTAACAACATTGGTTGCGGTAGCTATAGTTTGGAGATTTATTTATCATCCTCGCTTTGGAATACTTAACTATATGTTAAGCTTTGTTGGGATCAATCCTATTGATTGGCTCGGCGATCCATTTTGGGCAATGCCGTCAATCATATTTATGTCGATTTGGAAAAATTTCGGTTACAACATGATAATTTTTATTGCTGGACTACAAAATATTCCTGAGCATTTATATGAAGCAGCAATTTTAGAAGGCGCAAATGGCTGGCAGCGGTTCAAAAAAATTACAATCCCTATGCTGGCTCCTACTACAATTTTTATAAGCATCATAACAATGATCGGCAATTTTCAATTATTTGCTGAACCTTATATTATGACTCAGGGCGGACCATTAAATAAAACTTTGAGTGTTGTTCAATATATGTATCAGGAAGGATTTCGCTGGTGGAACATGGGATACTCGGCCTCGATCGCATTTGTGCTTTTCATAATAATTTTTGCCGGAACAATAATTCAACTTAAAATTCAGAAGCAGTCGACTTAGCATATATGTCTAAGAAAATATTCATTCATTTATTTTTGATTATAACCGGGTTACTGACTCTTGCTCCGTTTATCTGGATGGTTTCAGCATCATTAATGTACGATGGACATGCAAGCACATATCCTCCTCGTTTCATTCCCGATGAAATTACTCTTTACCAGTTTGAAAGTCTATTCTCCCGCTTAAATGTTGCAAGAAATTTTGTTAACAGTTTAGTTCTCTCTGTTCTTGTAACAAGCATCTCTCTTTTCTTTAACTCGATGGCGGGATATGCATTTGCAAAGTATCGTTTTGCTGGAAGAGATAAGTTATTCAGCTTACTCTTAAGCTCAATGATAATTCCCGCACAAGTTACAATGCTTCCGCTTTTTTTAATGCTTAAGGAAATGGGATTTATCAATACTTACATGGCAATAATTATTCCGGGTTTAGCTAACATTTTTGGGATATTTCTTATTCGTCAATATGCTTTATCAATACCGGACAGCTTGATTGAATCGGCAAGAATGGATGGCGCAACTGACTTCCAAGTGTACAGATCGATAATACTGCCATTATGTTTGCCTATTTTAATCACGCTTGCAATCTTTACTTTCATGGGAACATGGAACGATTTTCTTTGGCCATTGATAGCTCTAACTGATAATTCAATGTACACACTTCCTGTTGCTCTTGCTAACTTAATGGGCGAACATACAAAAGATCCCGAACTTATGATGGCCGGATCTGTAATAACAATCATTCCAATTTTAATTGTGTTTTTAGTTCTTCAAAAATATTACATAAAAGGTATAATGCTTGGCGGTGTTAAAGAATGAAAACTAATATCGGTGTTGTGGCGGAAAAAGCTGGAGTATCAATTGCCACTGTTTCTAGAGCATTCAATGAAAAAGAATTAGTAAAAGAAGAAACTCGCAATCGAATAATTAAAATCGCCAGGGATTTGAATTACAAACCTAGCCCGATTGCAAGAGGTTTATCAACACAAACCACCGATACGATCGGAGTGATTCTTCCTGATCTTGTGGGTGAGTTTTTTATGGATATAATTCACGGAATAGACGAAGAGGCTTATAAAGCAAACCGATATGTGATGGTGTCAAGTTCACATAGTCAAAGAGATATGGTTGAAACATTAATTGAGTTTATGGCAAGCGGAAGAGTCGATGGGGTAATACTGATGGCTCCGCAGATGCATAAAGAAGTTACGGACTTTCTGAAAAAATCTAAAAGACCAATCGTGTTGATAAATAGCTGCTCGGATTTAACGAACGTTGTAAATTTTCAGATAGATAATTATGGTGGCGCATATAAATGTGTTGAACACCTCGTGGGGCATGGTTATAAACAGATCGCAATTATTAAAGGGCCTGAAGCTAATTGTGATGCACAAGAAAGATTTTTAGGATTCCGAGATGCCCTCGCAAAGAATAATTTAAGTGTAAACACCGCTTTTGAAGTAAGCGGAGATTTTCAAATAAAATCTGGTTACTATGCTTTTTTGAAGTTGATGAATCAAAGCGAAAAGCCTGATGCAATATTCATCTCCAACGACATGATGGCAATTGGTGCATACGAGGCGGCAAAAACTTTAAACATTAAAATCCCGCATGATGTGGCAATCATTGGTTTTGATGATATTTATTTATCGAAACTTCTCAATCCTCGTCTGACAACTATGCATGTACCAATTTCGGACTTGGGGGCAAAGGCTGTGAATTACTTACTAAGAATGATTAAAGGAGAAGAAGATCCAAAACACGTTTATAGAGAAATATTGCCGACTGGGCTTGTTATCGGCGGTTCATGCGGGTGTGATAACTTATCCAATTCATTAATTTGAAAGCAAGTCTCCCATGAAATCAATCACACTAAAAGTATTGCTATCCATTTTCATAATTACCATTTCATTAGGATGTAAAGAATTATCCAAAGGGAATGATCCCAATTCTATTTATAGTTTAACTGCCGAAGATGAATCTTTTCTCGACACGCTTCAGTACAGAACCTTTCGATTTTTTATTGATGAAGTTAATCGCGAAAATGGACTGATTCCCGATCGCACACAAGAATGGTCGGCGTCATCAATAGCTGCGGTTGGATGGGGAGTTGTTGCATGGGCAATTGGTGCAGAAAGAAATTGGATTACGCGTGATGAAGCAGTGGATTTGACTTCAGCTCTCTTTCGCTTTTTAGTCAACTCTGAGCAAAGCACTGCGAAGGATGCAACTGGATATAAAGGATTTTATTATCACTTTCTAAATATGAAAACTGGTAAGCGCGAATGGAATTGTGAACTATCTACTATAGATACTTCGTGGCTTCTAGCCGGCATTAGATTTGCCTCACAATATTATGACAGGGAGAATGAAAAGGAAAAGGAAATCAGATCACTTGCTGACAGCTTAGTTTATAGAGTTGACTGGGATTGGACAATCATTCAGAAATCCAAGCATGATGGCCATGAGAATTTAGTGGCAATGGGATATAGACCAGAAGAGGGTTTAGGTGATTTCGGCTGGTTCGGTTATACTGAGGCGTTATATTTATACATTCTCGCTGCTGGAACAAATCTATCTGATCCGCAGAAAGTCTATAGTCAATGGGTATCAGGTTACGATTGGTCTGAACCTTATGAGGGACTTGCACATGTAACCTTTCCGCCTTTATTTGGTCATCAATTCTCTCACATGTTTATTGATTTTAAAGGCTTAGTAGATAATTATATGAAAGAAAAAGGAATTGATTATTTTGAAAACTCGAGAAGAGCTACTTTATCTAATTGGAAGTATTGTATAGATAATCCCATGGGCTGGATCGGTTATGATTCGCTGACATGGGGAATAAGTGCATGCGACGGACCAGGAGACTTTGAAAGAGATGGTAAACGATTTTATGGTTATGCGGGCAGGGGGGCAACTGGGCCCGGAAATGTCATTGCAGACGATGGTACAATTACTCCTGAAGCTGCCGGCGGATCAGTTCCATTTGCTCCAGAGATATGTATTCCTACTCTAAAAAATTTGTATGATAAATATGGTTCGAAAGGACTGTGGGGAAAATATGGTTTTAAAGATGCATTTAATTTAACAGTTGATTGGTATGATAAGGATTATCTTGGATTAGACCAAGGCCCAATACTTATTATGATTGAAAATTTCAGGACTGGTTTAATTTGGAAATACGCAATGAAAGATCCAATCATTCAAAAAGGATTGAAGCGGCTTGGTTTTAAGACTCTCAAAAGAACTGACTTAAAAGAGGGATAAATTTATGTTTAAAGCACTCAAAGGAATTTTTCCAAACTTTCTATTACTCGTACTTTTTCTCCTGCTCTTGCCCAGCTTTTCATACAATTTGCTCATAGCCCAAAGTGAAAAAGTTAATGATGTTTTTCGTGTGATGACTTACAATATCAGATATGCCGGAAGTGAAGAAA
Organism: Ignavibacteriaceae bacterium; assembly: GCA_041739035.1. Taxonomy (GTDB): domain Bacteria; phylum Bacteroidota; class Ignavibacteria; order Ignavibacteriales; family Ignavibacteriaceae; genus XYD12-FULL-36-8. The sequence continues at coordinate 10,610 of JBGSOQ010000460.1, read as the reverse complement.
CTGATGGGGTAAATGCCTGGAGCAAAAGAAAAAATTTAATTGCAAGCATGATTAGATTCCATCATGCAGATATTATCGGATTGCAGGAAGCCCTTTTTCTTCAGCTTGATGATCTTTCGAAATTACTGCCTCACTATTCTTGGGTTGGTGTTGGACGTGATGATGGAGAAAGTAAGGGAGAATTTTCTGCTATTCTTTTTAGAAATGATCGGTTTGAAATTATTAAACAATCAACATTTTGGCTTTCGGCCACTCCTGACACTCCCTCAGTGGGGTGGGATGCGGCATTTCCGCGAGTTGTTACATGGGCTGAGATGAAAGATGAAGAAACAGACAAAACATTTTACATCTTCAATACTCACTACGATCATATTGGTGTAACAGCAAGAAACAATAGTTCAAAATTATTGAAGCAAAGAATTGCGGAGATTGTCGATAAAAAGTCAATAATTGTTGCAGGTGATTTCAATACACAGGCTTCAACTGAAGCGTATCAGATATTAACAGACAATGTTGATAAAAAACATACTTTATATGATGCTCAATTCATTAGTAAAATTGAGCATTACGGTTCGCATGTAACTTTTAATGGCTTTGGAAAAGCTATAGAACCTGGAAATAAAATAGACTTCATATTTGTGACAGAAGATATTGAAGTCCTTCAACATGGTGTGATAGATGAAGTAGTTGATGGTCGTTATCCTTCTGATCATATGCCTGTAGTAGCGGAAGTTGAAATTAGATGATCATTCCAAATTTCTTGAAGGCATCATTTACCATGTGAGTAGTGGCATCCTCCAGACTTCTTTCACCAATATCCTCAAATAAAATACTGAAATTATTTCTGTGAATGTCCAATAGTAAAATTACTATTTCGCCCTCACTTTGATGACCATTGATAAACTCTCCGCTGGAAGTTGCCCCAATAATATCAAGATTTTCTTTATTCAAGATTTCACAAACCGTCTGTCTATCCTGCTTAATGGAAAGAAACACTATTGCGAGTGTCGGTTTGAACTATCGGTCATGCTTTCAGCCAGTGCATTTTTAATTTCTTCGGAAGAATTTCCTTTAATTGATTTTGCTTTCATTCTAATTCCTGGTTAATCAAATTAATGATTTGAGTTGCTTGCACCTTTAAATCCTTATAATAATGAAGTAAACTTTCGTGTTTGTTCAAGAATAAAAGCTGCATAGTTTCCATCATTTTAAAGTCATAGGAAGTGGGATCATTAATAAATTTTAGATCCTCCTTATAATTCAATTGCTTCTCTGAGAACATACCGGTATTCCATGGATAATATTTACCTATAGGACTAGCAGCAAGCCACCTAATCTGTAGATTAAAGGTTAATTGATTAAAATTGTCAATAGCCTTTGCAGCCTGCTCAGCGTTTCTGTAATAATCAACGATAAGAAATCTCAAATTATTATTCCTTATTATATTAAGGTTCTGTGTGCTTACAAGATCATCATAAGTTGCCTTGTTAATGGTGAGAGCCTCCGCATAAAAATTTTGTAACTTTAGCAAACTCTCAATATCTTCCATAGTTTTTTGAATTTCATATGCTTTTTGAAGCTCCTGGGTAATATTTTTTATTCCATTGTAAGTCGCATCAAATGAAGAACTTAAGTAGGTAGTATCCTGGACTAATTCATTTTGTAATCTTATTAAATAACTTTCCCCAAGAATATTATCCATTCTGTTTTTGTTCCAATTGTTGATTTGGAGTGCAATTAAAATCCCAATTACTACTAGTAATATTTCTCCAATTGCATAGCGTAAATAAGCCATTACTTTATTTTCGGCTGCCAGTTTTTGCCTTATATTTCTGAAAATTCTTATCATCAGTTCTCCATTTTGTTACTCTTCTGAGAATTGGGCTGAAGCACTCCAACCTGTGGTTTATACATTCCCCGACCTAAAGGTCGGGCCTATTAATTTTATATTACTTTTATCAAAACAAATGTAACATCATTCCGCCTTCGGCGGACAGGCATCATTTTACCTTTATCACAACAAATGTTATATCATCGTCTGGATCTTTATTATCAGCCCACCGATTGCCTTCTTCTTTTAGATACTCAATAATTTTTTCCGGTTCTTTTTCTGCAACTTCTTCAAAAGAATTTTTTGCGCGTTTGTATCCGAACATTTCACTATGCTGATTGTTCAGTTCTGGAAAACCATCGCTCATTAATAATATTGTGTCTCCGGAAAACAATTCCATTTCTTTTAATTCATAAGGAAAGTTATCCATTGTTCCCAGGGGCATTCCTTCCATTAAATGTTCTTCAATTATTTTGTGCTCGTTTCTGAACAGATAAACCGGCGGCATTCCTGCTGCTGACATAACTAATCTGTTGCTTTGAATCTTTAGCATTGTCATACACATAGCAAGCGACTGAAATTGCATTTGCTTAATACATCTTGTCATTTCTCGGAATGTAAAAATTATATCGGGATTAGCAGCATAACTGTTAAACAGTGATTTAGCTGAAGTAACCATAGTACCAGCCCTCATACCGTGCCCTGTTGCATCGCCAAGCACAACAGTTAATGTTCCATCCATTGCCACATTAAAATCATAATAATCTCCGCCAACCTCAGTAGCTGTTTTCATATAAACTGCTATATCAAGATGCGGTAATTGCGGAAGAGTTTTTGGAAGCATTGAAAGCTGCAACTGACGAGCTTCTTCTAATTCTTTAGACTTACGTTCATTTTCTGTTTCTGCAATCTGTGCGCGCAGGTTAGCTTCTTTAATTGCAGCAGCATTACGTTCCTTAGATAGAAGTCTTCTTCTCTGTACACGGTCTATACCAAATACAACACCAGCGAATAAAAAGAAATATCCAACGTATGCAGAAGTGGTTTGCCACCAGGGTGCATTAATAATTATTCGAATAGATTTTCCTTCATCATTCCAGATTCCATCACCATTAGAACCCTTTACTCTAAAAGTATATTCTCGCGGATTGAGATTGGTGAAGGACGCAAAATTTCTGTCTGTAGATATCCAGTGAGTATTAAACCCTTCCAGCATATAAATGATTTTATTTTTTTCCGGTCTTGAAAAATGAATGGAGGCAAATTCAAATGAGATATTATTTTGTGTATGGGAAAGAACCAGCTCATCGGTTTTCATTATACTTTTTTCCAGTCTTACTGCAGCCGAATCCGATTTAAGAGAAACATCTTCAATTTTTATATCGTCTATCACGATATCCGGTTTTACTTCATTTATTTTCCCGGGGTAGAATGAAATTATACCGTCATTACTTCCTAGAAATATTTCGCCGTCTTTGCTAATCCAGCTGGCTTTGCTATTACTGAATCCTGGAAGTCCATCTCTTGTATCAAAATTGACAAAATTCCATTTGTCTTTTGGAGCATTTTTATTCAGTTTTGATAAACCGCCGGAGGTGTTGATCCAAAGATTTCCCTGAAGATCTTCGATAATGGAATTTATTTGATTTGAAGGAAGTCCATCTTTCTGATCATACTTTTCAATTTTTTCTGTAGTTGGATCAAACCTTAACAAACTACTTGCTGTTGCAACCCAAACAATGCCCTCTCTGTCCTCAAATATAGAAATAATTTCATTGTTTGGAGAAAACTTATTTTTCGAGTCAAAATTGTATTGCTTGAAATTTCCTGTATTCAGCTCGTATTTAACAAAACTATTTCGCCAGGAGCCCAACCAAAGTACATCGTTAAGCTTTTTACTGAATTCAATACAAGTGCCTATTTCCATCGGCATATACTTATCAGAATTAATTTCCTTTTCATTCATCTCATTTATAAAATTGAATTCTGACTCCTTCAAGCTCAATACTTGAATTCCATACCATACTGAATCTTGCGGTGGGACTACATTCCAATTACCGTACGAATGTCCAACGTCTGTGGCAAATGATATTTTATAATCACCTTTTTTCAAGTCCACACATTTTACAGTAATGCGGTTTTTAAATCCTCCTCCGTCATTAAATGTTTTAGATAAATCATTCATCGACCAAATAGGTTTTCCATCATCCGATAAAAGGGAACCTTTGTCCCATATTCCATCATTACCTTGAACCATTCTTCCTTCACCAACGCAAATAATAAGTACTTTTTGATCGCTGCTTAATGTAAACTTCTTCTCTAAATTTGAAGCTTCACCCACTTTTAGGATAGAAGAAAGAGGTTCTCGCGATCGCGGAATTTCATTGATCTTTTGTTTAAGGTTTTCACTCATCTGTTTAGTCATAATTGTAGGCAGCAGTGTAAACTCGTTTTGGGCGGGATTATATTTTTCAAATCCGTTCAACGAGGCAATCCAGATATTACTGGAAGCATCCATTTTCATTGAATTAATATTATAAGTTGACGTCCTTTTTTCATGGATTGATTTAATAGCACTTAAAATTTTTCTATTGTTAAGCTTAAACAGACCCGAGTTATTGTACGAGAACCATTTATTGCCCTCACCATCTGCGGCCAGACTTTGAATATTTATTTTTCCATCTGGAACGACAGATGGGTCAAATTTAACATTCAGTTTGTCCGATTTTTTATTTTCTGGATTATAAGAAAATAGGCCCTTTGTGGATGTTCCAAATATCAGGTCTTTATCCTTTTTTGAAATGGCAATGACAGTTACCGAACTTGTACCGGATCCTGATAATTCTTCCTTTTCAAGTTTAGAATAATTGAATGGCTCTCTGAGTGGATCAAATTTAGTAAGGCCCCCACCTCGTGTACCCATCCAAATTACACCATATTTATCTTTTAAAATTTGTGAGGTTACTATTCTTGAGGAAATGTCTGAATTATCAAAACCATAATTTAATTTTTGGATAGTCTTGCTCTTAGGATCAATTCTAAAAATTCCTTGCCAATAAAATACTACCCATAAATATCCGTCATCATCCTGAATTATTCCTGTAGCATCATCATCATAAGGAGGATTTTTGAAATGAGAGAATACATCGAAATTTTCAGAAGTGTAATGATATGGAGAATATTTTATTAATTTACCTATACCTCCAAACCAAATATTTCCGGACACATCTTCATAAATAACTTGAACTTGATTCGGGCTGTAATTTGTTTTAAGGTAATATGGTTCAAATAAATTGAGTTTTTTATTATAAATTTTTATGCCGCTTCCGTAATCAGCAGCTAGAATATTTCCATTCTTCAATTCAGTTATTACATATATATTGCCCCATTGTGCACTGTTATTAGAAGAATCGAGTTGTACCAATTCAAATTTATTTTTTGATCTGTTAAATTTTTGCATTCCATGAATTGTAGATCCAAACCATAAGTTCCCTTTCGAATCATAAAGGGCAGAATAAAATTCTGATATATTTGTTACGCTTCCTGTTTCTATATTATATTTTTCGAAGCTTTCATTTTGTGGATGATACTTCGCAATAACATTTCCGGAAACACCTATCCATAAGAATCCATCCGAATCCTCCGTAATAGCAAAGCAATTATTATTTGGTATTGTTGTTGAATCATTCGGATCATTCTTAAACACAACCATTTTATTGCCGTCATATCGGTTAAGTCCGTCTGCAGTTGAAATCCAGAGGAATCCATTACTATCCTGGAAGATATATTGAACTGTAGAATTAGAAAGCCCGTTAGGAATAGAGATATTCTCAAAAAGGTAGTTTCTTTGTGCGTAGCTTGAAGTGGCTGCAATAAAACATAATATCACAAATAATAATTGTGAAAATTTTCTTATTCTAAACATTGTATCCCTTTTTATTGATCTTTCTTTGCAAAATTTATTTTACTTTAATCACAACAAAAGTTACGTCATCTTCAAGCTCTTTATCATTTGTCCATCGTTTTCCTTCTTCACTCAAAAATGACACTATCTCTTCAGGTTCTCTTTTTGCAGATTCCTCAAAACTATTTCTGGCTCTTTTATATCCATATACTTCCTTGTTTTCATTTTTCAGTTCTGCAAATCCATCGCTCATCAGCAATAATGTGTCACCTCTTTCTATCTTCAACTCCCTTACATCATAAACGACCTCTTTCAATGCGCCAAGAGGCATATTACTTATTGCAACCTCTTCTATAGTTTGTGAATTTTTTCTGTATATAATTAGGGGAGGCATTCCGGCATTAGTGGTAACAATTTTATTATTACTTATCTGTACACAGGTGAGGGCCATCATCAATCTGCCAAGCTGCATATCTTTTATGGCAGCACTTGCATTCTCAAAGAATGGCTTTAGCGCTTTGTTTGTTCTGTCAGACATAAAAAGCGATTTCATTATTGATACCATCATTCCAGACATCATTCCATGTCCGGTTGCATCACCAAGAACAACAGTTAATGTTCCATCCAGATGAACATGAAAATCATAATAATCTCCGCCAACCTCAGTTGCAGTTTTCATATATACAGCAATATCCAGGTGCGGTAACTGAGGGAGCTGCTTTGGAAGCATTGATAACTGAAGTTTACGCGCCTCTTCCAGCTCATAAGATTTTCTTTCATTTTCTTTCTCAGCAATTTGTGCTCTAAGTTCAGCATTTTGAATTCTTTGTCTAGATCGTTCTTTTAATAATAGTCTTCTCCTTTGCACCCTATCCACGCCGAATATCATTCCTGCAAAAACAAAAACATAGCCGATGTAAGCCCATATGGTTCTCCACCATGGTGGTAGGACTTTAATTTTTATTGATGTCCCAGTTTCATTCCACACACCGTCGCCGTTTGATCCTTTTACTCGGAAAACATATTCACCAGGAGGAAGGTTTGTGTAGCTTGCAAATTTTCTGTTATCATAAATCCAGCCATCTTCATCAAATCCATCTAAGCGATAGGCGTACTGATTTTTTTCCGGCCTTGAAAAATGAATCGCACTGAACTCAAAAGAGATGTTGTTTTGGCTGTATGCAATTTCAATCTCCTTCGTTTCCAAAATACTTTTTGTCAATGGAGAATTTTCGGAAGAAGGGAAGACCGGTTCATTGGAAATCTTTAATTGAGAGATATTAAGCAGAGGTACTTGTTTGTTGATATTACTCGAATGGAAAGCGTTGAATCCATTTTGTCCGGCAAAAAATAGTTCACCTGTTTCACTTCTGAATGATGCTCTTCTATTAAATGCATATCCCTGCAGGCCATCCTTTACGTCATAGTTAATAAAGATTGGATGTTTTATATCTTTATTAAACTTCGAAATTCCGTTGAGAGTACTTAACCATAAACTTCCATAAATATCTTCCTCAATTGCCACTATATAATTTGATGGCAATCCGTCCTTATCATAAAGAACATTAAACTGTTTTGAATTGCGGTCATATTTTATCAGCCCCCCATTGGTAGCTATCCAGACGATCTTATTTTTGTCGACAAAAAGATCATTTATTAGTTTTAGGTTAGGTGTAAAAACAGTTTGAGTTCCTTCTTGCAAAGATTCAATAGAATTTTTTCGGATATCATACATGAATAGACCTGTAGTACTGCCAATAAGCAGTGTTCCATCATTCTGATATTCGACTTTATTTATTGCTATTCCATCAATGAAGGGTTTACTCTCACTAGCCGCAATCAGCTTTTTGTAATAATTTGCATCCGAACTTGATATATCAAAAACCTGAATTCCCCAGAAAGTAGAATCTATTGGGGCAGGTGCATTCCATTTTCCATAAGAATGACTATCATCAGATTTGTATCTTAAGGTGTAATTACCTTTTTTCAAAGTCATTGTTCCAATATATATACGGTTCTTATTATCGCCGCTCAAATAAAAAGAATTATCATAATTAGCTTGACTCCAAATGGTATCGGATTTTGCATCCTGCAGCCATCCATAATCCAGCATCCCGTTAGCCTGAAGACCTTCTCCCACAGAGACAATCATTACCTCAGTTTGTTTTTCAATAGTGAATTCTTTTTTTAGATCTTGATAATCACCGACCTCCGTTAGCTTACAAATAGAATTATTTTTTGAATTAAGTGAATCAATAGATGATAGAAGTATTAAATCATAATTACGGGCAGCAAGTGTGGGGGTAAACTGCTGAGTTTTACTTTTTGTATCAAACTTAACCAATCCAATTGTGCCGGATGCACTCCAGAGATTTCCGTAATCATCCATCGAAAGACTTCTAATGTTACCATAGTTAAGTGAATAATGTTTTGTCTTGTCAATCAAATAATAATTTGTAAATGAATTGGTAATAAGATTCATTAGGCTTAGACCATTATCGGTCCCAAGCCATAATTCTTGCGCACTGCCTTGTTGAAAAGATGAAATAAAGTTACCGGGAACTGATTTTGTGTTTCCTTCTTGATGTTTAAGCTTATTAAAAGTTTTCTGTTTCAGATTATATTTTACTAGTCCATCATTAGTCCCGAGCCAAATGAAATCATTTTCTGAACGATTTTTGTAAAGAGAGGCTATAAATAAATTGGTATTTGAATTTACTTTATCAGTTAAATTTGCATATAATCTGAAAGGCTCTTTTTGGAAATCTAGTTTTAACAAACCATTATTATTAGATCCAACCCATAAAATCCCAAAATTGTCTTTAAGGAATCTAATAAAGCCATCAGCAATATTAACCGAGGTTGGTAATTCAGTTTGCCCCAATTGAGTTATCTCATTGGTCTTCATATTAAAACGAAAAATCCCATTTTCTGCGGAGCCAATCCATAAAAATCCATCATTATCCGGGTGAATTTCAAATACAGCATTTTGCCAACCGATAGGATTAATTGCTTTTTTAAACAATATTATTTCATTAAATAAACCATTACGGGGATCATAATTATAGAATCCGCTTTGAGCGCCAATCCAGATCTTTCCGGTTTTGTCTTCATATAAACCAAAGATTATTTGCTCTTTGAAAGCGTCATGATTTTTAAAATTAATGTTTATCCGCTCAAACAAATTGGATGACTCATCGTACTTAGTTAAACCCTCAAAGAAATAGTGAGAATAAATTTCCCCGGATGAGGTTTCTATTAATGCGCCGGTGGTACCAGTATACGGAACTTTATTGTCGCCATTTTTAATGAATGTCCTTTCAAATTTTCCGATAGTTCTGTCATATTTAACTATGCCATCAGCTGTTGAAAGCCATATTCGGTTTTTACGGTCTTGAGCAATACTAATAATTGTATTCACCGCAGAATTGACCCTGCTCGAGTCTGGCAGATAATTCTGAAAAGTTTCGTTGGCACGGTCGTATTTAGATAATCCACCAGTTGTGCCTACCCATAAATTTTCATCCTTATCTAACATTAATGAATAAACATAATTATTAGATAAGGATTTTGGGTTACCCGGATCATTTTTATAGATTTTAAAGCTATAGCCGTCATATTGGTTTAAGCCATCGGCTGTCGCAATCCAGAGAAAGCCATATTTATCCTGTACAATATCCCAAACTTGGGCATTGGACAACCCATCAGGAATTGAGATGTGATCGAAATTATATTTTTGCTGCGTGAAAAGAGTTGTGTGGTAAATGATAAACAAAAATATTATGAAGTAAGTTTTCTTAATTATACGTGCAAGCATTTTAACCTCTTAATTACTCTTATTAAAAATTTTTGATTATTGTTCTGTTTATTTGGTTTCATTTTTATCACTTGAAAAAAGTTAACATTCATCTCTAAAACGGCATATATTTAACTAAATGCCTTTATGAAAGAGTGAACTTTGGTATTAAAATATTATCAGGATCTTTTGAGAATTATCGCTGTAATGTCATCACTCTGCAGAGCCGTGCCGGTATAGCCCCTTAAATCGTTTACTAAATCGTCAATAAAATCTTTGGCGGAACTTTCGGCATGATTTTGAAAGAAATTTATCATTTTCTCGTCAGAATATTCTTCTTCTTTTTCATTCATTGCTTCAGGAATGCCATCTGTATACAAAAATAGTTTATCACCTGGATTCATAATTGACTTTTGCCCGGTATATGGAATTCCGAAATCGAACATGCCTAATCCCACGCCGCCAGCATCAAGTTTTTCAAGAGCACCGTTGTTTCTTAATAACAAAATTGGATTGTGTCCAGCGTTTAGTATATCTAATTCGCCGGATTTGGAATCTAAAACAGCAATAAAAAAAGTTATAAACTTATCCGAAGGAGATGATTTATAGATAAGTTTATTCAGTCTGGCAGACATTTCAGTGAGGGGAAGATCAAATTCAAGATAGGAGTAAAGTGCGGCATCTAAAGTGCTAACCAATAAAGCGGCACTGATTCCTTTGCCTGCAACATCAGCAATAATTAAAGCATATTTGCCATTACCTAAATCAACACAATCATAATAATCACCACCCACTTCTTTGGAAGGTATGTTTGTTCCCGCAAGATCGTAGCCATCAATTTTGGGTAAAGTTTCCGGAAGTATTCTTTGTTGAATGGATGCAGCAACAATCAGCTCTTGTTCCATTTTTTCTTTTTCTATGGCTTGAGTATTAAGGTATTGATTTTCAATAGATGCCTGGACTTGTCTTGAAATTGCATCAAGCAGCAATTTGTCTAAATCATTAAAATTTGTAGGACCAGTTCTTGTTTCTTTTTCTGCCAATGTAAATCGATATAATACACCATTAAAATCGAATCC
>JBGSOQ010000432.1:0-2315 GCA_041739035.1 Ignavibacteriaceae bacterium | reverse complement strand
GAATTCAGTTTTGTCCATCGTATGAACTTTAGCAACTAGAGGATTATTAACTAAAGAATCTTTCGCAAAGGTTTCTGTGAGGTAATGAATTTCAGCAGAAGGAAAATTTTTCTTCAAATCATCAAGAATGATTGTGGACAAGACAATATCTCCAATCCCGCGGGGTTTGATGCAGAGTATTTTTGTTATTTCGTTAGGAATCATTTTGGTATTATCATGCTGAATTCATTTCAGCATCTTTTTAATAATTTGGCATACCCCGAAACAATCTGCCTCAGGCGGACGGGGTGACCATTATGCTCAATGCGCATCTAACCAATTATCTCCAACACCTGTATCAACATTAACGGGAACGTTTAACGGCAAAGCATTCTCCATTAGTTCTTTCACCATTGGCGTAACTTCTTTAATCTCAGCTTTGTGAGCATCGAAAACTAATTCATCATGAACTTGAAGAAGCATTTTAGTTTTGTACTTTCCTTTTTTCAATTCCTTATAAATATTTATCATTGCAATCTTAATCATATCAGCCGCCGTTCCTTGGATAGGCATATTAATTGCAACACGTTCTTCAAATTGGCGAACGACCCGGTTATTACTGTTAATGTTTCTCAAGTATCTTCTTCGGTTCAATAAAGTTTCGGCGTAACCTTTTTCTTTTGCCTTCGCGATTGACTCATCCATAAATCCTTTTACATTTTTATAGGTAGAAAAATATCTCTCAATAATTTCTTTCGCGAGAGTTTGGGTTATACCAAGCCGTGTTTTCAAACCAAACGGACCAATGCCGTAAAGAATTCCGAAATTCACTTCTTTAGCTTTTCGCCGCATGTCTTGGGTAACATCTTTCGGATCAACCATGAAAACTTGAGCGGCTGTGCTTCGATGAATGTCTTCGTTTTGCTTGAACGCTTTAATCAATCCTTCATCACCGGAGAGACTTGCCAAAATTCTTAGTTCAATTTGACTATAGTCAGCACTAAGTATAACATGATTTTTATCAGTTGGAATGAACGCTTTACGAATTTCTTTTCCGCGCTCTGTTCTGATCGGAATGTTCTGCAGGTTAGGATTGATACTCGATAATCTTCCGGTTGATGCAACCGTTTGATTATAGTCCGTATGAATTCTTCCTGTCGCCGGTTCAATCAAAGTTGGTAACGAATCAGTGTAAGTTGATTTTAATTTTGATACTTGCCTGTAGTCCAGGATCAAATCAATTACTTCATGTTCACCTCTAAGATTTTCAAGTGAACGGGCGTCGGTTGAAAATCCAGTTTTTGTCTTTCTGCCTGATTGTAATCCTAATTTATTGAAAAGAATTTCCTGAAGCTGTTTTGGGGAATTTATATTGAATTCAACTCCGCCAACCTTGTAAATCTGCTGAGTATAATTATCCAGAAGAATTTGAAGGTCTTTACTCAAAACGCCCAATGCCTTAGTATCGATTTTTATCCCGGTTCTTTCCATATCTTCCAGCACTTCAACAAGAGGAAACTCAACTTCGTAAGCAAGCTTTGTTAGATTTTCTTTTTCTATTTGCTTGCTAAGGTTTTCATAAAGCCGAAAAGTAATATCGGCATCCTCACATGAATAGTTAGAAAGGGAAGTGAGATCAACTTCAAATATTTTTGCTGAATCTTTTTTCACATCAAGCAGACTCGACAGCGGAATAGGTTTGTAGCTGAGATATTTTTGTGAGAGATCATCCATCCCATGCTTCTGATCGGGATCAAGACAATAGCTTGCAAGCATTGTATCGAAATAGAAATTCTTTACTTCAATGCCGATACTTTTCATAACCGCAATATCGTACTTACCATTCTGGCAAACCTTTTTGATTTTTTTATTTTCTAAAACCGGCTTGAAAAGTTTAACGAACTCTTTCACATGCAATCGGTCAGATAAATTATTTGCAAATAATCCCTCAGCTTCTTCAAATGGATTTATAGTAACAAAAAATCCTTCATTCGGTTTTGTTGAGAATGAAACTCCGGCAATTTTTAGTTGGAAATGGTTCAACCCGTCAGTTTCGGTATCGAACACAAAAAGTTCAGCTTTACTCAATTTTTCTGCGAGGGATTTTGCCGCCTTTAAATTTTGGATAAGCTCATATTTTACTTTTGTTTTGTCGAATTCCTGTTTGTCCCCTACAAATTCTTCAACTACTTTTATTTCTTCTTGAGCTTTCTTCTCGGTTTGCGATTTGGATGACGAGAAGAAATTAGTAACCTTGCTGTAAAAAGTCTTGAACTCGAGCTCCAGACAAAGCGGTTTTAGTTTATCAAAATCCGGAGGAGTAAGCTTTGCGTGTT
>JBGSOQ010000408.1:0-5086 GCA_041739035.1 Ignavibacteriaceae bacterium | reverse complement strand
AATATTAAATCCTGGTCCTACTGGCCTTAATAAAAATGATCTAATCTCAGAAGATCAGTATTATGAAGTGATCAATTCTTTACCTGCTGGTAATGAAAAGCTTGATGACGAAGATCCGAAAAAATTTGTTGCTCGAATTGGCGGCGATGCTGTGAAGGAAATTCTTAAGAAAATTGATGTTGAAAAAGTATCAAAAGAATTAAGAGATCAGCTGACTGAAGAAACTTCTCAGCAGAAAAAAGCCGATATATTAAAGCGATTAAGAGTACTGGAAGCATTTAAAGAAACTGAAGGAAAAGTACCCAATCGTCCTGAATGGATGGTACTCAATTTTATTCCTGTGATTCCGCCCGAGTTAAGACCATTAGTTCCACTTGAAGGCGGTCGATTTGCAACTTCAGATCTTAACGATTTATATAGACGAGTTATTATTCGTAATAATCGTCTTAAAAGATTAATAGATATCAAAGCCCCTGAAGTAATTCTTCGAAATGAAAAAAGAATGTTGCAGGAAGCAGCTGATGCTTTGTTTGATAATTCGAGAAGAGGAAGTGCAGTCAGAAGTGATAGCAATCGTCCTCTTAAGTCTTTAAGTGATATGCTTAAAGGTAAGCAAGGTCGTTTCAGACAAAACTTGCTCGGGAAAAGAGTTGATTATTCAGGTAGATCTGTTATTGTAGTTGGACCCGAGTTAAAGCTCCACCAATGCGGTTTACCAAAAGACATGGCCGTTGAGTTATTTAAGCCATTTATTATCAGAAAATTACTGGATCGCGGTCACAACAAAACTGTTAAAAGTGCCAGAAAAGTTGTTGATAGAAAAGATCCAATTATTTGGGACATTCTTGAGAAAATTATAAGCGGACATCCGATTCTTTTAAACCGTGCTCCAACTCTTCACAGATTAGGAATTCAGGCTTTTCAGCCCATACTAATTGATGGAAGAGCTATCCAATTGCATCCTATGGTTTGTACAGCTTTCAATGCCGACTTTGACGGCGATCAAATGGCCGTTCACATTCCATTGTCTTATGAAGCTCAGTTAGAAGCTTCTCTATTGATGTTAAGTTCTCACAACATTTTATCTCCTCAAAACGGAAGTCCGGTAGTAGTTCCGACACAAGATATAGTTTTGGGCTGCTACTATCTGACAAAATTGAAGGAAGGCGATAAGGGTGAGGGTTTTGTTTTTGGATCACCTGAAGAAGCTATAATTGCCTATAACTCAAGAGCTGTAGGTTTACATGCAAGAGTTAAAGTTCGTGTCGATTCAAAAATGATTGAAACTACAGTAGGAAGAATTATCTTCAATCAAATTGTACCAAAGGAAATGGGATTTTTTAACCAGCTTCTTATCAAAAAAACATTTGGCGGATTTATTGGTCAAATGTTTATGAAGTTAGGTAATAAAGTCACAGCCAAATTTTTGGATGATCTGAAAGATACTGGATTCAGATATGCTACTGCAGGTGGATTATCAGTTAGCTACGCCGATATGGTTATACCTGACGAAAAAGAAAATCTTATTAGTAAAGCAAATAAAAAAGTCGAATCAATCTTAAGCGAACATGAGCAAGGTGTTATTACTGATGCCGAAAGATATAATAAAATTATCGACGTATGGACTCACACAACAAATGATGTTGCTCGCGTTTTAATGGATAAAATTAAAGCACATAATCATGGATTCAATTCACTCCACATGATGGTTGACTCTGGTGCGCGAGGTTCTCAGGAACAAGTTCGTCAACTTGCAGGAATGCGAGGACTTATGATGAAACCTCAAAAAACGCTTTCAGGGCAAGCGGGTGAAATTATTGAAAACCCGATCGTAGCCAACTTTAAAGAAGGCTTGTCCGTACTCGAATACTTTATTTCAACTCACGGTGCTAGAAAAGGTTTGGCGGATACGGCGTTAAAAACTGCTGATGCTGGTTATCTGACTAGAAGGTTGGTTGATGTATCGCAGGATGTAATTATTAGCGAAATTGATTGCGGAACAATATTAGGCATTCAAGTAACTGCATTAAAAGATGTTGAACAGGAAAGAGAACCTCTTGCTGAGAGAATCACTGGGCGAACTGCTCAGGAAGATGTGTTTGATCCTAGAAGTGATGAGGTTATAGTCCAAGCAGGTGAAATGATAACCGAAGAACTCGCAGAAAGAATTGAAGATGCAAATATTGATTCTGTTTATATCAGAACAGTGCTTACATGTGAATCTAAAAGAGGCGTGTGTGCAAAATGCTATGGTAGAAATCTTACCAATGGCAAAATTGTTGAAATTGGTGAGGCTGTAGGAATCATTGCTGCACAATCAATTGGTGAACCCGGTACTCAGTTAACTTTGAGAACATTCCACCTTGGAGGTACTTCTTCACGTATCGCAAGTCAGTCTCAGGTAGAAACGAACGTGGAAGGAACTGTACGGTTTGAGAAAATCTCTTACGTTGAAAAATCTGATTTTATGGGAAAAGTGAAAGTTGTTACTGGTCGGCGTGGCGTAATTGCCATTTTCGATGAAAACAATAGACAAATTAAAAAGTATGATGTTCCTTACGGAGCAGAATTGGTCGTAAGTGATGGAAGTTATGTTAAAAAGCGCACGCCGTTATATAATCATGATCCTTACAATACGGTTATTCTTTCGGATCTTTCCGGTAAAGTAAAGTTCGTTGACCTTGTAGATGGAATTACCCTTCAGCAAGTTACTGATGAGCAGACGGGTCACGTTCAAAAAGTAGTAATAGATTCAAAAGATAAAAATCGCAATCCTTCTATTTTAATAGAGGGTGATGGTGAAGAGAAGAAAACTTTCCATATACCAACTCGTGCTTATTTATCAATTGAGGAAGGTGAAACTGTTGATGCTGGTACAATCCTCGCCAAAATATCAAAACAGACAGTAAAAAGTAGAGACATTACCGGTGGTCTTCCACGCGTAACTGAATTGTTTGAGGCAAGAAGCCCACAAGATCCCGCCATCGTTTCGGAGATTGAAGGCACAGTAAAATTCGGTGCAAGAAAAAAGGGTACGCGCGAAATTATTGTTATCGCTCCGGACGGATCGGATGAAAAGAGATATAATGTTCCACTTGGCAAGCATATTCTGGTTCAAGAAAATGATGAAATTCCTGCCGGTGAAAAGATAACTGATGGTCCGATTAATCCGCATGACATTCTTAAAATCAAAGGTACAAGTGCGGTTCAAGAATATCTTGTTAATGAAATTCAAGATGTTTACAGATTACAAGGTGTTAAAATTAATGACAAACATATTGAAGTAATTGTTCGTCAGATGCTTCAAAAAATTAAAATAGTATCTCCGGGTGATACGAAATTCCTAGAAGAGGATATTGTTGATCGTATTGAGTTTATCGAAGAGAATAATAAGATAATCTCAATGGTATATATTCTCGACAAAGCTGATTCTAAATTAAAAGAAGGCCAAATAGTTCTGCGTAATAAAATTAGAGAACTAAATGCTGAAATCAAGAAAAAATCAAAAGAACCAGCTGAATTTAGGGACGCATATCCGGCAACTTTTGAACATGTGCTCTTAGGCATAACCCAAGCAGCACTCTCTACAGAAAGCTTCATTTCAGCTGCATCATTTCAGGAGACGACAAAAGTACTCGCAAATGCGGCTACAGAAGCGAAAGTTGATTATTTGCTAGGTCTTAAAGAGAACGTAGTAATGGGTCATTTAATACCAGCTGGAACGGGATTGAAGAAATATCGGAATATGATTCTAAAATCTGAAGAGCCGGTTGAAGAAATTCAGCAAGAAGAGACGGTTCAGAGCAAATAAAAACTGTAAATAATTATTATTTAGATCAGATATTTTCTTGACTAATTTTTGAATATAAAGTATATTTCTAGACTAAATAATTTCAGATTCTTAAATTTAGGTGTAATGTGCCCACAATCAACCAATTAGTGCGCAAAGGTAGAGTTCGCATTTTAGCCAAAAATAAAGCTCCGGCCTTGGATGCATGCCCTCAGAAAAGGGGAGTGTGTACAAGAGTTTATACAACAACGCCCAAAAAGCCGAATTCTGCATTAAGAAAAGTAGCTAGAGTAAGGCTCACTAACGGGATAGAAGTTACATCTTATATTCCCGGAGAAGGCCATAATCTTCAGGAGCACTCGATCGTACTAATTAGAGGCGGTAGAGTTAAGGATCTTCCAGGTGTTCGATATCACATAATTCGTGGTACCCTCGATACGAGTGGTGTTGAGGACAGAAAAAAAGGAAGATCAAAATATGGAGCCAAAAAACCTAAGGCAAAATAGTTTATGAGAAAAAAAAGAGCAGAAAAAAGATTCGTAAAACCTGATCCAAAGTACAATGAAGTTCTTGTTGCAAGGTTCGTCAACAGTTTGATGTATGATGGAAAAAAATCCACCGTAAGGAAAATGATTTACGGTGCATTTGATATTATCGAGGAAAGAACAAAGAAACCGGGCGTAGAAGTTTTTAGGAGAGCTATCGACAATACAGCACCGATTATTGAAGTTAGAAGTAGAAGAGTTGGCGGTGCAACATATCAGGTCCCAACTGAAGTTAGACCAGAGCGAAGAATTGCCTTGGCAATGAGATGGATTAAAACTTATGCCAGACAAAGAAACGAAAAATCTATGTCATTAAGATTAGCATCAGAATTAATTTCTGCCTCAAACGGTGAAGGTTCTGCAGTTAAGAAAAAAGAAGATACACACAAAATGGCTGAAGCTAATAAAGCGTTCGCCCACTTTAAATGGTAAAAAGAGACGAAGAAAAACATTAAGAATGTCTGCTAGAATAAAAATAGATAAAGTTAGAAATATCGGGATCATGGCTCATATCGATGCCGGTAAAACTACTACTACGGAAAGAATATTGTTCTATACCGGTAAAACGCATAGATTGGGTGAAGTTCATGATGGCGCTGCCACAATGGATTGGATGGAACAAGAAAAAGAGCGTGGAATTACAATTACCAGTGCTGCTACCACATGTTATTGGGCAGATCATCAAATAAATATTATTGATACCCCGGGGCACGTTGATTTTACAGTTGAGGTTGAAAGATCGCTAAGAGTT
>JBGSOQ010000406.1:0-3075 GCA_041739035.1 Ignavibacteriaceae bacterium | reverse complement strand
TTTCTTCTGCTATTAGTTTGCTGGTTGCTGTTCTGCTTTACCGTTTCAGCAAAAAGAGGTCATGACTTTTTCTCTTTATTGATCCTCTACGAGGATCTTTGAAAAATAAACCTCCTATTTTCTACAATAATTGAACATCTACAATGTTGTTTAACCTCGACTTCGTAGAGGTCACATTGTTGTAGAAAAAAAGACAAATGAATGACTTAATCCTCGTAGAGGATTTACAATTTGCTCTGTGGCAAAATCTCTTCGAGTTTTCGTTGAATTAACTCCCACGCATCTCTTACATGCCTTTCTTCCGTTCTCAATCCCGAAATTGTTAATCTTAAAACAAATCTTCCGTTCAGTTTTGTATGAGATATAAAGATCTTACCCGTTTCGTTTATATTTTGCATAAGTTTTTCATTCAACCGGACAATCATTTCTTCATCATTAATTTGATTTGGATAAGCACGAAAACAAATTGTGCTGAATGGTGTTGGAGCCATTCTTTCAAAATCAGGATGTTCGTTAATCCACTTTGCGAATAACTGTCCGAGACGGATATGTTCTCGCAGCCGTTCAATAATTCCGTTCACACCAAAGTATCTTATCACAAACCAAAGCTTCAGCGCACGAAATCTTCTTCCAAGCTGAATTCCATAATCCATCAAGTTTTCTACCGATCCGTCTTCTGTGGTTTTAAGATACTCTGGAACAAGACTGAAAGCTTTTTTAAGCGTTTTTGGCTTCCGAGTATAAAACAAGCTTAAATCGACTGGGGTAAACATCCATTTGTGAGGATTAACAACCAGCGAATCGGCACGATTCACGCCGTTAAAAATATATCTCATTTCAGGAAGCATCGCTGTAACTCCTGCATGTGCGGCATCAACATGAAGCCATAATTTCTCCTTTTCACATATGTCCGCAATTTTATCAACCGGATCAATACTTGTTGTTGAGGTTGTTCCAACGGTAGCCACAACACAAAATGGTCGCCAGCCATTTGTTTTATCTTCCTTAATTGCTTCGGATAATTTTTCGGGTAGCATTTTATATTCTGCATCAACAGGAATTTTTCTTACACCATCAATTCCTATCCCAAGCAATATTGCTCCTTTTTCAATCGACGAATGCGCGTGTTCCGAAGTGTATAATTTTAACTTTGGGATACTTTCGCCGCCAGACAAACCGTGCAGCCGAAAATTGTATTCTTTAACTTCTTCTCTTGCAGCAGCAATCGCATGCATCGAGCTGACAGATGCGGTATCAAAAATAATTCCCCAAAATGATTCCGGAAGCCCGAGCATTTGTCTCATCCAATCAACGGTAACTTTTTCAAGTTCATTTGTTGATGGCGACGTTTTCCAAAGCATTCCATTTGTATTGAGCGCCGCACTTAGCAATTCGGCTAAAATTCCGGGTCCGCTTGAGGTCGAATTAAAATACGCCATAAAGCTTGGATGATTCCAATGCGTTACCCCTGGCATAATTATATGATCAACATCTGAGAATATCTTATCAAAACAATTCGATGTTTTCGGAGGATTTTGGGGTAATTTATTTTTTATATCGCCTGGTTTGATATTTGGCATAACAGGATATTTTTCAATGTTTGTAAAATATTCCGCTATCCAATCAATCAATTCATATCCATGTTTTTTGAATTCATCGGCAGGCATATCACCGAGCAAACTGGCAATCGGTTTTTTTTCTTTTTCCATTTTTATACTGTTCTTAATTTCTTAGCTCTAAAATAATTAGTTTTGGCATATAAAAATTGAATTTTCAACTTCATTATTGACGTGGATTCTCTTATGGATCAATCTATTAAAAAATTTTTCTATCCTGAATCAGTTTGTGTTGTAGGCGCATCAACAAAAGAAAAAAGCATAGGCTACGAACTTTTAAAATCGATTAAACTTTACGGCTACACAGGAAAACTTTTCCCCGTTAATCCGAAAGCCCATTCTGTGTTGGGTTATAAATGCTATCATACAATCAATGAAATTAAAGAAGCAATTGATCTAGCAATTGTAATGGTTCCAAAGGCATTTGCCGAACAGGCTATTGATGAGCTGCTTTCACAAAATGTAAAATCTATAATTCTAATTACAGCGGGATTCAAAGAAGTGGGTCAAGAAGGCGAAGCAATGGAAAATAGAATTCTGCAAAAAGTTAAGCAAGCTGGGGCAAGACTCGTAGGTCCAAATTGCATGGGAGTAATTTGCACATTTGAAGATGTAAAATTGAACGCAACTTTCGTAGCAGAAAAACCGGAAATTGGAAATACGGGATTCTGCTCTCAAAGCGGAGCAATTGCTGCTGCAGTTCTAAATTCCCTAAGAGAAACGGATATAAGATTCGGTCACATGATCAGCGTGGGAAACAAAGCAGATATTTCTGAAAACGATATCTTGAAATTTTGGAATGAAGACGAGAGAATTAAAGCTATAACTTTTTATTTAGAAAGTTTTTCTAATGGAGAAACATTCATTCATTCATTCATTCAAAAGGAGGGTAACCGCAAACCCGTTATCATTCTTAAGGGCGGAAAAACTCACGCGGGAATAAAGGCCGCCTCTTCTCACACCGGAGCAATGGCAGCAAACGATAAAGTGGTTGATGCTATTCTCAAGCAGTTCGGAATCATTCGGGTTGATGATCTGATTGAGCTCTTCAACACAGCTAAAGGATTCGAAAATTTTCCTGCTCCAAAAGGAAATAGAGCGGTTGTAATTACAAATGCCGGCGGACCAGCTATTCTGGCGGTTGATGCTTTGGAAAATGAAGGACTTATGCTTGCAGAACTTAGTCAAGAAACAAAAGCAAAGCTTAGAGAAATCGTTCATCCCGAAGGAAGCGTTAATAACCCTATCGATCTTCTTCCTGGCGGAACTGCCGAGCAATTTAAGAAAGTAAACGAGATTGCGGCATCTGATGAAAATGTTGATGTGGTTGTATCTATTTTTGTTGAGCCGATTATGGTTCCTGCCTTTGAAATTATCGAAGGAATAAATAATATCATTTCCGACAAGCCTATTTTTCAAGTCGTAATGCCGTTGCCGGAATCGTGGGAAAAGTACAGAA
>JBGSOQ010000365.1:0-2555 GCA_041739035.1 Ignavibacteriaceae bacterium | reverse complement strand
AACATGTTCTTACGGATAATTAAGGTAGCATGTTAATCAAAATTTATCAATTCATCGTGGCTCAATTCAATAATATGATCACCCTTTCCTCCGCCATAAGCTTCAAAACCAACAAAATCTTTTGGCACTTCAATTTTCTTGCCACTGGCTTTAATCCAATACTTTAGTAAATCTAAATCGTCCTGCATATCTTCCTTTGTTATTGCTCGTGAACGATAATATCCCATCTGGTACCATTTTAATGCATTCCAATCAGTCATGAAGGTAATGCTTTCATCAAATCCCCTGTATTCAATTTGAATTAAGAAATATCCACCTTTTGCGTTTTCCTTGGGATTATGTTTGATAGTTATTTTCTTGATCAATGAATGAACAAGTTTCTTTGTATCATCGAATCCTGATGTTAACTTATATTGCCCAATAACATTGTTTACTCTTGCCACCCGGCTTTTTGAGTCTCTTTCAATAAGTTTATTTTCAATAATTTCGATGTTTTGTTCATGGTCTTGTATTTTCTTTTTTATTGTTCTGAGTCTTTCTTTTATTTCTTCATCGGCCTCATATTCCGGATCTAAGAGTCGGTCATATGCCTTTTGCTCAACCTTCCTGTACGTTTCAATTTCCTTCTTCATAACAGTAAGCTTCTTTTTAAGATTATCTGTTTCTCCTTTATTTTCTGTCTGACCTGTCAGGAATTCCTGCAAATCCTTTGCAACAAAAAGATGCTTGATCACAAATGTCTCCAATTTAGGGATGCTTAGTGCACGTGAGGTACATAATTTCGGATTCCTGAGTTTGCTTTTGCATTTGTATGCATTGTCTCTGCCCTTGAGTCTTTTTTTTCCTCGGTATTCCTTTCCACAGATTCCACAAAAAACCAAACCGTTTAATAAATAATGGTACTCATCCCTTTTCCCTGCATTCTTCTTATTCTCGCCCAGGTTCTTACTCACACTATCCCAGGTGGCCTCCTCAATTATTGGCGGAACTTTAGTCTCATTTTCTCCATTGTTCCATTTTCGTATTCCTTTGTAGATCTGATTAGTTAATAGCAAATGGACAACATTTCCTCGCCACCTAACATCCCCTTTACTGAAATAGGTATATTGGTTTGTATACTTGTCTCGCCTTTTAAACTCACCTGAGTAATCATTAAATTTTGTCGGTACACCCTCCTGGTTAAGAGTTTTTGCAATTGTGTATACACCAATGCCCTCGCCAGACATCTTAAATATTCTTCTTACTATCTTTGCTTGCTCTTCATGAATTTTTAATAATCCGTTTTCGTCCCGAACGTAACCATAGGCAGTTATGCCATGAGACTTTCCTTTTAACGAATTCTTATAATGAGCCAACTTAACTTTCTGCCCGGTTAATGTGGCAAAAAATTCGTTGGTAAGGGATAATATACCAGTATATAGCCTATTCTCAGCAACATCAAGGTCCAGATAATTTCCACCAGGATAATACTTACATTTAGCCTTTAGCATAGTGTAAGTAAACAAATTCCAGATCCTGTTATTTCGTTCAATTCTGGACTGATCAAAACAATATACTTTGGTTATGATCCCTTTATTTATGTGATCTAACAACAATGCGAATTCAGGCCGATCCCTAATTTCATCCTTTGTGCCACTGATTGCTCTGTCGATAAAAGATTTATATTCCAGACCTTCCGATTTGGCAAAAGCAATCCCTTTCTCTAATTGTATTTCAATAGAGACATCTTTTCCTTCTGCTTTGTGCTTGCTAATTCGGCAATAAATTGCGATCATCGGATATATCTTGTAAAAGCATAAAGGTATTGAATAGCTATAATATACAAAAATGAGGGCAACTCTTTATTAAATATAGAAATGAATTGTAAAAAATCTGATTTTAGGTATTTTATCACTAATATTTCCAATCTATAAGCTTACAATAGCATTATACATAAATATGAGTTAGAGCTTTATAAAGTCTAATAAACTGATTATGTTGAACAATTATCTATGAGTTATTACTATTTTTAGATTTTTATCATATTATGACAACAGATAACCGATTATCAGAATGGGTCAATACCTACACCGCCGAGCTATATTCATGGGCATTTCATAAGGTATCGGATTCAGAACTGGCTAAAGACCTGGTACAGGATACGTTCCTCGCCGCAGCTGAGAAAATAGATGGATTCAAAGGTGAAAGTTCGCCAAAAACATGGCTGTTTTCAATTCTGAACCATAAAATTATTGATTATTATCGTAGAAAGATAAATCATCCTGTGAGTATTGACAATCAATCGCTTTCAACATTCTTTGACGAAAATGGATCCTGGATATCTGACAAAAAGCCGAATGACTGGCATGAGGAGGACCAAAACCTGCTTGACAATAACGACTTTCAGGAAATTCTTAATAAATGCCTTGATGACTTACCCGAAAACTGGAACATTTGTGTAAGGTTAAAATACCTGAGTGAAAAAAGTGGTGAAGAAATTTGTCAGGAAATGGACATTGCTCCTACTAATTTGTGGCAGATAATTCACCGGGCAAAAGTTGCGCTCAGGGAATGTG
>JBGSOQ010000401.1:0-20920 GCA_041739035.1 Ignavibacteriaceae bacterium | reverse complement strand
TGATACAAGCGATAGAATTGATGCTAGATTCAAACCCGATTTAGCTGGACAGTATGTAGTTCAAGTATCAGTAAACGGCGGTGCTAAAACTGCTGTTGATACTATTTTAGCAAGTACATTTAAAGGCAGCCTTGCAGTTGGATTTACATGTGCAACTTGTCACCCCACTACCAATACTGACTGGGCACTTACCAAACATGCTACTATTTATAAACGCGGTTTAACCGGTATGTTAGAAAATTCACCGGAAACTGGGTATAAAGGCGCTTATGGTTTATCTTGTGCAAAATGCCATACAACAGGTTTTGATGCAACCGCTGATAATGGAAATTTTGGATTTCTTGCCAAATCAACAGGTTGGGATACAACCTGGTATAAACCAGATGTACCTGTAGACAATGAAATCTTCATTACTTATGGAGATATGACTAGATGGAATTTGTTAAACAGTACCTATCCTACTGTTCTCCCTACTGCCACTATTGGTTGCGAAAGCTGCCATGGAGCAGGAAATGACCATATGACGACAGGTCCAAGTAAAAAGAATATTGGCAAAAGTCTAGAATCAGGTGTTTGTATGGTATGTCATGATTCACCAACAAAACACAGCCTTGGCGTATTTTATAAAGAATCAGCTCATGCAACCATGCCTAAAGCTGGTGTAACTGCTGCAGGTCGTTCAGGCTGCTATCCTTGCCACAGTGGTGCTGCTTATGTAAAATATGCTGCTAATAAATCGGCTCCGGGATACGACCAAGTAGCAGATAACTTCCCATCAGTTTCTTGCGCAACTTGCCACGACCCACATGCAGTAGGCACCCACGAAGCACAACTTCGTCTTGTAGATCTTGATTCACTGATGAATGGTTATAAAATTCCTTCTGGAACCAGTGGATTAGGAATGTTGTGTATGAATTGCCATCGAGGCCGTTATAATTCCAAAACAAATGTTGATGGTTATGTTTCAACATTTAACACACCTGGAAAAGCTTATCCCTCAAGAATTTATCCTCATTACAGCCCACAAGCTGATATGTTTCTTGGAAGAAATTCTTATGATTGGGGTATTGTTACTTTAGACGGAGTTACAACTCACGGTGGCGTTGAAAATGCTTGCGTAACTTGTCACATGTCAGAAAGAGTAGCTGGTTATGGATTGCAACCAGATCATTCCATGAAAATGCATGATCCTGTTACAGGAGATAAGGTAGAGGCATGCGTATCTTGTCATGGCAATATAACGAGCTTCAAAGACATCAAAGCTAAAGCCGATCATGATCGTGACGGTGTTTTGGAATCGACAATTGAGGAAGTTCATGGTCTACTTGAAGAATTGAAAGCGTTATTACCAGTAGATGCTTCCGGTGAAGTTATTGAATTAGCTAACTCAGCTACAAGAGCCGCTGACTCAGCAGCAATTGCAAATAATCCTTACGGAGACAGAGTATTTGCTGGTATCTGGAATTACTATTATGTAGAGCATGATTACAGTGAAGGTGTTCACAATGCAACTTATGCAATTCAATTATTGAAATACACAATTGAATATGTTCAAAATGCTGCTATTCCTGTTGAATTAACCGCATTTACCGGTTCAGTAAGTAATGGATTGGTTAATTTACTATGGCAGACTGCTACTGAAACCAACAACAGAGGATTTGAAATCCAGAGAAGAACAAAAGATTATAACTGGCAGACTGTTGGTTATGTCCCTGGAAAAGGAACATCAACACAGTTATCAAGTTATTCCTTTAACGATAATCCTGTTGGAATTACCAGTTTAGCAACAATAACTTACAGACTCAAACAACTTGATTACGATGGTACAGCCAACTACTCAAAAGAAATTAATATTGAGTTCTCAGGTGCACCAAAGTCTTTCAGTTTGGATCAAAATTATCCTAACCCGTTCAATCCTGCTACGGTTATAAGATATGCTGTTCCTTTCGAAAGTAAAGTTAAAGTTGTTGTTTACAACTTAGCAGGCGAAGTTGTAAAAGAATTAGTAAATGAAGTACAAGCTGCAGGTTTCCATGAAAGTACATTCAACACTAATTCCGGTATAAATTTATCTTCTGGTATTTATTTCTATTCCATTGAAGCCACGCCATTGAATGGAAGTAATGCCTTCAGACAAACCAAGAAGATGATCCTGATGAAGTAATTCTGTTAACATCTTCTTTTATAAAACCCGGCTGAGTTTCAGTCGGGTTTTTTATTTTAAATAACTCTATATCGACCTTTGTATGTCATTAAATTTTCACTAAAAAAACCTTAAAATTTTGATATATTTGTAACCCAATAATGAATAAAACTAAATGATGCCTTTTGCTGAATTAAACGAAAGAGAAAAGAGTATACTGAGATACATTATCCAGCAGTTTATCTTAACGGCTTCACCGGTCGGTTCAAGAAATATTACCAAACGATATGACTTGGGAATATCTCCTGCAACCGTTCGCAATATTATGTCTGATTTGGAAGAATCCGGTTTTATTGATCATCCGCATACTTCAGCAGGAAGAATTCCAACTGATAAAGGTTACAGGTTTTACGTTGATTCTCTTATGAATGTACAGGCGATTGACAGAAATGAAAAAAGTTTAATCGATAAAGAATTTGAAAATAAAATTGATGAGAAAGATGATCTCCTCAAGATTACTTCTAGCATACTTAGTAAAATCACTCATCAACTTGCCTGCGTTACTTACCCAAAATTAGAGACCGGTGCGCTTGAAAAGCTGCAAATTATCAGTTTGTCTTCAACAAGAATACTTGTGGTGATGAGTATAAAAGGCGGACTTATAAAAACGATTACTATTGAATTTGCTTCTGAAATAAAAGAATCACAAATCAACTCCGTACAAAATGTGCTTAATGAAAGATTAGCCGGCTTATCTTTCAAGGAAATTCGTTCGACTTTTATCGAGCGGTTCAATGATGTGGAAGAAGACCAGAAGGCAATCATCCGGCTATTCCTCAATTCTGCCGACAAAGTTTTTAAAGATGTAAGAAGTTCTGACAATATTTACATAACCGGTGCAAAAAATATAATCCAGCAGCCGGAATTTGAGGATCCGGAAAGATTCCAAAGCATAATTGAACTGCTTGAGGACAAGGATATCATCGTTCATATTTTAGAAAAAACTGAAGATATGAAACCGGAAGATGTTTATATTTCAATCGGCAAAGAAAATCAAGATCAAAAACTTGTAGATTATAGTCTAATCACTAAAGAATATAAAATTGGCGATATATCTGGCCATTTAGGAATTATCGGTCCTAAGAGAATGGAATATTCAAAGGTAATTGCGATAGTAGATTATGTGGCTAAAATGCTTACAGAAACATTAAAGAACGAAATAATGAAATAAAGGAAATTATTAATGAAATTTAAGAGAAATAAAGAAAAATTGGCTGAAGAAAAAAACATTGATGAGGAAAAAATTAAGGATCAAGAAACTGCACCGCAGGAAGAAACCGTTGAAGAAAATTTAAAAGAAATACATGAAACAGATGAAGTAAAGGAAAATCTTGAGGAGAAACTCAGAATTACTGAAAAAGAATTAGAGACTTACAAAGATAGACTTCTTAGAAAAGCCGCTGAATTTGAAAACTATAAAAGAAGAACTGAGAATGATCAATTAAACTTATTCAAGTATGCCGGTGAAACTTTCATAGCAAAACTTCTTCCTGTAATTGACGATTTTGAACGATCACTCTTTCACATTAAAGATGCAAAAGATGTAGACAGCATAAAGGATGGCATCAAGCTCGTTTATGATAAACTTATGAAAATGCTTGATGATCAAGGTGTTAAACCAATTGAATCTATAGGAAAACCTTTTGATGTTCATTATCACGAAGCGATCATGCAGAAAAAAGCAGATAATGTTGAACCACATACTGTTATCGAAGAATTTGAGAAAGGGTATATTTATAAAGACAGGGTTATCAGGCATACAAAAGTCGCCGTGAGCGAAGATAATCAAGCAGAACAAAGTGATTTATCAGGACAAACCGATTCAGAAAAACTAAATAATAACGAAAGCCAGCTGAATGACTAAACGTGACTATTATGAAATATTAGGCGTAGATCGAAATGCAAGCAAAGATGAGATGAAAAAAGCTTATCGCAAACTTGCTATGCAGTATCATCCCGACAGAAATCCAAACGACAAAGAAGCTGAAGATAAATTTAAAGAGGCTGCTGAAGCATATGAAGTTTTAAGTAATGATGATAAAAAAGCCCGCTACGACCGATTTGGTCATGAGGGAATTCGGTCAAGCGGAGGTGGTTCACCAGGATTCACTGACATCAACGATATTTTTTCACATTTCTCAGATATTTTTGGCGGCGGTTCGATATTCGACGATTTTTTTGGTGGCAGTTCGAGAGGTAGAGGACAACGAAGACGAACAACCGGCACACCGGGTTCTGATCTAAGAGTCACACTAAAGTTATCCCTTGATGAAATTGCAAAGGGTGCAGCTAAAAAAATTAAGATAAAAAAGTTCGTTAAATGCGATCAATGCAATGGAGCAGGTGCAGAATCCGGAACATCAACAAAAACTTGCCCGGTATGCCAGGGTTCAGGCGAAGTCAAAACAGTATCAAGATCAGTGTTTGGCCAATTTGTAAACATAACTACCTGCAGCAATTGTAACGGTGAAGGCACTGTGGTTGATAAGCCATGTAAAAAGTGTATGGGTGACGGCAGAGTGAATGAAGAAGTGACAGTGAAGATAAATGTTCCTGCTGGCGTGCATGAAGGCAGTTATATGACTATGCGCGGAGAGGGAAATGCAGGCAAACGCAATGGAACTTCGGGAGATGTCATTGTTATATTTCAGGAAATACCCCATGAATTTTTTAGACGTGAAGATGATGATATTGTCTATGATTTGTTCATCAGCTATCCTGAAGCTGTACTAGGCGCCGATGTTGATGTCCCTACACTTAATGGTAAAGCAAGATTGAAAATTGATTCCGGAACACCTTCAGGCAAGCTTTTAAAAATGCGTGATAAGGGAATAAAACATCTAAATTCATCCGGATTC
Organism: Ignavibacteriaceae bacterium; assembly: GCA_041739035.1. GTDB lineage: Bacteria > Bacteroidota > Ignavibacteria > Ignavibacteriales > Ignavibacteriaceae > XYD12-FULL-36-8. Next base: position 15,859 of record JBGSOQ010000401.1, on the reverse strand, counting down.
GGAAACCAAATTGTTAGAGTTAATATTGATATCCCTAAAAGAGTTAATTCCAAAGAAAAAGAGCTGCTTAGGGAATTATCTGAAATGCCTAATATTAAAGGTAATCCAAATACTGATGAGAAAAGTTTCTTTAAAAGATTTGGGTTATAATTTGATCTAATTCATTATTTAAATGAAATTCTATCAAAAATTAGCAGAAAAAATTGGTTTCACTAAAACAGAATTGAAAATCATCACCTTTCTGATTGCAGTTCTTTTAGCAGGATTAGTGGTTAAATTATTTAATTGGGAAAATGATGATCCAGTTAAAAATAATTTTGATTATACAGCTATTGACAGTATTTTTTACTCAGCAAATATTCTTAAAGCTGAGTTATTAGAAAATAAATCATTTGACTCTAATCAGGAAAGTTCAGATTTTAACAAAAGCAATTTTAATACAAATATAAAGAAGCAAAAGCTTGCGGAAAGAAGTATTGATCTTAATACAGCAAGCTTAAATCAATTAGCAATGCTTCCCGGAATTGGAATTAAAACTGCTGAAAAGATTTTAGCTTACAGAAAAGCGAGCGGCGGATTCAGCAGAATTGATGAGCTTTTGGAAGTTAAAGGAATTGGCGATTCAAAATTTGATAAAATTAAAAAGTACGTCTTCATTCGTTAATCCATTTTTACAATATTAATAGTCCTGGAGGAAAAATGACTAGAAGTGATCCCTGGTACGTTCATGCAATTCTTTATACTATAGTTGTAATTTTAGCGGCTCTTTTAATAAAAGTAGCTATACTTGATCCGAAAGATGAAGTGGCAACTGATAAATTTAATAAAGCTGAATCACGGCTAAGAATGAAGAACCTTAAAGAAGCTCAGATTTTATGGGAGAAGAAGTACGGACGCTTCACCGGCAGCATCGACAGTTTAGTTATGTTCATTAAAAATGATCCTATGGTTCAAAAAGTTAGAACAGGATATGATTCACTTACAAGAAGGCCTACTGATCCTTTTGTTGCACTGAGTCAGGGAGAATTTACTCCTGACAGCTTATTTAGAACACCAAAAAGCTGGCAATTTTATACCTTACAGATTGACACATCCGAGCAAGTCGATACAGTTGTGAACCGCCAAGGAAAAGTACTAAGAGTAGATAAATATACCGTCATCGGCAAAAGATATATTATTGAAGATCCGGATGGTTACGGATCTATTGGCAGCTTAAATGATGACGCGTTGAAGAATACGTCATCGTGGGAATAATTAACTGAGAAATGAATTATTTTGATTCTCACGCAGGTTTTACATTCACAAATGTAAAGCTTCAAGTAACAGAAATTTCAGCAAAGCAGAATCAATTTAGCATTTCAGGAATTGACGAAATTTATTTTAATGAAGAAATAGATTTTACAAAAGATAAAGAAACAAAAATATTTTCACTTCTGCAGGCAGCATTTGAAGAGTTGAGCATCAAAAATTCAATAACTTCAAATTCTGCCTCATTCTCTCTCCCACAGGAACTATTTATTACAGCTCAACTACCTGTCGAACAATCATTGGTACATTCCGATCTCACTAAAGAATTCAGATGGCAATTATCAATCTTGCATCCGTATTTAAATTGGAATGATTTTGTAATACGATATTTTGAAGTTGAATTACTGCAAGCTGAAATGAATGATACTGCAATTGTATTTGCTCTAAATAGAAAGTACATAAAGATCATCAATGATTTTTGCAGGAAAAATAATCTCAAATTAAAATTTATTGATCATTGTCATCTTGCTTCTAATAATATTTTAATGATGAATCCTTCGAGTAAAATAAACGATCAATTGAGCCTATACAATTCGCACAATATTCTCTCAATACTGATTTCCCACAAAGGTAAACCAATTTATTATGAAGATATACCAATAACTGATCTTCACGAATTCCGTGGCATGGTCACCGATAAACTCGCTGAATTAAATCAAAATCATTTCAAATTCAAGGATGCTTATTTATTTGGTGATTCAACTTCCAAGTCAATTATAAATATATTGAACGAGGCAACCGGAATTAATTTTAACCTGGTCAATCCGTTCATACGGCTTAAAGTTGACACAAGCATAATGACCAATAAATATTACACTGAAAGAAACCATCTCTTTTCGCCATCTGCTGGTATTGCTGCCAGAATTTAACATTAATTACTTCCTGTTCAGCTGATCAGTTAAGTTTTAGATAAGTTTTTGTCACTTCTTATTTTTATTTTTGTTTTGAAAACATCAATTAAGATCCGTATCAATTGAGAATCATTGCCGGGAAATATAAAGGAAGAGTAATAACTTCTCCCAATTCAAAATTTATTCGTCCAATGACGGATAGAGTGCGTGTCAATCTTTTTGATATTCTTACAAATAAAATCGATTTTGAAGGAATAAAAGTGCTTGATCTCTATTCTGGTTCCGGTTCATTAGGTTTAGAATCTTTAAGCCGTGGTGCAAAAGAAGTTCACTTCGTGGAGAAAAATTTTAAAATCTATAAAAACTTAGTAAAAAATATTGCTTCTCTTGGAGCAGCAGACCACTGTAGAATATTTAAAATGGAGGCATTAAAATTCAGCCGTAAAGATGAGCACGAACAATATGATCTTATTTTTGCCGATCCTCCTTTCTTTAAAGATGATATTTATGAAGTCGTTGAAAATCTCAAGCAAAATAATTTCTTAAACGAAGAAGGTCTAATAATTATCCAGCGTTCTGTTCAAACAAAAGAAAAAGATAAACTACATTTTGAGGTAGAACCGTTTAAAGTAATTGGAGATTCCTGTTTATATCATTTAAAAGTATGAATTAGTAATTTCAATTTTATTAAAACTGCATATCTAACTGAATAACTGGTAAAATTAGAAATTCCTTCGACGAATTTTCCAATCCGAGATCGTACGTAAATCTTGCTCCTAAGACAAGTCTACTCCAATCTGTAAATTCGAGGAATACTCCAGGTGCGACCGATAAAAAAGAGGACATCACCTCACCTCTAGTATCCGTTACAGTTTTATCAGTCAAAATTAATGCGTAACTCAAATCGGTGCGCGTCTCCGGCTCATAATCCAGCAATGATTGCGTGAAGAAAGAAAGGTTAAAGAAAAAATTTACTGGGAATTCTTGCATTTTGCTGTTCAAGGTTAGGCCTGCATAAATATTAATTTCAGAATTTTTACCAATATCTCGATAGTAACTTACTGAAGTTGTCGGATCGCTCCACATATAGTTTTCAGTTGTGACAACTACTGATTTGGCATCGTAAAATAATTCCTGAATAAGAATTCCAAAATCAAATCGTGCAGCCGAATTTTCTTTTTCAGCTACAAAAACAAGACCAAATGAACCACCAACTAGTTGTTGACCATTTATTTTAGAATAATTCAAACCGGCAGCAAACCCAAATGACTTAGTTAAAGCTAAATCCATGTCCAGTCCAAAGGAAATGTCGGGCATTTTCCGCAACAAATTTTTAGTTTTGCTGCTGAACAACGAATCTTGCGTTGCATCTCTGTAACGCTCAGTTCCAGTACTTCCTAAGATTTCTGAATACCCATTTACATTAAGCCGAGGAGAAAAGGTTATTGTACCCGGGGTTCTATCTTTTGTTACATGAATAGAAGGGGTGTTTATTGGTCCTTTTACTTCAGCATCTTGGAGATAAATCGTCTGCTGGACTGTTCCGCAAGAAATCATCAGAAAAGAAGCAGCTAAAAGCAAATTTTGTATAAATATTTTTTTCAAGATTTTTGTTCTTTCAATTATTTTATCTACGATTTAATATTAAGTCGATTATAAAATATTAATGTCAAAAGGATACTCGATTTTAGTATCATTTATTATGGATGATACAAAGTAGACTATCAAACCTATACCTGCTGCTCCTACTATAATACCTAATACAAGTTCAGTATTGTTTTCTTCATAATAGATTGTTTTAATATTTGATAATGTTACTTGGACTTCTTTTGTAGTGTAAGAATCATCCTCTAATTTTGTTTTTATCCATCCAATTAGAGTACTATCCATGATTTGAGGTTTAGGCTGAGATTCACCTCTTTCGAATTCATATACCTCATAATCCTTTGAAATAACTGATATAATTTCACTTTCTTTAAGCTCTTTTATATTATCATCGCTTATTTCTGCAGGTGTTATCGTATAGCATCCATAAATATAAAATATAAAACTGATGAGGGTTAAAGTTGCAATTATACGTTTTGACATTTCATTTTTCCTTTGAATTTAAGGGCGAGCGTGAAAACTCGCTTTTATTTTATTTCTTACTTCATCAAAACCATTTTCTTAGTTTGTACAAAGCTTCCTGATTGTATCCTGTATAAATACACTCCGCTGGCTAATCCACTTGCATTCCATTCAACTTCATAACTTCCTGCGTCTCTGAACTCATCAACCAAAGCTGCAACCTCATTACCAAGTAAATCATATACTTTTAATGTCTGTTTACCGCTTACTGGTGACTGCCAGCTTATCATCGTGCTGGGATTGAAGGGATTAGGATAGTTCTGCGCCAGTTCTAAGTTTTTTGGAATAAGATAAATAACTACTTCTGTAGAGTATTCAAATGATCCATTAAAATCTATCATTTTAAGCCGATAATAGACTTTACCACTTGTTACTAATCCTTCAAGATTATCAGAAAAGCTGTATGATTGAGATTGAGTTGTCGTTCCCTTGCCTTGTACAAATCCTACAGTTTGCCAAGTGTTTTTACCTGAACTTCGCTGTATCTCAAACCCTCGATTATTCAATTCAGTTACTGTCTGCCAGGAAATATTCACTACTTTATCCGTTACATTGGCATTAAAAGCTATTAACTCGACTGGCAATTCAACACGCCCCTCAGAATATGGGCTGATCACTTGCTGTTTCATTACATAATTCAACAAAGCCTGGAATTCTGTAAAATCTTCATAAAGATGAACATCGGTGAATTGGATACCATACCAATCTGTAAGTGGAATAAGCAAAAACTCATTTGTTGTCACTGAATAAACTTTGACTGGATCAATCGGTTCATTATTTATTATGATTCCTTTCAGACGAGTACCGGGCGGATCAGTAATTACACATTGATAATTCATACCGGACACTTGAGGAACCAATTCATCATTCATTTCTACAGTTGAAAGAACTGATTCAAATGCTATCCAGAGCTGTTCACCGGTTATATTGAAGGTTACAAGTCTAAATCCTAAACCATTTACTTCATTAAATCCATACCCGATTGCTCTGAACAAATCTATTGGTAGGATTGGACCATGATAAAGCTTTTGAGCAATTGATCCGCCAACAGTAATTGCGATATCGGTTTTGGTTGTATCTCTGAAAGCATCGGTAATCAAATTGCCGAGAGGAGTATCATGCGGACCTTCAGCATAAATATCCGTCACCTCTTCAAAATCTGTTGTTGCAAGTCCAACTTGCTGAGTATAAAAAGGAATTCCGTAAGTACTTTCAATTTCAGCGATCATTCCATCAACTGCGGCTTTTACAGTTGGTTCTTCAGGAATAGATGAATCAAGTGGAATTGCCTGATAGCTTGCAACACTCAGAGTCCCGTTGTCAAGAATTAGTTTTAATTCCCCTATGTGCGAGTAATTTGAACCGGCTTGAACAATCCAAGTTGTTTTTCCCAAAGGATTTGTTACTTCCTTTGGACCCATCAGATAATGATCATGACCGCCAATAATCATATCGATTCCCGGAACTCCTTCAGCTATCATTTCATCAAGATATAAACCGAGATGAGAAAGCAGAATAATTACATTGCATCCTTGGGCAGCAAGTTCCTGCACCGTCATTGCAGCAGTAACACCAATGTTGGTATCTACAAAAGCTGGTGCCGGTTGAGAAGTCATATTTGTTTCCGGAGTAGTTAATCCAAAGATTCCAACCTTCATTGAACCATAATCCTTTATTACGTATGGTTTTACGAAGTTTTTGAGATCTTGAACTGATGGATCATCTAAAAGCAAATTAGCTGACAAAAGTGGAAAACCTGCCGGACTTAATCCGTAATGACAAGCAGTATCAAGCAAAGCCGGAGTTAAATCAAACTCATGATTGCCGACTGTCATTGCATCAAATCCGATCATGTTCATCAACTGAAATTCTGCTGCACCAAAATAATTGTTGAAGAACATATCACCGATAAAAGAATCACCAGCGTGAAGCGTAAGGACATTCGTTTCCGTCATCTTTGTCAGTCCAATGACGGAAGCAGCGCGAGCAATCCCGCCTTGTGTACCGCTTAAATCGGGATTTCGTGGAGCGAGGGGTGCAAGACATGAATGAGTATCATTCACGTGAAGAATTGTAAGAGTATCAACTGCGGCTCTTAGTTGGCTGATTGAAGTGCCAAAGCATAGCAACAGAACAAGCGAAAGAGTGATTTTGAGTTTCATAAATACCTCCGAAGAAATTTATTTTAGGTTAATTTAATTTCATCGGAAAAGTAACGATTGATGAAAAAGCTTATGTCAAAGAAATGTCATGATTAGGTAAATAATTTATTTATCTCCTAAAATTTTCTCCCATTCTCGATTGACTTGTTGAATTGAAATTGGCACTTTTTCGCCTTCAACAACTTTCTTTTTAATAGTTTAAGATAAAAGTACAGATGGACAAGTTTTATGAATTGGCTTCGGGATGTACTCTCTCATCCTCAAGTAAATAGTCTCAAAATCTTCATGTGAAACATTCCCAAAACTGACCGGCATGAAAACGCATGGATTCACATTGCCCTGAGAATCAATATAAAAATGTGATAAGCCGCCCATCATACAGCCCATCTTATCGGGTCCTTCAACAAAGGCAACATAATACACTAAGGGATGATCCCTATACTTTTTATCCGTATTTCCCTTAATAAAAAACTCGGTTAATTCTTTTCTATCAGATTCACTAAGAAGTACATCACCATTCCCATCGAAAAATCCTCCGCATGGTCTTGGTTCAAGCAGTTGTATCACACTTACGCTTAATTCCTTTACCAGATCGTATAATTTCCACAAATCACCTGAGCGGATAAATTCCTTTGTAGCACAAGTGTTTACATAAGTAAAAACTCCTGCTTCGTTAAAGCATTTCAATGCGTTAATTGCCATATCATAAGCACCTTTATAACCTCGTAATTGATCATGACGCCCAGCATCAAAATCATCCAGACCAACCGCTGCTGCCATCAGACCTGCAGCTTTCAATTCTTTAGCTTTTTGTAGAGTCACACCAAATCCGGAAGTATGAATATGAAAATCTGATAAATCTTTATTTCCAGTTCTTATTAGTTCCATCGTTTCATCAAAATCTTACATCGGTTCACCACCGGTTAAAATAATAACACTTACACCCCGATTTTGAAGTTTATTTATTAATGATTTCCACTCTACAGTTGATAGAGAGTTCTTTTGATTGATATTGTGTTTTTCATAACAATGTTTGCATTGTAGATTGCAGTTGGATGTAACTGCTAGAAATGCCGAATCAATCTGAGATTTATATTTAGTTCCAGCTAGAGTGAAGTTCAAACCACCATTTACTACCATATTATCAAATGCTTTTGACGGATAGGACGGAACTACTAACGATAGAAATACTCTACCATTAAAATTAATAACCTTCTGCAGCTGCAGCTTCTTTCTGATCTTTAGAGTCTTAATGAATTCACTATTAAATGGATTTCTAAAAAACAACGGATATTTATTCCGCTGAAGAAAATATTTCCCAAAAGAAACTTGAGCATTCAATTTCAACAGTCTCCAGCCAGAATAAAACATTGGTTTGTTTTTAAATGCTGATTTTGTTTTCACAGAATTTCTTTCAGTTTATTTTGAAGCTGTCTGGTTTATAAGCTCTGCAACCCATTTTTTATATTCTGAGATTGAATACTTAACTGGAAATTCCGGCTCAAAAGCTATTTTTCTTATCAATTCATTTTGCGGTTCGCCGGATTTGTTCATGTGAATGTCATAGTACCCCGATACTTTTGCGAAAACGCTTCTTTTATGATTTGTCTTAAATTCCGGAACTGGAAACTTTAAATAAGCTCTCTGTCCCGTTTCAGGCATTTCGTAATAATTATCGTCAGAAAATTCTAAAACATTTCTCAAATCAACTCCATCGTCACTTGTGATTTCAGTTGCAGAGATTTCCAGAAATTTATACGGCTGTTCCGCTGAATAATCAACCGCGAAGGAATTGAATGTCCAGAATCCTTTTGGCGGAAGCAGCATGATATTCAATTCGCCAGAATTAACATCACTAACATCAAGAGTAATCACTCTATCTTCAGTAACGAATGGTCCTCCCCCCCAAATCTCTCCTTTATTAATCCAGCGACCATCGACATTTATTTTTACTTGCAGCTGATATAATTCTTCACGGTCATTCCAATAATCCAGTTGAGCTTTCATTATTGGATTTTCAAGTGATTTGTACCAATTATCTACCTGCGTACCGCGAATTTCAGTCATTTTCTTAAGCATTTGAGAACCCCATAAAGTAGTTCCTCCATTAACAACGAGCTTTACTTTATTAGCATGTTCAGGTTTTGGAAAAGAAAGAGTAAGTGTATCTCTATGACTCATATCCTCGGTTAACTCAAGATTTCTCATATCACTGTCCCAGAATAGCAGATCTTTTTCATCTATCCATTTTATAATATCAACACCGTTAGCAGCTCCCTTTAATGGTTTTAAAGGATTCGATATTGTGAATAGACTACCATCAATATCCGGGATTACAGATACATTTTGAGGATGATCAACAACCCAGAGCTTAAATTCATTCGTAAACTGTGTTTCATCAACTTCATTAGTTAACTGTAACAGATATTGATTTTTGAATGGTTTTAGATTTTCTAATAAACAATAATCTGTTCTTTCCAGAGCCGGACAAATGGCACCACCGTAAGGTTCTCCGTCAAAAACATAATTTTCTCCATCGAAAGAATAGACGAATGGGCAGGATTCTTTTGTTGCTAAAGCAATTAAAAAAACAATTCCAATTACTCCTAAAGTAATTCCTATTCCTGCCAAACAAGAATTCCCGGCATCATAATGTTCAACATAAATAGTTTTTACTTCAGCAACCGGTACTTCAACCTTTTTTACAGTAATCGGGTACCCCATCAATTGAACATATCCAACTATTAGACTATCAACCATGTAAGCCGGTAAATATGTTTTGCCACTTACGAATTCATAAATCCTGCCATCATATGTAACAGCTGACGTAATTTCAAAATCTCTGTATTCGTAAAATTGTTCTTTTGGGATTTCCTGGCTGGTATAGCATCCGGTCATGTAGAGGACAAAACTAAAAAGTGTTATAAGAGCAGTCATGCGCTTTAACATGTTAACCCCCATGTTAATTGTGGATAAAATTAGATATTTACTCTATAATAAAATTATTTCTACATATAATTAGTTCTATTAATACTATTGAATGTTAACAATTTCACATATAAATATCAATTTGTCTTTACAACCAACTCATTTTTGCTCTTTTTCCATTGACTATAAATTATAGGTAGAATAGTATCAAAGTCTTTTAATATAGCTTTTACTAGCTTCAATTTAGGCGTCTCAGTGCTTAATTCTTTAAAAATATCCTCTCGATTCGGATAGTTGTCAATAATCCACTCATACAAATATCCCCGGCAATTTATCGCATAAGTTATTTTCTTGCCTTTCGGAGTGTGTACAGGTTCATATACTAAGTTCATAAACTGACCAGGTAAAAGTTTAGCATAATAATTGTCTTTTTCTTGAATGTTTACTAAAGGATATCCTGAATTCGATTCGAAATTCAGACATTTGACCTGATATTTTTTATAATTATCTCTCGGTGAATCATCATAGCTTACTGCATCGATTTTCCAAACATCGCTCAAACATCTCAGCCTAATTCTCATGTTTCCATATTTATCTTTTATTAAAGGTAATCGAACAAGTTTATTGAATTTAACTGCATTGGCCTCGGGATAAATTAAGTCCATATATTCCCAATTTTCCCCATCCCAAATATCAATTTTTACTGAACTCCTTTCCAACGTTTCCTTAAGTATTTCCGTTACTTCAGGGTCAGTCTCAGCTGCTTTTGTAAAATTCAAAAATTCATTTCCAAGTAATTTTTGTAAATAACTAAATACGACTGAAGAAATCTCAGTATTTATTGCTGAAACAATTAATGCTATAGAATCAATCTGACTTAACTTATTTAGTTCGATTATTAATACATCTTCATAATTACTTTTAGAGGCGGCGGATGATAAATCAGATTCCCAGTAATTATCATCATTTCTCAATAATAAATCAGTTATTTCTATATTGTTGATATCTTTTGCCCTAAATATTTCTTTATGACTGCCTACAGCATAAAATGAATTGTGATTATCTGAATAAACTGTTTTACTCTGATCGGTTTCCAATGCAAAAAGATCAATGCTATTGAAAAAATGTGTTTCGGGACGTTCATTTGTAACTTTTAATTTCAATTCTGTTTCTGATTCCTCAATATCTGGAAGAATTATACTCGTTTCACTTTCGAGCGCTTTACCTAAGGAAATACCAAATACCTCGCCTTGAAGATTGTATTTACTACCATCCCATGCATAAATAAAAGGACATGAAGCGTCACCTGCAGGATAAACAATTTTAACAATCGTTTCGATACCGGAGCTCTCTTGCAGAAGAGATGCCCCGCTATAAACCAAGAATCCTGTTGCTCCTACAAACACTAATGTCTTGAACATGCTGCTACTTGTTGTTTGTATATAAGCTATATCTTTGAAAAATAAAGTGCCTTCATATGATACTCGAACATCATTTTTAAACGTTTCACCAGAGATATTAATTGTACTATCAGTGTAATTAAACTTATTTACATAATAGACTGTTGTATCTCTTGTTACAATTTGAAGATCGCCATCTGTTACTTCTTCGGAAAGATCTTTAAAAGTGGAGATCTCCTGAATTGATCTACATGTTATGTTTAATAAAATTAAACCAATTAAAATAATTTTAGTTAATGTTTTCATTGCTTTATCTTTCTAATTTGTAAAGTTAATGCTCAATCCTATTTCAAAACCTTTAGCTTCAATTGTCGGAACAGTTGTACCGTCATAGTAACCCTGTGGCTGTACAACTGCATCAGAATAAAATTTATAATTGCCGAAAAGGTTGACTGCGACATTGCTTGAAAAGTTGTATAGGAGACCAAGCGACAGCATAATTCCTTTCACGTTTCCTTCTAAGGTTATTGATTCAAGTGTACCGCCTCCGAGGTTGATTCCATAACGATGATAAGCTGTAAATTTTGAAGCTGAATATCCAAGTGATGCATAAGGTGTAAGATTCTTTAAAATTGTAAATAAATAGCTAAGAGATATTGAGAAGGATTTATACTCAAGAGATGTCTGCTCATCAGTTGCAGGGCTGAAGTTAAATACCATTTCACCCATATAGTTCCTTTTATAAATAAAGAGACTTGAAAACCGGAACAGATTAGAAGCTTTGAAGGAAAGATTTGTTTTAGGTACGGTGTAGGTTTCGTTTGATAATTTTTCTTCAAGAATATTGAAAATTTCCCCCAGCCCCTCGTACTCTGCAGAGTTATGTAATATATATCCTGCTGATAATCCAAGTACGAACTTTTTTTCAATTAATTCTGAATAATCCATTTCAACTTTGTTAATTGGTAAATTTTGTACAGTGGACTTTGGTCTCTTTTCCTTAAAGACAAGGTTACTCTGTTTTTGTAAGATTTCTTTCGCCTCACTTCCATCAGCAAATACTAACACAACATTTTCCAATTTGAAATCAGTTTTGCCTAATTTCTGACTCTCTTGATATTGTATCCTTGAAGCAACATTCCGTATAGAATAATAATTAAATTCTAATATGCTGTCTTTAACAGCATTATCAGACTGTAATTTTAAACTACAGTAGTATTGGCTGTCTGCACTCTGATAGAAGTAGGCGCTAATAAAATTTTCACTATAAGTTGGAAAGATGTTGAACTCCTTCCTTTCCCCAGCATCCACAACACTTCCTACTTCCTTGCTGAGTATTATGATTTTTAGGCTGTATTGTGCATAGCATTTATAAACAAAGGCTAGCAAACTTATCAGAGCAAGACTATTGAGAATTATTTTTTTCATAATTATCTCCACTATCTTTTTGTGATACAGTACCTATTACAACGTACTAATTTTCAGATTTGAAATTGTCAAAAAAATGTCATGAATATGTAAAAATGAAATGCAAAGATCGTTTCCTAATTTTATCAAGTCCCAAGTTAATTTATTAAAGAGAAGCAGCAGCATCCGAATTCATTTTGAAATCTGAATTTTAGATTAATATTTTAAGCAGCTGAAACTATTTCAGCCGGACAAAGAATGTATTCATTCGCTACTTTACAAACTTGTATCCAGCTTTAGGTACTGTAATCAAATGTCTTGGTTCAGATGGATTATCCTCAATTTGTTTTCGGATGGATAGAATATAATTATCAACAGTTCGAGAAGTTGGGTAAACATCGTAGCCCCAGACTCTATCGAGCAAATTATCGCGAGTCACAACTTCGCCTTCATGCTCGATAAAATATTTGAGAATTTTAAATTCAGTAGTATTTAATTCAATCGGCTTAGTTTTTTTTGTTGCAATCTGTTTCTTAAAATCTATTTGAATTGCACCAAAAGCATATTCTTCAATATCCTTAACTATCTCTTGCTTTCTTCGGAGGAGAGCTTTAATTCTTGCGAGCAACTCACGGACACTAAATGGTTTAGTAAGATAATCATCAGCTCCAACTTCTAAACCAAGCACTTTATCCATTTCATCTTTTTTGCTCGTAAGCATAAGAATTGGTGTGTTAATACCTTTTTTTCGAAGATCGGTACAGATTTCTATTCCATTTTTTGATGGAAGCATTAAATCAAGAATAATTAATGCAATATTTTCGTTTTGCGCAAAGACAAATCCCTTTTCACCATCATCTTGAGTTACAACTTCATAATGTTCTTCCTTAAGTGCCTCAGCTAATCCTTTAGAGATTGCAGGATCATCTTCAATTATTAAAATCCGTTTCATGACATTTCCCTTTTAATAAATGTAAGAAAACTTATTCCCTAACCACAGGAAATAGTAAGGTAAATCGGCTTCCTTTGCCCGGTTCACTCTGCACATCAATTTTTCCTTTATGAGCATTCATAATGTGCTTAATGATGGAAAGTCCCAAACCAGTGCCACCCGTCCTTTGAACTTCTTTCGATCCTATTCTAAAAAATGGGTTGAAAATGTTTTGTAGATTATTTTTATCGATTCCTATTCCCTTGTCCTCAACAGTTAAAGCCATAAATTCATTTTTAATATTCGTAATGACACGAATAATTTTATTTTCTTTTGAATATTTTAGAGAATTCGAAAGTAAATTTATGAGTGCTTCTTCGATAGCATCTTTATCAGCATAAATAAATTTTTCATCGTTTGATAAATTAGATTCAATAACAAACTTATTCAGCATAAATTGATAATGCATCAACTTAAAGGTATGAACAACAATTTCATTTAGCTTTATATTTTCAAATCGATATTGCTTAATGCCCCTTTCTATCTTGGAAAAATCTAAAACATTATCAATCAAACGCGAAAGACGGCTGCTCTCTCCTTCAATTATATCTAAGTATTCTTTTGACTTTTCAGATTTGATTTCACTTGATGATTGAAGTAATTCAGAAAACATTTTTATTGATGTTAAAGGAGTTTTCATATCGTGAGAAACGCTAGAAATAAAAAAAGATTTAAGTCGATTAAGTTCATCTAAGCGCTCTGATTCAACTCTTTCCAATATTAACTCCTCTTGCAGTTTTATTCTATCAACTGAAGAAGCGATTCGACTTGTAACCGTATTTAATAGATCGACATCCTCAATTGTGTACCTAGTACCCGATTTTTTTGAACCTAAAACCAGAAATCCGCGAATATCTCCATTACTTGATTTAATAGGAAAAACTAAATTCATTCCCCACCGCCTAAATACATTAACATCCGCATTTTCGATATTCACACCGGACTCCACGGAATCCGCTAATGCTACTGGAAGCAGTAAGTTAGTTTTAAGATTATCCGGTTCAAATTTAACTGAATGGTCGACTAATAAATTAAAGTTTTTGTGAGAAATCATTTTCAGCATATTATTGGAAGCATTAAGCAGAAAGAATCCGATTTTTTCAACAGGGATTAATTCATCTATCCTTTTAATAATTCTTTCAGCAAGAGATTGGATACTATTTGATTCATTTATTTCTGAAAATAACTTTCCAATTGCCTCACGGAAATTATACTGTACTCTGAAAAATTTTCTATCAACGAATTTTTGAACTCGGGCTTTAATCGGTTGAAATAATAAAGCGATTGCTATAGCCGATATTATTGAAGATATTTTGATATCAATCTGTACAGCGAAATTTGTCAGTAATCCAATTATAAATAAGTAAGAAACCAGTAAAGCCGCGATCACAAGAGAATAAACGACGCTCCTATTAATCAAATAGTCAATATCCATTACATGATACTTTACAATGGAGATCCCAAAGGTTATCGGTATAACTGATATTAGAATAATTACAATTTCCTCCGGCACTAAAGACCTATCTGTCAGCATAATTGGTAAAGTCCAAAGCAAGATAAAACTAAGCGGCCCTACAGATAGGCCATACAAAATCCATTTTAATTTTTTCTTATCAGATTGGCCAGCAGATGTTTTGTAGGAATGAATAAAGATCCCAACTGCAAAGATTACACAAGTAATCAGGTAAATTCTTGAAACATTGTAGGAAAGAACGTATAATTTAATATTATCAATAGTCACATCAGAAATTAAAGACAAGAACCGATATGTAAGAAAAAGTAAAATTACACCTGACACAGAGTACAGCATGTGAAATAAATATTTGGTGTTAATCTTCTTCTCCTCTGGAAAAACAAGAGTAAAATGGAGAAATAAAGCCGGGACTATACACACAGCAAAATGCAGCACCGTTCTAGTTATTATTGGGATTACCTTTGGCTCAAAACTATAATTCCCCCAAGTTGCCATAATAATCAATGCCGTAAATACACAAACCCAATGGAATAATCGAGCAGGTTTTTGCAATTGAGCCTTAATCAGTACAACGATTGAAATGAAAAAAAAGGACGTCCCAATTATAAATGCGAGAATATTGTATGGTATGGAATAGTATTCGGTCAGCTCAACTTCTATTTTTGACTGATCAGAAAGAGCAAGTAAAACCTTATCACCTTTTCTAAAGCTGTCCAGATATGTCTCAGTTTCCTCTGGAGATGAAAGTACTAACCCATCTACATTAAGAATATTTTGTCCAACTAGAGATAAAGTGGATTCGCGTAATGGTTCGCGTATTTTTATTATAGAATTTTGATATTGTGTATCGAATGGCAAATCCCCTTTAAGTGTGGTCAGATATATTCCAAGGATACCGCAAATGTATAAGAGTACATCTATCGTTAAAATTGATTTGATAGAACGTGGAACAATTGACATATCAATCGCCCTTACTTCTTATTTTTGTGAAAAGAAGAATATTCTTATTACAAAATATATTAAAGCATTTCCATCATCAATAAGCAATAAAAATAAATTTGGGAATAAAATTGAGGTAAATCACAAATGTCATGAGTGTTAATTAAAATATTATTAGTTTTGATCATCAACTAAGTAAAGGATTTAGTAAAATGCGAAAAGTAATTTATCCTGGAACATTCGATCCGGTTACTTATGGACATATTGACATC
>JBGSOQ010000278.1:0-2257 GCA_041739035.1 Ignavibacteriaceae bacterium | reverse complement strand
ATCCATTGCAGATTCAAAATCCTTGTAATACTTCTCAAAATCAAAATTGGGATTAATCCTCTCTCCCTCCTGTCCGCCTCTGGCGGATTGGAGAGGGACGGGGTGAGGGGTTATCTTTTCAATCAAATTCTCAAACTTCTCTAACCCTTTCTGTGATGAATCGAGTAATTCATCACTAAACTCCAATGGACCTCTATAATGAGTCTGACTAAACAATAATCGGATTGACTCAGCCGAATAGAGTTTTAGAACATCCCTGGCAGTAAAAAAATTGCCAAGAGATTTGGACATCTTTTCATTGTTAATATTCAAGAAGCCGAAGTGAATCCAATAATTAACAAACTTCTTTCCGGTAGCAGCTTCACTTTGTGCAATTTCATTTTCATGATGAGGAAAAATTAAATCATTTCCGCCGGCGTGAATATCAAATGTCTCTCCCAAGTGTTTACAGCTCATTGCAGAGCATTCAATGTGCCAACCGGGTCTTCCTTTTCCCCATGGACTTTCCCAGAACGGTTCGCCTTCTTTTGCTTTTTTCCAAAGAGCAAAGTCGAGCGGACTTTTCTTTTCTTCATTAACATCAACTCTTGCCCCGGATTCAAGCTCATCTAGTTTCTTACCGCTTAATTTTCCATAATCCTTAAACTTCGAAACGTCATAAAAAACATTTCCATCAACGTTATATGCAAATCCATTTTGCTCCAACTGTTCAATAAAATTTACTATCTCGTGAACATGCTCGGTCGCTTTTGGATAAACATCTGCTCTTCTTACTTTTAGTTTTTCAATATCCTCAAAGAATGCTTTGGTGTATTTTTCTGCAACATGCTTCGCGTCTATTTTTTCTTCAATCGATTTCTTGATTATCCTGTCATCAATATCAGTTAAGTTCATTATGTATTTAACGTTGTACCCTTTGTACTCAAGATATCTTCTAAGCACATCTGCCATAATGAACGATCGGGCATTACCAATATGAAAGAAATCGTATACAGTTGGACCACAAACATACATTTTCACTTCATTTGGTTTGATAGGAATGAATTCTTCTTTTTTTCTGGTAAGTGTATTGTATATGGTCAGCATAAATAAATTTTAAGATGTTCGTAATGTAAAATCAAATATATAAAATTATTAGCTTTAAGTTGATTTAAGTTCGGAAATCAATTGCACAATGTCTTCCGGTAGATCAGAATCAAATCTGACGTGCTGTTTTTTATGAGGATGAATAAAACCCAAAGTTTTTGCATGAAGCGCTTGTCTCGGCATTATTTCCAATAAATTTTTTATTCGGCTTGCCATTTTAGGAAGATTTGATCCATATACAATCTCTCTTCCGCCATAAGTTAGATCCCCAAACACAGGATGATTGATTGATGATAAATGAACACGTATCTGATGTGTTCTTCCCGTTTTCAAATTAATTTGGAGAAGCGAGGCAAATTCATATTCTTCAAGAACTTCATACAAAGTTACGGCATGCTTGCCTTCGCTTGTGCTTGCAGCAAATTTCTTCCTATCCTTTTTACTTCTTGTTATGAAAGTGTCAATCTCGCCTTTTCTTTCTTTGAACTTCCCCCAAACCACTGTCCAATACTCTCTCTCGATCGTGTGTTTTGAAAATTGCTTGGCAAGCTGCGCATGTGTCCACTCATCTTTGGCAACTACTAATAATCCGCTGGTGTCTTTATCAATCCTGTGAACAATGCCCGGTCTGCCTGGTTCGTTTAAATCACTTAATTCTTTTGTGTGATGAAGGAGTGCATTGACAAGGGTTCCGGTATAGTTTGAATAAGCCGGATGAGCTACCATTCCTGCCTGTTTGTTAACTATGATTAGGTAATCATCTTCATATATAATATTAAGCGGAATATCTTCCGGTTCAGCTTCCTCCGGTCTCGGAGAAATTGGTATGACGGCTTCAATAATATCATTAGGGAGGACTTTATAGCTGGGCTTAACAAAATTATCATTTACCTTTACAAGGTTCGCTTCAATTAATTTTTGAACTCTAGAGCGCGTAGCGTTTTCAATGTGGGCCGAAAGAAATATATCTATTCTTTCCTTCTTCTGACCGGAAGGAACATCAAAGCGGAGTTTCTTTTCCTTTATCAGCTTCGCCATTTTCTTCTTTGATTTTATCTTCTACTTGAGACGTGCCGGAATTATTCTCACGCACTTGTACCAATTCTGCCTTCTGTTGTAAGTCGTTACCGGCCATTGAGTTCTCAACATTATCTGAAATTTCCTTTTTCCC
>JBGSOQ010000275.1:0-12483 GCA_041739035.1 Ignavibacteriaceae bacterium | reverse complement strand
CATGTTTTGCCTGCATTGATTCGTAAGTTTCATGAAGCTAAAGAAAACAATCAAGCTTATACAACAATTTGGGGAACAGGAACACCATTACGCGAATTCATGTATGTTGATGATTTAGCCGAAGGTCTTTGCTATTTAATGGAACATGTTGATGCAAAAGATTTATACAAGAATAATTTGTCTTTTCTAAACATTGGAACAGGAAAAGATTTAACCATTGCAGAACTTGCAATAATGATTTCTGACATTGTAGGTTTTAAAGGCGAAATAGTTTATGATAATTCAAAACCTGATGGCACACCAAGAAAGCTGCTCGATGTTTCAAGAATTAATGCTCTTGGCTGGAAAGCGAAAAAAGAGTTGCGTTCTGGAATTGAGAAAACCTATAAATGGTTTCTGACAAACAACAACTAATTTTTTTTTAATTGAATCATGAAAAAAGCAATCATTACCGGGATAACAGGACAAGACGGAAGTTATCTTACCGAGATACTTCTTAAAAAAAATTACGAAGTTCATGGAATAATAAGAAAGAGCAGCTCGTTCAATACAGGTCGAATTGAACATCTGTACTCAGATAAAAGCGTACTTAATAAAAAACTCTTTCTTCATTACGGTGATCTTGTAGATACAAGCAATTTAAATCGCTTACTGGAAAAAATTGAACCGGATGAAATATATAACCTCGCGGCCCAAAGTCATGTCAAAGTATCTTTTGAGATTCCGGATTACACTGCACAAGTGGATGCTTTAGGCACTCTCCGATTTCTTGATGCAATTCGAGAAGTTGGATTGAGAAAAGTCAAATTTTATCAAGCATCAACAAGCGAGCTTTTCGGTAAAGTACAGGAAGTCCCGCAAACAGAGAAAACACCATTTTATCCTAGATCACCTTATGGTGTTGCTAAGCTTTATGGTTATTGGATAATTGTTAATTACCGCGAAGCTTATGACATATTTGCCTGCAATGGTATTTTGTTCAATCATGAATCGCCGCGAAGAGGTGAAACTTTCGTAACAAGAAAAATAACTCGTGCTGCTTCAGCTATTGCAGCTGGTTTACAAAGGGCGTTATCGCTCGGAAACCTGGATGCAAAACGCGATTGGGGTTACGCACCGGAATATTGTGAGGGTATGTGGAAGATTCTTCAGTATAAGAAAGCTGAAGATTTTGTTCTTGCTACTGGCGAAACTCACACTGTCCGGGAATTTGTTGAACTAACCTTTAGTGAAATCGGGATTGATTTGGAATGGAAAGGCAAGAATGAAAATGAAAAAGGGATAATTAATAAAATTGATTATAGTAAGGCAGAAAAATTATTGGACCTAAAAAATAAATCTGGGCAGTACCGATTTAGCTTTGGTAAAAATATTAAGAAAGGCGATACTGTAATAACAATTGATCCAAATTATTATCGCCCCACAGAAGTAGATTTATTGATCGGCGATCCTTCAAAAGCTCAAAAATTGTTGGGCTGGAAAGCAAAAACCAAATTCAGCGATCTTGTAAAATTGATGGTTAAGTCCGATATGGAAAAAGTATTTACAAGAGGATACTAAGAAATTTGAACTTGTCTTCTTCTTCTGATGAGGAAATAAATTAAGATCGCAACAAATACGATAAATAAAATAACAGTTATATAAGGTTTAATAACTGATGGTGTTTCAAGCTCAACCTTAGACGTATTTCCCGAAAGTACAAACGCTGCCCAGAAATAAGGATTAGGGGACTGATCTTTAATGAATTCTAATTTTGCATGCCTCAATGCTTCCGACTTATCATAACCTTCGCTAAGTTTTTTATAAAAGCATGACATCAGTTTTGAAGTAGATTTATCGTTAACCTCCCACAAAGTAACAACAATACTTTTCGATCCCGCAGTAAAAAATGCTTTTGTCATTTCAGTAATTCCCTCAGATTCATCGAATTTTCCTAGTCCCGAACTGGACGAACTTAGCACAACCAAATCCGAGTTCAATTTCAGCCGCACTATCTCTGAAGCTTCAAGAAATCCATCATTTTCCGGATCGTAAAAATTAGAGAACAAAATTAATGGCTGCTTTTTATATAATATCGAATGTGTTGATAAATGAATGACCTTGCTTGCTTCGGCATTTTGTTTAAAGCTAGTCTCAGTAGCATCTTTACTCAAAAGTACCTTATCGGCTTTAATTATGTCGCCTATAATAGTCACTTCCGCGCCCGAATTCTCTGATGGTTGCAGTGTAAGAATATTTGTAGAACTCACAGATTCTTCAAGCAAGCCTGTTCTTTGAAGAAATTCTTCCGATTGATTATCAATAGCAGGATCGCCTACAATCAAAACTTTATCATTATTACTTGACTTATTTTGAGCTTCTTCCACATAAACCGCAGCAGATGGAGTATATGAAATTGGATAATCAGTAATTAAGAATTTCATATCCGAATAATTATTCTGGCTATCACTGGCAGTATTATTACTTACAAGACATTCAAATGGAAAAGCCATTAATTCGCTGGAGGGGGAAAAGATCAACTTTTCATTTTTATGAATTCTATCAGTGACTGGTTCCATAATTAGTTTATACAGTTCGTGTGCATAAATTGTGTTGAACGCAAAAAGATCTTTACTGGAGAAGCTTTGTGCTCGGAATGAATGATCGAAGTGAGGAGAAATTTTTGAGATCAAATCAGTAATTGTTTTGCGATTAACGTTCAGTACGATCGTTTTAAACTTCTTCTGTGTAACTAAGAATAAATATGAATTATTTTCTGTCAAATAAATTGAAATAAAGTTTTCTTTCCCGGTAAGAAATTTTTGTATATCCGAAGTTTTGCTTGTATGTTTGGGCTCAATAATGTGTTTTAGTTCAGGATGTTTTACTGTTAAGTTATGCTTTAGTTCTGCTAAAGTCCGTCTAAGAGAATCTGTTTCCGTCTTGCTGTGTTTATTAGAATTAAGCGTCCAGTCCAGTTCATAAAGTTTTTCAATTGAATTACCATCTTTACTCAATGATAGCAATTTAAGATTTGCAAGGTTTTGCATTGTATTTGCAGAACGAGATTTGTCAATAACTAGAAATGCCTCTTCATATTTTTTGTTTTCCAGCAAAAGTCTTGCATAAGAATCATACAAATCTCTTCTTGCATTAAAGAAGGAAATTTGCAATTCGATGTCTTGGAATAAAGGATGCGACACATCTTCGGCTGAAGAAATTCCGGATTTGTAAAATGATTCCGCTGCTTCGGCAAATCCGTAGTTGTGAAATAATTTTCCCAAATGATGGTTTGCAATGATTTGAAGGTTAAAATCATTCAATTCAGTTGCAATTTTTAAGGCATTCTGAAAATTTCTTTTTGCCGGTTCGAAATATTTTCTTTCGGCATTTATTTTCCCTTCGAGTATTTCCTCTTTGGCTGTAATTTGCCCCCATTGATGCTTATGTGCAACAGATTTGGCTTTAGATAAAAATACTGTGGCAATATTAAAATCCTTTTTACTAAAGTATAAGTCAGCAAGATCGCTGAAAGAAAGAGCAGCAGAATACTCATTTTTGGAAAATGCGGATAATTCTATTGATTGTTTAAAATATTTTTCTGCTGCTAATAGACTATCCATTCTGAGATAAATTAGTCCAAGTTTATGGCAAATATCTGCTGCGATATAAGAATTGCCGGAATTGCTCTGCAGCTCAAGAGCGTATTGATAATAAAACGAAGCATTCGAAAATCTATCGAGGTTAAAATTCATTGTTCCTAATCCGGTGCTAATTTCTCCATTTAATCCTATTGCTTTTATTCCTGCTGCTATCTTTTGTGCCTCTCGGTAGTATTTAAGCGCTTTTGAATAGTTAGACAGATTCGCATAGACATCTGCTAATCCAGTAAGGTTTACTGCCTCAGCTCTTTTATTATTGCCGGCAAATTGGGTGCCTTCCTCAAAATATTTTATTGCAGAATTATAGTCGAAAAAGTTCATGTAAAGTCTGCCAAGATTATTGGACAAAAAAGAAAGCCTTACCGAATTTTCCAATTTTTTATAAAGATCATATCCCAGCAGGTAGTTTTTCTTAGCCTCTACAAGTTCATTAGTTGCTGCAAAGGATTTGCCCAACGCGGAATAAGCTAATGCTAATGCTTCAATATCATTAACATCTTTTGCCGCAGCGAATCCTTTCTTAAAAAGATTTCTGGCTTTAATCATTTCATGAGCATTGCTTTCGTAATTACCTATGCTCATCAGTGCTTTTGATTGCGAAGATTTATCCTCGGCTTTAATTGCTGCTTCTAATGCTTTAGTATAAAGTTCCTTAGCCTTTTTAAAATCTTTAGATAAGAAAAAAGATGTTCCTTCAGCAAGCAAAAGTTTTGGTTTTAATATATCGTCATCACCATAAATCTTTTTTAATTTATCTAAAACCTCACCGGAATTTTTGATATCTCCTACTCTTCTAAAAGCTTGAAATAATTTTAAAAGAATATTCTTATCATTTGAAACAAGCGAGTCTGCCTTTTGAAAAGACTTTAAAGCGTCTTCCTGTTCAGCATTAAGTGAATGAAGCAAGCCGGATAAATAGGCAAGTTGGGCTTCTCCGATTTTACTAGTATTACGCAAAAGATTTTCCAGGAAAGTAGATTGATTTGTTGCTTTTACGGCAAATACCAGTTCGTCAAAAAATGGTAAATACTTGGGATAAAGATCAAATCCAACTAGAAGTGAATCAAGCATATCCCGATAATTTCCACTACGTTTTAGGATAACAGCTTGAAGAAAGAGTTTCTCAAATATTCCGGGAACATGATTCAATTTTTCTGATTCTATTTTTAGCTCAACCGGAAAATTTAAAAGAGCATGTTTGTACAAATCAAGAAAATCACTATTCCAACCACTGGCAGAAATTAATGTACGAAGTGAATCAAGATTTATTATTTGCGATGGTTTGATTTCATTTGGCTTTTTAGTGGAAGTTTCCGTTAAGTTAAAAAATGTAAAAGAAGAGAATAAAAAAGTAAGAATTAGTATAAGTGTTCTTCGGAAAATCATTTGAAGTAATCTATTCCATTAAACAGATGAAAAAGGCCTTATAACTCAGATTGTTTAAATAATTCCACTTAAATTTACATTAATCTTTCTTGTATTCAATTTTTTAATTATATCACTTTTATTTCAATATCTTTCCTAAAACCACAATTAAACGTAAATTTCAATTCAGAAAATATATGAGGACTTTAATGAAGTTCTATTTCTCCCTTTTATTGCTAGTTGTCTTAAATTTTTACTCTGTGGCTCAGCCCATACGCGGGATTTATTACCATGCCTTCTCAAATACTGTTGTACTAACTGTTGAAGGAGCTGCAACCTGGGAACAAACCGACTATTCAGGCAGCACATTTGATTACCTTGGTAAGGCATCATTGGAATATTTCCTTCCCTCTGAATCGAGAACATCGTTTGGTCTTAGAGCTTTTGGCGGTGCTGGATTTATTTCCGGTAAAGATGAAGAACAAATTCCTGATCAATATAGAACCACACTTAAGTATTTGGGTGGCGGAATTGTATTTATTTATTCACTTAGCAAAACTGTGTTTCCCTATTTTTTAGCCGGTGCATCTTATCTTTGGTTTGATCCATATGGAAGTAGTCAACAAAAACTTCCAAACAATGCTGCCGGATTATATAAAAAGGAAGAAATAAATTATAATGCAGAACTTGGATTTAGATTTCTTCTCACTGATGATTTTAGTTTTAACATAAACGGTATGGCTCATATCAGCCCTAATGATTATTTGGATGATTACGCTGCTGGTGTTAGTACAGATTTATTTTATTCAATAGGGGCGGGTTTTTCTTACTCCTTTTTCAGCGAAAAAGATGAAGATGAGGATGGAGTGCTGGATTCGAAGGATTTGTGTTCAGGTACACCAAAAGGAGTTAAAGTTGATGATTATGGCTGCCCGATCGATGGAGATAGAGATGGAGTCCCCGACTATTTGGATAAGTGCCCTGATACTCCAACCAGAGTTTTAGTTGATGAAAGTGGATGTCCGTTTGATGGAGATAAAGATGGTGTCCCGGATTACTTGGATCTTTGTGCAAACACACTGCTTAATATTCCAGTAGATAAATTTGGCTGTCCTAAGGATTTCGACGATGATGGAGTTCCCGATTTTATGGATTATTGTCCAGATACACCAAAGGGAATTTCTGTTGATAATAAAGGGTGTTCCATTGACTCTGATGGTGATGGAGTGATTGATGCAAAAGATAAATGTCCAAATACGCATGCAGGAAAAAAAGTTGATGAGTTTGGTTGCGAGATTAAAGAAGAAGCTCGAGAGAAAAAAGTAATCCTTAGTTCGGGCGCGACATTTGCTTTTGGGCAATCTGCACTTTTGCCGGCAGCTTATCCGGAACTGGATAAACTTGTCAAGGTGATGGTGGAAAGCCCATCATCCCGTTGGAGAATAGAGGGTCATACTGATGATAAGGGGCCTGATTGGGCAAATAAAAAAATATCTCAAGAAAGAGCCGAATCTGTATTCAGATATTTTGTGCAAAGAGGAATCAGTTCAGATAGGTTTGTTGTCGTCGGATTAGGAAAAGATTATCCAATTGCTGATAATATTACTTCCGAAGGAATGGCAAAGAATAGAAGAGTTGTGATAATGAGAATAGACTAGTTAGCCGGAGAATCGGTTTTGTCGTTTGCGAGTACTCTATCGATAAATATTATAAGGGAATAGATTACAACAAAATAAGCGCTGCTGTTTCTTCCAACCAATTGGGATGAGAAAAATGAAATAGTCCAGAAAGCAATTCCGCTGACAAGTAATCCTAATGCCAATTTATAATACTCTGTTTGACTAACCTTCGAGAGTAGCTTTGTCAATCGCTTAAAAAATTGATAGTAAATCAAAATTATCAGCAATAAGCCCACTAATCCTTGAGAGACGAAAGTCTCTACGTAATCTGATTCCCAGCTTGTGTAAAGTGATTTCGGGTAAAGGATTATTCTGCTCTCCAATCCGTGACCAAGAATAATATTTTCCCATCCGGTGTTCAAATCAGTTTTGAATACTTCATAGGCATCATAGTAAATTTCGTGTCGTCCGCTCGATAAATCTGGATTACTAAAAATTAGTAAAGGATTTAAGCGTGTATCGGATGTTGTGACGAGGAGTGCAATGATGGCGATAACAGCAAAAACTAAGGTGATAGCAATTTTGGTTTTCGTTGATTTTGATATTGTTGAACAAAAAAATAAAATTACAATTACTACAAAACCACCAATTAGTAAGCCCAGGAGAGCGCTTCTTGTGAAAGTAAACCATATAGCCAATGATTGTATAATAGTTGAGCCAATCACAAAATATTTCCATAAACCCTCCGAATAAAAGATGAAAGCAAATGTAATTGGGATAGAAAAAGCCAGAATGCTTGCCAGGGTATAATATCCGCCAAAAAAACCATAAGCTCTTTCCGCATCATTAATGTATCGGACAATTCCAATACCCGCAGACAACACAGCAAAAACTGAAATTATTTTCCCTAACAAATTGATGTTTATTTTTTCATCATGCTCGACTAAATAACTGATCGGTATAATTGCCAACAAAATTGAATGGTAAATAACATTTTTTGACGCAACCGATGAATTAGGCGATAAATAAATTGACAGTAAACTGCTGAAAAAAAGTAGAACAATCAGCAGTTCAAGCGTAGTTAGTTTATTTTCCTTTAATTTTCTAATTATTAGGTAGATAGTGATAGGAAGGAACAGCGTCGCAACTATCTGCATTAGTGCGTTGGAAAAGAAAATTCCAATTAGGAAAAGTAAGGATAGAAAGCGAATTATTTTGATTAAAAGTGGATTCTCTTTCACTTGAACTAAAAAATCGTTATGATAAAAACATTAGTATTTTTGAGATAATTAACAAATGAAATTTCGTCACTATTTAAGCGATATACAAATAGTTTTCCCTCGCAGCATAAATTAAACTTTCTGTGACAAAGATAACTTTTGCCCATTTAATTCTTTCAATTTATCTCAATTTCCTTGAAACTATAGCTCATTTTCAATAGGTTAGAACTACAAAAAATCAATAATTGGAGGTAAAAATGTTTGATCAAAATTATAAATTCACATGCGTTGATCGATTTTTAGAATACGTTAAAATCGATACTCAATCCGATGAAGAATCTTCTTCATTTCCAAGTTCAGAAAAACAAAAAGTCCTATCAAAAATCTTGGTTGAAGAGCTTAAACAATTAGGAGTAACTGATGCTCATATGGATAACTGGGGTTATGTTATGGGATCGCTTCCAGCTAACACTAATAAAAAAGTTACTCCAATCGGGTTTATTGCACACGTCGATACATCCCCTGCGGTGAGCGGTGCCAACGTAAAGACGATGATTCACAAAAATTATAAAGGCGGTGATATTAAACTTCCTAAAGACAATCAGGTAATAAAAGCAAAAGAAAATCCCGATTTAAAAAACATGAAGGGCTATGATATAATTACTTCAGATGGTTCTACACTTCTTGGGGCTGATAACAAAGCCGGTGTTGCTGAAATTATGGATGCTGTTAAGTATTTTATAACTCACCCCGATGTTAAACACGGTGATATTAAAATTTGTTTTACTCCCGATGAGGAAGTCGGTCGTGGGACAGAGCAGTTCGATGTTAAAAAATTTGGTGCAAAATATGCTTACACTGTTGATGGCCAAAGCAGAGGAGAAGTTGAAACTGAAACATTCAGTGCAGACGGCGTGACAATTAAATTTCACGGAAAGAATATTCATCCCGGTTATGCAAAGGGAATAATGATTAACTCAATGAAAGTGGCTGCCGCATTTATCGAATCTTTACTTAAGAAATCACTCTCGCCGGAAACAACTGAAAAGCGAGAAGGTTATGTTCATCCTGTTTCAATAAATGGCAATGAAGAGCTCACAATTATTAAGTTTATCATCAGAGATTTTCAAACTCCTAAGCTTAAAAAGTATGAGGCAATGTTAAAGAAACTTGCTCAAAAAACAGTCAAGAAATTTCCTGGTGCGAAGATGGAATTTACAGTGACTGAACAATACCGCAACATGAGGGAAGTATTGAAGAAACATCCTCAAGTTGAAAATAATGCCATCGAAGCAATGAAGCGGCTGAACATTAAACCTATTATGCATCCAATCAGAGGCGGAACAGATGGAGCAAGATTGTCTTTTATGGGATTGCCAACTCCAAATATTTTTGCCGGCGAGCATAGCTTCCACTCAAAAACGGAATGGGTTTCTGTTCAAGATATGGAAATGGCTGTACGAGTGATAGTTGAAATTGCCAAAGTGTGGGAGGAAAAAGCTTAAATCAATAGAACGCAGATGGAGCAGATGAAGCTGATCTGCGCTGATCTATCCAATCTGTGTCATCAGCGTGCTATTGACTTTTTTATTTTTTTCAATGTCTAACCATAAAAAAACCGTAAACAACAAACCAGAACTCATGGCTCCGGCAGGGGATTGGACTATGCTGACGACTGCTGTAAATGCTGGTGCAGATGCAGTTTACTTTGGTGTTGATAAGTTGAATATGCGAATTAAAGCGCAGAACTTCACACTCAAAGACCTTCCTAAAATTGCTCGCTTCTGTAAAAAGCATGATGTGAAATCTTATCTTACTCTGAATTCCATTGTGTTTGAAGATGAAATAAAAGAGCTGGGCAAGATTATTGAACATGCAAAGAAAGCAAAAATTGATAGAGTTATCTGCTGGGATTTTGCTGCAGCTCATCTTTGTAAAAAGAAAAAAATGCCGTTCTGCATTTCTACTCAAGCTTCAGTTTCAAATTCTTTAAGTGCTGAATTTTTTAAATCACTCGGTGCAGTTAGAATTGTTCTTGCTCGTGAATGTTCACTCGAAGAAATAAAAAAGATTAGAAAAAAAACTAAGCTTGAGATAGAAGCATTTGTTCACGGAGCTATGTGCATTTCGGTTAGCGGCAGGTGTTTCTTAAGCCATCATCTTTTTGGCAAAAGTGCAAACCGGGGTGAATGTATTCAGCCATGCAGACGAGAATTTGAAGTTTATGATCCGAGTATTGATAAATCAATGATCATTGGTGAAGATTATATTATGTCACCTAACGATCTTTGCACCATTGAGTTCATTGATAAACTGATTGAAGCAGGAATAGATTCATTCAAAATTGAGGGCAGAAAAAGGAGTCCCGAATATGTTGCCACCACAGTATCAGTTTATCGCAAAGCCATTGATCTTTACTACGAAAAAAAATTAACTGAGAATAAGAAAAAAGAATTTCTATCTGAGTTGGAGACGGTTTACAATCGCGGTTTCTCATCTGGATTCTACTTTGATGTACCAAGCTCCGAAGATTATGCTGATATTTACGGCAGCAAAGCAACAACAAGAAAAGTGTTTGTTGGAAAAGTTTTGAACTACTTTAAAGCTCCCCGGGTTGCTCACATTATTTTAGAATCGGGGAAAATTAAAATTGGCGATACACTTTTGTTCATAGGTGAAACAACTGGGGTTCTTGAAATTAAAATATTCAAAATGAAAGTAAATGATGCTGAAAGCTCTCTTGCTAGGAAATCTGATGAAATTACAATTCAAGTTCCATCACCGGTGAGAAGAAACGACAGAGTTTATCTGGTTGAACAAGCTGAGAAATAATATTTTATGTCTGAAATAGAAATAATATTATATCTTGTCGGTGGAGCAGTGATGCTTTTTTTAGGGGCCGAAGGGCTTATTCGCGGCAGTTCAAATCTTGCAATTAAAATTGGTATTACTCCGCTTGTAGTTGGACTAACAGTTGTAGCATTTGGAACTAGCATGCCTGAATTAGTAGTCAGTTTAAAAGCCGCTTTAATTGGCAATAGTACAATATCGCTTGGTAATGTTGTCGGATCGAACATCGTAAACATTGCTTTGATACTTGGGGCCGGAGCTTTAATCAAACCTATTGAAATACATACAAAAGTAATTATACGAGAAATCCCGATCATGATTGGTTTGAGTGTTTTATTAATTTTACTATTGATTGATAGCGAATTAAGTTTTATTGATGGATTGATTTTTGTGATCGGAATTGTTGTTTATACGATTGTTAATGTTATAATGGCAAGAAAAGAAAAAGACAAAGCAGTGAATTCTGAATTTGAGGTCGGTTTAAAAAGCAGATTTGGAATTCCAATCTCAATCTTACTAATGATTGTTGGACTTGCTTTGCTTGTCATTGGAGCTAATTTATTTGTTCAGAGTGCAGTTGCAATTGCTAAACTTTTTAATGTGAGCGATGCAATAATTGGACTAACAGTAGTTGCAATTGGGACAAGCCTCCCCGAACTTATCACATCAATTGTTGCCTCGCATAAAAATGAATCTGACATTGCAGTTGGAAACGTTATCGGATCAAGTATTTTTAATATTCTTGGAATTTTAGGTATTACAGCTTTAATTGTACCAATAAGTGCTAATGGGATCAGTTATGTTGATTTAGGCGTGATGCTTTTTACGGCCATTATTCTGCTCCCCTTGAGTAAAACCGGGTATAAGATAACACGATTAGAAGGCGCTTTACTTTTGTCGGGATATATAGTTTACATTTATTATCTGCTGCCAAAGTGATCAGCTTGTAAGTTTCTCCTTCAACTTTTGATACAATTCAATTGCTTCTTTAATAATCCTATAAGCTGCTTCTCTATCCAAAAATTCTTCGACAATAACATGTTTATGTTCAAGCTTTTTATAATCCTCAAAAAATCTTCTTAATTCAACAATTGTATGTGGCGGCAGTTCCGAAATATTATTAATGTAATTTACTGCCATATCCTTCTCAGCCACAGCAATAATTTTATCATCTTCCTCGTCGTCATCAACCATCCTCATTACGCCTATAACCCTTGATTCTATTATGCAAAGCGGGTCAACATCAATCGAGCATATCACAAGTATATCAAGCGGATCTTTATCATCGCAATATGTTTGCGGAATGAATCCATAATTTGCCGGATAATGCACAGAGGAGTAAAGCACTCTATCCAATTTTAGCAAACCGCTTTCTTTATCAAGTTCATATTTTCCTTTAGATCCTTTCGGAATCTCTATTATCGTATTAACTATCTCAGGAACTTGTTTACCTGAGCTTACACTATGCCATGGATTATTATTTACATTCATTTTACCAATCTCAAGATTAAATGTCAGATTATATTTGCTGTCTAAAAATTATGTAAGATATTCCGCAAAAAAAAATACTCCGGAACACTGTCCTCTTTGTTTGCATCTATTTTGATAACCACCTCCAAATCTTTATTTTAGCACTTCGTTTAGCAACTTTCAAACCAAATAAATCAGAAAAATTACTATGAGATTAAGCAAATATTTTGTCCCAACATTAAAAGAAGTTCCTAATGATGCGGTTGTAACAAGCCACATTCTTATGCTCCGTGCGGGAATGGTTAGGATGGTTTCAGC
>JBGSOQ010000262.1:0-8658 GCA_041739035.1 Ignavibacteriaceae bacterium | reverse complement strand
CCCAAAACGTTTAGTTTTAGGTCTTTTTTAGCAGCGGGGGCTCGATTCAATCACTACAGAATCTTGAAATTCGCTTAAAATCTAACGCTTATTACTCATGGAATTGTTGAAAATTAATTTAAAAATACTGTTCAAAGAAAAAGGCGGATATTAAACAGCTTCAAATTCATTAGATTTACTCTGGAAACTCCAGAAAGAATATTACCCCGTTTGGAAGGAGAAGATATTACTGCTTATTACAATGTCATGAACGCTCAAATTGGTTACCCGGAATATCCGGAGGGAGTAACACAATTTGGAAATTCTTTTCCCTTTAAAGAAGGATTCATTTTTGCATGGACTGAAAATAAATTATCAGAAGAAGAGCTGCAGATATTCAGAAGGTTTACTTCAGTACTCAGTCTTACCTATAGACGTTTCATGGATTTAAAAGAAGCAGAAGCCAGAGCAATTGAAGCTGTACGACAAGCTTCGTTAGATCGAGTCCGTGCCGAGATCGCCTCGATGCGCACAACGGATGATCTGGAAAAAATAACTCCGCTTATTTGGAGAGAATTAACTACTTTAGGCGTTCCTTTCTTCCGCTGCGGTGTATTTATTTTTGACGAACCAAATGCTGTTGCGCATGCATATCTCTCAACCCCGCTCGGAAAATCTATTGCAGCTCTCCACGTGAAAATTAATAATACATGGCTGGATAATGCGGTAAAACATTGGCGTCAGGGGAAAATATACCATGAAGTATGGAACAAGGAACAATTCATTGCGTGGATGCAGACAATGATGGACCAGGGGTTTGTCGAAGATAAGGAACAGTTCCAGGCCGGTAAGGAAGCACCGGAAATTTTGTATTTACATCTCCTTCCCTTCACCCAGGGAATGTTGTATGTAGGGAGTAAACTTCCGCTATCTCAGGAAGAAATTAAGATAGCTGAGAAACTAGCCGATGATTTCGGTGTAGCTTATTCTCGATACGAAGATTTTAAGAAATTGGAAGCTGCAAATCTTCGTAAGACTGCTGAATTAGAAGAGGCTAGACAACTCCAATTAGCAATGCTGCCTAAGATAATTCCCGATCTACCAAATCTTGATATTGCTGTTTATATGCAAACTGCCACTGAAGTTGGCGGAGATTATTATGATTTCCACGTAGGAGAAGACGGAACACTTACAGTAGTAATTGGCGACGCAACCGGTCATGGAATGAAGGCGAGTAAATTTGTATCAATGATTAAAGCATTATTTGCTTCGGGCTCAAACTTAGATATGAAAACATATTTTGATATAAGCAGTAATGCGCTGAAAGGAATAGAACTGGGAAGACTGATGATGGCTTTCATGATGATTAAAATAAAATCAAACAAGTTAGAGATTTCTAATGCGGGAATGCCTCCGTTATTTATTTACAGGAAACAATCAAAAGTTATTGAAGAAATATTAATTAAAGGAATGCCGCTGGGAGCAATAAAAGATTTCCCTTACGAAATAAGGAAAACAGAAATAACTGCTGGCGACAATTTGTTACTTCTAAGCGATGGATTGCCGGAGCTGCAAAATGAAATGAATGAACATTATGGCTACACACGAGTAAAGGAATCATTTGAGAAAGCAGCAAAAAAAGAACCCGATGATGACGTAACGTTTGTTGTAATTAAAATAAAATAACTTACAGCAGAGCTTATCAACCTTTTAGGACAACAATTAAAAAGATGAAGTTATTCATATAAATTTTGCCGCTTTTCCCTCAAAATTCTAAATTTATTTAGATGGAAGCCTGTAGGGTAGAATTTAATAATCATCTGGATTTCTGAAGTTTAATCTCAGTTTAGCAGCTATTTTACAATATCGGATTTTAATAGCTCGTATATATTCATCGAGAGCTGTTCAAATTTTTCTAATGCAACTTCTTCCTCCAAAGGTATGAAACATGCAATAACATAAACTAAATCACCATCATCTATGATGCCGACATCATTCGTCCAGTAAGAATACCAACCTGTTTTGTGATAAAACATTGCATTATCAGGCAAACCTTTTGATAACTTTGTGTTATCAAGCTGCCTTCCCAACAAAGACTTTAGCTGCATACTAACCCAGGGATTGACAAGTTTATTCGTTTGCACCAAGTATAGAAAATCAGCTGCATGCAAAGCGCATGTTTCTGTACTTCGAATTTTTTCATAGCCGGAATCTTCGTATTTCCTGCTCAAGAATTTTCTAGTTACTTCACTTCCATCCCAATTATACTTATGAATTAATGCATTAATATTTTCTCTTTTAGCAAGATCAATCAAACAATTTGCTGCAGTATTATCGCTTCGTGTAATCATCAAATCTAGTAGATAATTTACAGTTACTGTGTCACCATCTTTTAGTAAAGGTCGGGGATCAAGTAGAATTTCTTTGCTTTTATCCACATCATTTGGAGATTTAACAACGTATTCTTCTGCTAAAGAATACTCGCCTTGTGAAATCTGATTTAATACTTCAGCTGCCACGTACATTTTATAAACCGATGCAGGGTAAATGAAGTTATCATAATTTACTCTGCCAAATCTTGCACTATCTCCGCTTATGAATATTACAGCAAGAGATATTTGTTCAATTCCATCCTCTCCGACATTGAAATCACCATCAAGTTTCAATTCTCGAACAATTGATTTTAATTCATTTGATAAATATTCATCATAGTGATAGTATGAAGGAATTTTATTGTTTTGTGAAAA
The DNA here is from genome assembly GCA_041739035.1 of Ignavibacteriaceae bacterium. GTDB lineage: Bacteria > Bacteroidota > Ignavibacteria > Ignavibacteriales > Ignavibacteriaceae > XYD12-FULL-36-8. The sequence continues at coordinate 5,932 of JBGSOQ010000262.1, read as the reverse complement.
ACAGATATTTGATACTAAAACTAAAACAGAAATTATGCAGAATTTATTTTTCATCTCAATTGCTTACGGATAAACATTTAATTATAACCATTGGGAGAATTTGTTGAAAGCTTTTCAATCCAAAGCTCCTTTAATACTTTCAAATCATCAACATAATTATAGTCTTTATCCTCTTTTGGTTAAAGATAATCAATGATTTCAAAAGCAAAATTATCGCTTCCCAATTTTGTATAATCATTTTGAAGCTCTTGATTAGGATGTGAGCCAAGGTTAAGCTGGAATTTTTGGCTATTTATTTTACCGGGAAGATTTGCACTGCTGCCAATAAAAATCTTCCCATTTACTAAATTCTTAATCTGATAAACGCCCATTGGCTGTAAAGTCTGTTTGTACTTATTCTTAATTTCTTTTTTGTTCATACTGTGTTAAGGTATTTACTTTGAATTAATTAGAATGATTGCTTTGTAAATGAGTTTTCTTTTATAAAAAGAGAATAAATAAAAATCATTTTCAAATCTTGATCGGCAATTTGGGATAATCAATATAACCTTTTGGTCCCGATGTATAAAATGTTGTCGAATCCCATGCTGATAATTCGGCATTCTGAGCAAATCTCTCCGGTAAGTCAGGATTTGAAATGAATAATCTTCCAAAGGAAACTAAATCTGCTAATCCTTCTTCTATTATTTTATTACCTTTATCCCGATCAAATGCTCGGTTAATAATTATAGTTCCCTTATAAATTTTACGATATCTTTTTGCTATATGAGGCTCTGCATATGGAACATTTATCACATCCGGAAGGGTTTCTGTAAGATGAATATAAGCCAACTTGTAATCATTAAGACGATTTATGATATAATCAAATGTGGGGGTTGTTTCTTCATCTACAATCATTCCCGAAGCCCCATGGAGCGATGGATTAAATCGTAACCCGATTTGATTTTCTGGTATCACTTTTTTTATTTCTTCTATAACTTCAAAAAGAAATCTTGCGCGATTTTCAATTGAACCTCCGTATTCATCGGTTCTTACGTTTGAACATCTATTAAAAAATTGATGAAACAAATATCCGTTTGATGAATGAACTTCTATTCCATCAAAGCCTGCTAGTATTGCATTTTCAGCAGCAGATTTGAAATCACGCACTGTTGATTTGATCTCTTCAATTGTCATTTCTTTGGGAGTTACCGTTTCTGTATGTCCTTTAGGAGAAGATAACTTCAATTTAGGATTTATTGCCGAAGGTGCAAGCGGGAGTTCGCCATTATGAAAATCCGGATGTGAAATTCTTCCAACATGCCAAAGCTGAATAAATATTTTTCCATCCTCTTCATGCACGGCTTGTGTGACTTTTTTCCAAGCTTCAATCTGTGCTTTAGAATAAATGCCGGGAGTGTTTACATATCCTACTGCTATTGTAGAAATTTGTGATCCTTCTGTAATTATCAATCCGGCTGAAGATCTTTGCCTATAATATTCCACATGAAGATCAGTTGGAGCATTCTCCGAATTATTTGCCCTTCTCCTAGTCATCGGAGCCATTACTATTCTATTATTCAGTTTAATTCCGCCGAGATTGTAATCTGTCAAGAGTGCTTGCATTTCGGAGCTTAGTCCCTTCTTAATTTTTTAATCAATTGAGATGTCTCATCACTTTTTATATGATACCGGATTATTTAACATTAATTGCTGTGAATTTTTAAGCTTGAGTAATTCTCTCAGCTTCTGTTGTTCCATTGTTGCACGCGGTACCGAGACTAACCCAACAGACGCGCAAAAAAGCGAAATGTTTTGTGATACAATTCCAGCATCTTCCGCTGCCCAAATCATCTTTTTTGATTCGTCACCTCGAGCAAATCTTGATATATCTGAAACAAGCAAACAGATAACTGGGGCTTTTGAAACATCATGCTGGCTTCCGGCAACTAACTCTCGATAGTCTCCGGAAACAACTAAATCCAACGAGTGTTTATTGGGATCATATAAATACGCGCCTTGTTTCAAGAAAACATACACATCGATGTCCTGAGCATTTATTGCTGATGGAGCTGTGCGTTTTCCACTCTCGGGACGATTTATACCGTTAGCAGCCCAAACTAAATCCGATAAATCTTGAAGTCTTAAACTAGTAGTATCGAACTCGCGTTCAGATGTTCTTAGAGATAAGGCTTTCATAACTGGTAATCCTCTTTCCAAACTAGGAGGATTTAATATGATATGACTCTGTGCAAGTAAACTATTTGCAAGTAAAAACAAACAAGTAAAAAAGGGTTTCATAAAATTTCTAAATTTATACACAAATAAAATAATGATTTTTTTTATTCGCTCTGCATTTTTACGTAAAAAGGTCGGAAAAGAGTGAGCTAAAAAAAATTTAATCAGTGACATTTATAGGTCAACCAGTAAAGATGTATGATTACATAAAAAATTTTTGTGAAAACTGATACTGTTGATTATTTTTTTGAAATTTGTAATTTAGACACATTTTAGTAGAACTATCATTTTCAACTATTTTGATTCAAAAAGTTTAATATATTTGCATGAATAAATTATTTATTGATATTAAATATAAAGGTTTGTGTATGAAAAATATTTTGATGATTGTAAGTGCAATTTTCTTACTGTTAAATAATACTTATGCCGGAGATGGTAATAAATACGGCAAAAGGTTGAATCTAAAAGAAAAAACAAAAATCTCTGCTATCCTTGAAAAACCTAACGATTTCGTAGGTAAAAAAGTTTTGGTTGAAGGAACTGTTATAGGAGTCTGTGAAAAAAGGGGATGCTGGATTGAATTGGCGAGCGACAAACCGTATCAAAAAATAAAGGTTAAAGTTAATGATGGTGAAATTGTTTTCCCGATGGAAGAGTTAGGGAAATCTGCTGTTGTTGAAGGTCAAGTTTACGAAATCAAAATGACAAAAGAACAGGCTATTGAAAGAGCAAAACACGAAGCTGAAGAACATGGAAAAGAATTTGATCCAAATTCAGTTTCCGGACCGACAACTTATTATCAAATAAAAGGATTGGGTGCTATTATTAAATAGTTTTAATAGAATTTGAAGGTTGCCTAAAAAAATCATCCTGCTGTTCCTAATTATTTAAGTTTGAGTGCAGGAACAACTATTTTAGACAACCTTTTTTTATAGCTAGAGGTTGATATGGTTAAATGGCGTAAATGGCTTAGAATTCTTCACCGTGATATCGGGTATTTAGCTGCAGGTCTTACAGTGATTTATGCTATCTCGGGGGTAGCCGTGAATCATGTTGCTGAATGGAATCCAAATTATTCTATAGAAAAATCAGTTGCTAAAATTAAACCTATTCCTGACAGTGTCTTGGCTTCCCGAGAATTGGTTTTTGAAATTTTAAATATACTTGGTGAGAAGGAAAAACTGAAAAATAGTTTCTCCCCTGACCCGGATAACTTGAAAATCTTCGTAGAAGGAAATACAATTGAAGTCAATTTAAGAACCGGTGAGGTGACCCAAGAAAAAGTTAAAAGCCGAACACTAATACGAGAAACAAACTTTCTTCATCTCAATGCTCCAAAGGAAATTTGGACATTTGTCGCAGATATCTTCGCAATTGCGCTGGGGTTTTTGGCCATTTCAGGTTTGTTTATGATTAGAGGGAAAAAGGGAATTACTGGTCGAGGTGCTTGGTTAACCGCGTTGGGAATTCTTATTCCAATGATTTTCCTTTTAATTTATTATTACAAGTTATTTTAGTTTAAGGAAGCATTGCGTCATTAGAGCCTGCCAATAATCTGTTCTTTGTTCTTAACACTTCATTCTTAATTATTTGTGGAGTATCCTTTGAATTTAAAACTTCATCAACAACCTTTATTATTTTCTCTCTGTCATGGTAAAAAGTAAACCAGCCAAGAGCTTCTGCAATATAACTACGCAGCGAATCAGGCTGTTTTTTATTTTGTAATTGTTCCAATAAAAATGGCACCGCTTCGGCAAATTTGTAATTTCTAAATGTTCGAACTTCCTGCAGTTTACTTTTTAGCTTTAATGTATCACTTAGAATATGAGGAATAATTTCCTTATTCAACCATTCATCACTTCTAATAAAAGAACTCGCGAGCTGATTTTTTAATATTTCTTTTGAAGCAACATCTGGCAGAGCATCTATAAATTTATCGCATTCTTCTTTAGCCAATTTTGAACTAATAAAAGTTAAAGAACTTTTTCCATTAAACGAGACTCTTGGCGACTCATCAATAATTATCTGTTTGGCCAAAAATGGTAAATATTCTTTAAGCCCGATTTCACCCATCCATTCAGCCGTCTTTCGTCGTATGAATTCGAAAGGATCATTTATGGATTTCTTCAGAATTTGGTGGAATGTTGTCGTATTAAGCTCAGCAAGACATTTAAGTGCATTTAGTCTAACGTTAAAAGCAGGATCGCTGAAGTAAATTTCAGTCAACTCTTTCTCAAATTTTGCTCTGAGATTTTTAAAAACATATCTAACTGCCAGGCCGCGAATCCCGTCACTCTCGGATTTTAACAAATCCCGCCAAAGTTTCACGTTCTTTTTTTCAAGTAAAATTTTCTCGTTTAGATCTATCTTCGAGTTTGAATCGAACTTGAATGTCGGGTCGCCTATTAAATGAGATTCAAGAGTATTTATTTCCTTATGTCTGACTCCAACTCGTACACCAAGATTTAACAATCCAAGAAGTTCATCGGGCCATTTATCCTGAAGGACATTAACAGAGTTTGCCTCTGCAACTACAACGTTTCCATTTCCAAAAACATACTCACCGGCAACATACTCATCAAGATGGAATGAACCATTGAAGCATTCATCAAACATAATATACTTTGGCTGAGGTTTGATTTTTCGAATGTCATCAAGATAAATATCTAATTTGTAAGCCAATACTGAATCTGCAACAACAAGCGAATCTTCGAATGTCCCCTCAAACCAAGATTCCGGAACATCAAATTCCTTCATGAAATATTGCTTTGCTTCTTCAATTGGCTGCTTTCTCCGCTGAGCCGTTCTTAATTTGCTTCTGAGGTAAAGCTTAACTGACTCAATATTCTCATTTACATTTTGGGGAATGGGATATGCAAGGATTAACTGCATATCAGTATCTCCATGAGCATGAAAAATTGCCATGTCCAAATCTTGATCTTGTAATTCAACAAGCAGTATTTCTTTCATCTCATCATTCATTGAATGAAAAAGATTCTTAATTCTTCCGCTTGACCGGAATAGTTCAGGAAATTGTTCTCTTAAAGAAGCTTTTTCATCTGCCCAAGCTGTTAATGAATTAGATAAATAGCCATGTCCCAAATAAACTAAAGCATTATCTATATAATTTTTCTTTTTTTTCTGATCCGCTATACGATTTAAGTATTTACTGATTACTTCATACTTATTTATCCCAACTCCAGAAGGTTTAATTCTTGCGGAATAAATTTCTTTTTCAATTTTCTGCGGTGACTCCGGCAAGAAAAAATAATAGTGAGATAACTTATGAACACTATCCTGACCAAGGTACTCAAACTTTAAATCGAAGTCCTCATAGAATAAGTCTGAAGGAACAGATGACCTGAACCATGGATATTTGTCTTCATCGAGTTTGAATGCGGAGGTAAAATGCTGCCCGTTCCGAAGCATAGGTATTGGTATATCACCAATTAATACTATGCCTTCCAGCAGAGGCTTTTGGTTATACAGCTTTATGATTTCATTTTTGATTTCATCTGGAAGCTTCCAATCATTTACTAAGATGTAAGTCGCAAGTCCCTCCTCCTCTACCGATTTTTTATAATTAAGAATTGCTGCCTGACAGTTTGCAAATGTTTTATCATCAACAATTATGGCGAACGCAGTTTTAGCATTGATATCAAACTTTATTTCTTTTAGCTGTGCGACACAAAAATAAGTGGCAAAAAACCAGAGT
>JBGSOQ010000257.1:0-2395 GCA_041739035.1 Ignavibacteriaceae bacterium | reverse complement strand
ATGTGTGCTTCTGCAATCCGAGACTTATTATCTAAAAACAACTTTCAAAGAAGATTTAGGTGATATAATAATACTTTCACCTATAATCAGTTTTGCCGAAGGTTACGAGAATGCAAAGGATAAGTTTGTTGAACTTGCATTGCAACTTGGGAAGGACAAACCGTTAGCATCTGCCTCTTATGATTACGCGGCAGAGATTCACAAAGAAATGCTGAATGAATTTAAATTAATCGGAAGGAAAGTTATTGAAGATCTTGAAAACGATCCTGATAGATTTGCCATTGTACTTTTTGGCAGATCGTACAATTCATTTGCGAAAGAAGCAAATCTCGGAATTCCACAAAAGTTCGCTTCCCGTAATATGATGATCATTCCACACGACTTTCTGCCGAGTGAATCTCTTGATAGTTACCGCCATATGTATTGGGGATTAGGAAAGCAGATTCTTCAGTCAGCAAGATTCGTTAAAGATCATCCTCAGTTATTCGGAACTTACATTACAAACTTTAGCTGCGGACCAGATTCGATGATAATTACTTACTTTAGAAATATTATGGGAAATAAACCTTCATTAACTCTTGAACTTGACAGTCATTCTGCCGATGCAGGTATCAACACAAGAATTGAAGCCGCTCTTGATATTATTAAAAGTTATAGAGAGTTGGACAAAAAAGGAATTATTTCGGAAATCAAGAAAGATTTTAGACCGATGTACGTGAAAAATGCTTGGACCATAATTGACTCTGATGGAGAAGAGATTTTATTGACTGATAAACGTGTGAAAGTCCTAGTCCCAAATATGGGCAATTATGCGGCAGAAGCTTTCTCCGCAGTCTTCAGATCGATGGGAATTAATTCCGAACCTTTGCCTGTTTCGACTTTCAAAACCCTTACAAGTGGGAGAGGTTCAACATCTTGTAAGGAATGTTTACCCCTCATTCTGAATGCAGGTGCTATGCTGGAATACTATCATGAAAAAAAATCGACAGACGAAAAGACGCTTTTTTTCATGGCGGAAGGAACGGGACCATGCCGGTTTGGACAATACCATGTTTATCTTGAAGAGATAATCCGAAAAAGAGAACTAAAAGACTACGGAGTTTATACATTATCAGATGAAGATTCATATGGGGGCTTAGGTGATGAGTTTTTTAAGCGGGGGTGGATTGGAACATCGATAGTGGATGTTATCCAAAATATGTTCCATGCAATAAATGTTATAGCTGAAAATAAACAAGAAGCTCTAGATATTCTTGCAGAGGAATGGCAAAGAATTTTAAAGATTATTGAAAATGATGCGATAAGTAAAGTTTATGAGCAACTGGAAGTTTTAGCAGAAAGACTATCCTATCAACCGAAAAAAGTGCCTTATGAGGATGCAGTTAAAGTTGCGCTAATTGGCGAAATCTATGTCCGTAATGATGAATTTTCTCGAATGGATTTAATTGAGCGACTTGCAAAAAAGAATATCGTCGTAAAAGTTGCACCAATTAGTGAGTACATTTATTACTCAAATTATCTGGCTCTCCGGAATGACGGTCATCGTAAACCAAATTTGAAGGAATATGCGAAGATAACAATCAAAAATAAATTCCAAGAAAGGATTGAAAAAAAGATTAAGAAAATTCTAACTCGCTCAGGATTTTGTGATAATGAATTAGTGCATGTTGAAAAGGTTGCAGAGAAAGCTGAACATTTAATTAATCCGGAATTGGCAGGCGAAGCAATTCTTACGGTTGGTTCTGGTTTACGTGAGATTCTCGATCATGTTTCCGGCGTCATTTCTATCGGTCCTTTTGGCTGCATGCCCTCGAGAGTTGCCGAGTCTATTCTTAATTCTGAACTTAACATTAAGGGAAAATCTGCAGCAGAAAAAATTAATCGGGGAACATATAACTCCGAGATAGATAATCTTCCATTCCTCGCAATAGAAACGGACGGAAATATCTTCCCTCAGATCATACAATCGAAGATTGAGATATTTATTTTACAGACCCAACGCCTGCATAAAATAATTCAAGAAGGTAATGTTCTCAATAAAAAAAGCTACGGACAGAAATTCTACGACTATATCCTTCAACAATACTCCAAAAGATATCAAGAAAAAGATTCCGAGAAATTTGTACCAAATCTTCCTGGATTATCACCACTAGAAACCGACTAAAAGTATAGGATTTACATTCCCAGAGCTTCTAATGCTCGGTCATACTCGTCTGGTCGAAGATAAACAAGATAACCAAAAGTTCCTTTTCCCGTGGTAACGCAATTAGCCGAATAAACATTTATATCAGCATTAAAAAGTTTCTGATGAATTTCAGCTAATACGCCAACATTATCATCACCCTGAATTAAGAGTGCAGGATTTGGACCTTCTAGCACAATACCAGCTTTTTTT
>JBGSOQ010000234.1:0-4529 GCA_041739035.1 Ignavibacteriaceae bacterium | reverse complement strand
TTGTGGTTTCGGCGGGCGTTCGTAAAGTTCTGCCATTTGCTTATAACCATGCGGTAAGTTAGAGGCGATCTGTTCCCATGTCATTCGCCATGTCCAATTTCCGCCAAGCTTACCGGGAAAATTCATGCGTGCGTCGCCGCCAAGATTCAAAACATCCTGCATAGGAATGATAACAATATCTGCAACTGAAGCGTAAGCGGCTCTGATAAGCTCATATACAATATTTTCGCCGTGATAGTTTAAATAATTTTTTACATGTGTATAGCTGTCGCTGTTTTCCTTCTTTGCTTTTTCAAAGTATGCTCTTGTAGTATCATTATCGTGCGAGCCTGTGTAAACCACGCAGTTAGGAACAAAGTTATGAGGTAAAAACTTCGTTTCCATTTTTGTTCCAAATGCAAATTGTAGAATCTTCATTCCTGGAAATTCAAATTTATCCCTCAGGTCTCTCACCGGTTTAGTAATCACACCAAGATCCTCGGCTAGAATTGGTAGTTCTCCCAAATATTTTCTAAGCGTTTCAAAAAGCTTTTCGCCGGGAGCTTTAACCCATTTACCGGAAACTGCAGTTGGTGCATCACCCGGAATTTCCCAATAAGCCTCAAATCCGCGGAAGTGATCTATTCTAACAATATCAACCACTTCAAATAAACTAGAAAATCTTTTTCTCCACCAGAGAAAATCATCTTTCTCCATTTCTTTCCATTTGTAAAGTGGATTACCCCAAAGCTGTCCGGTCTTGCTGAAATAATCCGGCGGAACTCCGGCAACAGATAACAGTTTTCCTTTTTCATCAACCGTAAAAAGATGTTTGTTCGCCCAAAGATCAGCGCTGTCATAAGCAATGAAAATGGGCATATCGCCGATTATTTTAATTTCTTTTTTGTTTGTGTATTCCTTTAATTCTTTCCACTGCTTGAAAAATTGAAACTGAACAAATTTATGATATCGGATTTCATCAGCAAGCTTTTCTGTCCATTTCTTCAAAGCACTTTCTTTTCTAAGAACAAGATCTTTATCCCAGCCTGTCCACAAGCCGCCGCCGTGATGTTCCTTTGCTGCCATGAATAAAGCAAAATCATCAAGCCAGTCCTTGTGAGAATTGCAAAACTTATCAAACTGTTTTTCAAATTTGTTAGAATTTTCTTTGAACCTGGCATATGCTTTTTTCAGAAGAGATTTCTTGTATTCTATAACTTCGCCAAAATCAATTGTTGAAGGATCGAACTTCGGGATATGTTTCAAATCTGCCTGAGTTAAAAATCCATCATCAAGAAGCTTTTCGGGACTAATAAGCAAAGGATTTCCTGCAAAAGCCGAGAAGCATTGATAGGGTGAGTCACCATAACCAGTTGGACCGAGAGGAAAAACCTGCCAAAGCTTTTGTCCGGAGTGATCTAAAAAATCAACGAAGTTATAAGCTTCTTTTCCTAAATCGCCAATTCCAAATTTACCGGGAAGGGAAGTTGGGTGAAGTAAAATTCCTGCGGTGCGTTCAAATTTCATGTTCTTTCCTTAAAATTATTGAATCAAAAATAAGCAAAGGGACTAAGAAGAAAAAAAGCGATAGCGAGTTTAAAATAAAAAAAGCGGTAACGTTTTAACGATACCGCTTATAAAGAATCAGTTTAAATTTTTATAAACCGAATTTAACGCCAGCTCTAATTCCAACATGACCTAAATTACTGATTATGATGTAAGCACCGCTAAGATCCAACATTAATTTTGGACTCAATGGTAATTCATAACCAGCACCTAATGACAATGCAAATTCAGAACTACTTCCACCAAGATCTCCACCAAAGGTAAAACCGCCAACAGAAACAGCCGGGGATTCTACATCAGTAGAAAAGAAGTAGAGTCCTAATTGACCATGTCCATAGAATCCTCCAGTTGGCATGAAGTAGTATTTCGCACCAACCATCACGGGAACAGCTGAATAACTGTAGGAAAATGTGCCAAAATCTTTTCCTCCCCATTTAATATAACCTGCTGATGCAGTTCCGTATAATTGAGGCATAAATTGCATTTCAAATTGAGCTGTACCACCAAAACCGGTTCCTGCAACATCACCAAAATTTCCCATTGGTAAAGCAACATTAACACCAATATTTCCGTACATTTTATTCTGTGCTTGTGAAAAACCAACAAAAAGAAAAAGTGCAACAATAGTAACAAGTACTTTTTTCATAGAGCTAAGCTCCCTTAAGTTGTGATTGAATGAGGTTAATTAGAGATAAATTTCATGATTTTTAATTACCCGTGAAAACTTAATAATTCTTGTTCTGATACGCAACAAAAATAAAGCCATGAGATTATTCGAATGTTTTCTTTTATTTTCACCTGATTTCGATGACTTTCGGTAATTGCTTTTTCAATATTGTAATATCTTCCACTTATACCTTTATGAAAATCTTCTTTGCATAAAGAATCCACATCAAACCAAGCCAAATTAAAACATAAGTCAGTGCCCATGCAAGCGACGCATTTATTGGAGAAAAATTGGGTGCAAAGAGCTGCTGGTACAAATATTTGTTGAGACTTATTTTTTCTCCCGCTTCATTTACAACCTTAATAATCCCCATAGTTTTAGCCACAAGACCTGATAAGGCAAATACAGTAATTGCGTTCATTCCATAAACAACAAAAGGTTTTGTCCACCATTTTATTCCTTTAACATCAATTAGCCAGTAGCACATTCCGAAAAATAAAAGCGCCATACCCGAAGTAAACATAACATAGGAGCTTGTCCACAATGACTTATTCAACGGGAACCACATATCCCAAATAACTCCAATTAGGATTGCGAAATTACCCATCACAAAAATCCACGAAGTCTTAACTGAAGAATCATTTTTTGATCTCAGCCAATGCCCGAGCATTACCCCGCTTAAGCATGTTGCAATTGCTGGAATTGTACTTAGAATTCCTTCGGGATCCCAAACTTTTGATGCTTTCCACATATGATTTCCAAGCAGTAGATGATCAAGCCAACCCGCAAGATTGGGAGCAAAAATCTCTCCGGTTACTGGATTTGTTAAAACCGAAACATTTAGATTTGGAGAACCATAACCCGGGACCGGGATTAAAGTCATAATTGCCCAATAAGCCAGCAATAAAACAAAGCCAATTATTGCTTGGGTTTTAATATTAGCTTTTAGGAAAATTAATGAGGTGATAATGTAAACAACTCCTATTCGCGGCAGTACTCCAACAAGCCTTAGACTTGAAAAATCGATCCATCTGCCGTCGGCGAAATTCCAAAATGGCCAGGCAGTTATGAAAATTCCGATAGCATAAATAATTAAGCCCCGTTTTATAATTTGCCATATCAGTTTTTTTTGATCAACACCGCTTTGTTTTCTTTTTGTTAATGAAATTGTGATTGCTACTCCAACTATAAAAAGAAAGAAGGGAAAGATATAATCTGTTGGAGTGCAGCCATTCCATTTTGCGTGCTGAAGCGCGGGATAGATTGTGCTCCAAGTACCGGGATTGTTTACGAGTATCATTCCAGCAATTGTTAATCCCCTAAAAACATCAAGTGAAACTAAGCGTTCTGATCGTTCTATTGACATAAATTTTCTCTCGAAATATTTTTAAGTCTCATTCAAAATCAACTATGATTAAGATGAAGATTAAGAAAGTAAGATTTTTCTCACTCCGCATGAACTAAATTTGCTTTTTCAACCTCATGAAGGGCAGATTCAAGATCAGCTAAAAGATCGTTGACATTTTCAATTCCAACTGAAAGACGAACCAATCCATCAGTAATTCCACCGGCTAACCTTGCATCTTTTCCCATTGAGAAATGCGTCATGCTTGCAGGATGCTGAATCAAGCTCTCTACTCCGCCTAAGCTGACGGCAAGCTGAAATAATTTCAGAGAGTTCATCATAATTTTTCCGGCTTCCAATCCGCCGGCTAATTCGATTGTAATCATTCCCCCAGGAGCTTTATGCTGCCTAAGTCCAAGTTCATACTGTGGATGAGATTTTAATCCAGGATAGCGAATTGATTGTACAAGCGGATGCTTTTCAAGCCATTCGGCAATTACTTGTGCATTCTCACAATGCTTCTGCAATCTTAATGAAAGAGTTTTCAAACCACGATGAACAAGGAAAGAATTAAAAGGATCAATTACTCCGCCGAGCTGGTTCAGAGTTTTACGAAAATGTTTGTACGTTTCTTCATCTTTAACAACCACAATTCCGCCAACAACATCAGCATGACCATTTAGAAATTTTGTTAAACTATGTAACACAACGTCAGCTCCCAGGGCAAGTGGATTTTGTAAAGCGGGACTCATAAATGTATTATCAACAACAACTTGAGCTTTATGCTGGTGTGCAATTTTGGAAATTTCTGCAAGATCAGAAATGCAAAGAGTTGGGTTGCCGGGAGTTTCAACATAAACAACTTTTGTGTTCGGCTTTATTGCCTTTTTAACTTCCTCAAGATTGGAAGTATCAACGAATGTAGTTTCAACTCCAAATTGTTTCATGATTGTATTTAACAAAGTTGTGGTT
>JBGSOQ010000229.1:0-8521 GCA_041739035.1 Ignavibacteriaceae bacterium | reverse complement strand
ATTGATCGCACAACAAATCCTCTTGAAGCCGGACTTGGCTGGATAACGAAATTGAAGAAAGAAAGTTTCATAGGCAAAGAAGCATTGCTAAAAGTAAAAGCTGAAGGTTTAAAGAGAAAACTTGTAGCTTTGATTACTGAGGAGAAGGCATTTCCCAGAAAAGGTTATGAAATAACTTCGAGGGGAATTAAAGTCGGTACCTTAACAAGCGGGACCGTCAGTCCCATTCTTGATAAAGCAATAGCTTTGGGCTATGTTGATACTCAATTAGCGGAAGAGAATACAGAATTAAATTTTCTTATAAGAGGGAAAGAAGTTCCGGCTAAAATCACCAAACTTCCCTTTGTGAAGAAGTGAATTGTTCCTAATTTCTGATAGAAAAACTTAGAATATTTTTGTAATGAAGACTACCGTTCATTTTTCTTACATTGACACAGATGAGCTTGCATATACAGGAAAAACAACTGTTGTTATTGATGTCCTGCGCGCGTCATCAACCATAATTCATGCTTTGCAGAATGGGGCGAGAGAAATTATTCCAGTAGCATCGGTTGAGTTTGCGGTAAAAGTCTCTGGTGGTATGTTTGGCGGTCTTACGCTTTTGGGCGGTGAAAGAAATACAAAAAAGCTGGATGGATTTGCATTAGGAAACTCTCCGCTTGAATACACCCAGGAAGTTGTTGGCGGAAAAACGATAATATTGTTTACGACCAATGGTTCGAGGGCTATTGTTAAAGCAAAATTTTCCGAGCATTTATTTATTGCTGCTTTTACAAATTTAAATGCAGTGGCAAAGCATTTATTAAATCACGGTAAAGATTTTGAGATCTTATGTTCAGGAAGAGGTAATAGTTTTTCCATGGAAGATGTGGTTTGTGCCGGTAAACTTATTTCGGAAGCACAAAAAATTCAAAAAGATATTGAGCTTACTGATTCCGCAAAAGCAAGCGTTGCTTTAAGCAAATCATTTGGCAAAAGCATTTTAAGCATGCTGGAACAGACCGAACATGGAAAAATATTAATTGAAAATAATTTTAGCGAAGATATAAAATTTTGCAGCCGGATTAATATTTCTCAAACAATTCCATATTTAACTTCCGGTGTTCTTAAGGCTCTTCAATAAACCATTTTTATTATAAATCTGCCGAAACCAATATCTATTATTGATGGCTATTAAAAGAAAAACAAGATCACAACCAAACAAGCAGGAAAACGATGCCTTTTTCTCACTCACTAATGAAAAGAAGAAAAAAATACTTGGAATTCTGCTTCTTGTGTTTTCAGTTCTTTTATTTTTCAGCATCATTTCATTTTCAAGATATGATGAAGCTTTATTAAGCTCATTCTTTTCTGATCTTGTAAATGGTAAAAGTATAAACCCGGCTAATTGGTTGGGAGTAGTTGGTGCACATTTTTCTACATTTCTCGTAAAGCATACCCTCGGTTATTTCTCTGTAGCTTTTCCCATAATATTGTTTTTCTGGGGAATTGCTTTTTTTAAAAAAATAAAATTCCGGACAATCATTTACACATCTAATTTTGTGTTACTTACAGCAATAATTCTTGCAAGCTTATTCGGAATGTTAAAAAATCTATTAGATGCACCTGCTTTATTTGCAAACCTCTCCGGTTCCGTCGGAGATTATTTGGGCGAAGTTCTTAAAAGACTGTTTGGAGGAATCGGCGGAGTTATTTTCCTTATAACCTCACTTTTACTTTTGTTCATCATTGCCTTTAATGTAAAAATAGAAGGCATAGTATCATTCTTAAGAAGTTTTTTTATAAAAACTGCCTCCACACAAAAAGACAAAATTGATGATAGAAAAAATACAGCCGTGATTGATGCAAACCTTGATAAGATCAAGGATTTACGACCCGAGAAAAAGAAGAGGAAAACAATCCTGCAAGAAGAAGCAGAAGATGAAGCAGAATTTGATGATGAGGAAACAAAAATAAGAATTATTAGAAAAGATGAAGAGGCACCGCTTCCAATAGAGACAAACGAAATATTGAAAGACGAAATTAAGAAAGTTGATCTCGAAAAAACCGGCGATATTCCACCTCGGGAAGCCATGGTTATTCAAGAGGCAAGTTTACCAAATCAGTGGGAAGAAATTCTTAACTTTAAAAAACCCAGCTTGGATATACTTGATCCGGTAGTCGATGAGGATTATAAAGTTGCTGAGGAAGAATTAAAAAAAAATGCCGAACAGCTAAAAGAAAAATTAAAACTCTTTGATATTTCTATTCAGGATATTTCTGTTACTCCGGGTCCGGTTGTAACTTTGTACGAAATAGTCCCTGAACCAGGTGTAAAAATCAGCAGAATTGTGGGGCTGGAAAATGATATCGCTCTTGCACTAGCGGCTAGAGGCATTAGAATTATTGCTCCAATTCCCGGCAAAAGCGCTATCGGTGTGGAAATACCAAATGCTGAAGCTTCCGTTGTAAATGCAAGATCGGTTGTTGGAAAAGTTTTTGATTCTAAAGTTGAACTTCCTATGGCATTTGGAAAAACAATCAGCGGTGATGTTTATGTTACTGATCTATCGAAGATGCCGCATCTTTTAATTGCAGGCTCAACGGGATCTGGGAAAAGTGTTGGTATAAACATGATTATTGCCAGTTTGCTTTATGCTAAAGACCCTTCCGATGTTAAATTTATAATGATTGATCCGAAAAAAATAGAGTTATCGTTCTACAATAAGCTGCGAAAACATTATCTGGCAGTTTCCCCTGATCTTGAAGAAGAAATTATCACATCTCCGCAAAATGCCGTTCTGCTACTCAAGTCAGTCGAGTTTGAAATGGAACAAAGATATGACAGGCTTGCGAAAGCGGGCGTGAGAAATATTGTCGATTACAATCATAAGGTTGCAGATGAAAAAAATAGACCAAAAGATACTGATGAGATTAAGCATCATCATCTGCCATATTTAATTGTAATAATAGATGAACTTGCTGATTTAATGATAACTGCGGGTAGAGAAGTAGAGGAGCCCATTACGAGGTTGGCACAGCTTGCAAGAGCCGTGGGCATTCATCTTGTGCTGGCTACGCAAAGGCCATCCGTTAACGTAATAACCGGCGTAATTAAGGCTAATTTCAGCTCAAGAATTGCTTATCAAGTTGCAACGAAAATTGATTCGCGAACAATTCTTGATATGAATGGTGCTGAACAGCTTTTAGGAAAAGGTGATATGCTTTTTCTTCCGCCCGGTTCACCAAAACCTATTCGTATTCAAAATGCGTTTATCTCAACCGATGAAGTCGAAAAATTAACCAACTATATTTATTCGCAACCAGGGTATTCAAAACCATATTTTCTGCCGTCGTTGTATGATAAAAAAAAGGCGGCTTCAGGAAAATACTTGGCGGATTTAGACCCAATGTTTGAAGAAGCGGCCCGTGTTATTGTTCGACATCAACAGGGTTCAGTGTCGCTTTTACAGCGGAGATTAAAACTTGGTTATTCTCGAGCTGCCCGAATTGTTGATCAGCTTGAAGAAGCTGGAATTGTTGGTCCCAATGATGGCAGTAAAGCACGAACGGTGATTATAGAAAGCGAAGAACAGCTCGAAACAATTCTGCGCAATATTTGAAAATTATTTCTTGCAGTATTTCCTTTTAACCAAATCATTTTATTTTTAAGGGTAGAATTTTAAATCTTAATGAGAAAAATTATTTCTTCCCAAACTAAGTGGGAAAATATTGTTGGTTATTCCCGAGCAGTAAAAGTTGGGAATATTATTGAAGTTTCTGGAACTGTAGCATCGGATGGAAGCAATTTGGTGGGTAAGGATGATGCGTATTTGCAAACCAAATTTATTTTGAATAAAATAGAATCTGCACTTAAAGAAGCTGATGCATCTTTAAACGATGTTGTGCGTACAAGGATTTATGTAAAGGATATTTCAAAGTGGAGAGAAGTTGCAAAAGCGCATATGGAAGTATTTGGCAAAATAAAACCGGCTACATCAATGGTTGAGGTTAGCTCGCTTATTTCTCCTGAATATTTGGTTGAGATTGAAGCAACAGCAATATTAGATTTGTGAATTTTAGGATTCGGAACATTTCTTTAAAAACTAGTTTTCAATAAAAAATATGGCTAAAGCCAATTCTAAATTTTACAGTCAGCCCGTTCACTGAAGTGAACGGTAATCTGTTTTCTATTACCGTCAGATTTATCTGACGGATTTACAACGAAATAATTATTAGCTTTAGCCCCACATCAGCGGATAACTTCAAACCATTGCTGTGTTTGATTAAAAATTAAGTGAAAAAAGGATATAAATTGGAATTCAAGACACATCCTAAAACAAAAATTGGCCATATACATTTAACAGTATCCAATCTTGACCGTTCAATAAAATTTTATCGGGATTTGTTGGGTTTTGAAATCACATCATATTATGGTGATCAGGCGGTGTTTCTTTCAGCAGGTGGTTATCATCATCATATAGGACTTAATACGTGGGCCGGAGAGGGCGCACCGCCACCACCCGGTGGTCATACCGGCTTATATCATTTTGCAATTCTTTATCCGAACCGGAAGGAATTAGCGAGAGTGGTCAGAAGACTTTATGAGCTAAATTATAAAATTGATGGTGCATCCGATCACGGAGTTTCAGAATCCATTTATATTACTGATCCTGATGGAAATGGAATAGAACTTTGTTCTGATCGCCGTGAGGATAATTGGCCTATTGATTCTAATGGCCGTTTGGAAATGACAACAAAACATTTGGATATTCTTGCATTACTTTCTGAGTTGGATGAGAATAATTAATCAATAACGTAAAAATTTTTTAAAGAAGATTTTATGAAACGCAATAACAACTCAATATTTTTTACTGATAAGGAAGAAAGTGCCAGTTTTTCATTATCAAATCAGTTTGCTGAGCATCTTGAATTTAATTTGGTGCGCGATAAAATAACTGCCTCACCTGATGACGCATACTATGCATTGTCAATGTCTGTAAGAGATCGGCTTGTGCGCCGATGGTTAAGAACACAGCAAAGATATAAGGAGGATGATGTTAAAAGAGTTTATTATTTATCGCTAGAATTTTTAATGGGAAGACTGCTTGGTAATGCGTTAATCAACATGAATTTTTACGATGAATGCTACAACATTTTAAAGGAAGATGGCTACAGTCTTGAAGATATCAGAGATAATGAGCAGGAAATGGCCCTCGGCAATGGCGGCCTTGGACGATTAGCAGCCTGCTATTTGGATTCGATGGCAACACTTGAGCTGCCTGCATTTGGATACGGAATTAGATATGAATACGGAATATTTAAACAAAATATTGTTAACGGTTACCAGGTTGAAGAAGCCGATAATTGGCTGAAGCTTGGTAATCCATGGGAAATCATGAGGCGCAATCTTCTTTTCAAAGTAAAATTTTATGGAAGGGTGATTCAAGATAGTAATGATCATTTAAAGTACAATTGGGTTGATACTCAGGATGTTAATGCTCTTGCTTATGATATTCCCATTCCGGGTTACGCTACAAAAACTGTAAATAATCTCCGGTTATGGGAAGCTAAAGCAACAAGTTCATTCAACTTTCAAGATTTCAATACGGGACATTATGTTGCAGCAGTTGCGGAGAAAACGGACTCAGAAACCATTTCAAAAGTTTTATACCCTAACGATACAATTGATAAGGGTAAGTTTTTAAGGCTGAAACAGCAATACTTTTTCGTTTCGGCAACACTGCAAGATATTATTCGAAAATACAAAATCAATCATAAAACATTTGATAAATTTGCCGAGAAAACGGCCATTCAATTAAATGATACTCATCCGGTTATAGCAATACCAGATTTAATGAGAATATTAATTGATGAAGAGGGATTGGATTGGGATACGGCTTGGGGTATAACAGTAAAAACATTTTCATATACAAACCACACTGTAGTTCCCGAAGCTCTTGAAGAATGGTCTGAATCAATTATGGGAGAGCTGCTTCCGAGACACCTTCAGTTTATTTATGAAATTAACCGAAGATTTATTGAATATGTGCGCGAGTTTTACACAACTGATAATTCAACCATTGCAAAGTTGTCAATTATTCGGGATCACCCCGATAAAAAAATAAGAATGTCTAATCTCGCCATTGTCGGATGCCATGCAGTGAATGGTGTGGCCAAACTTCATACAGAAATTTTAAAGAAAACAATATTCTATCATTTCAATAAAATCTACCCCAATAAATTTAAGAATGTTACCAACGGCATAACTCCGCGTAGATGGTTAAAGAGCGCAAATCCTTTGTTGTCTGGGTTGATCTCGGAAAGAATCGGTAATAAATGGGTAACAAAGTTAGATGAATTGAAGAAGCTTGAAAAATTTATAGATGATAAAGAATTTTTAGAAAGTTGGCGCGGGTCAAAATGGCTTAACAAAAAATTATTGATTAAGCACATTGAACATGATTACGGTATAAAAATCAATCCTGATTCTATGTTCGATGTTCAAATAAAAAGGTTTCATGAGTACAAAAGACAACTGTTAAATGTTTTGCACATAATTACTCATTACAACAGGATAAAAGATAACCCCGAAATAGATTTTGTACCGCGTACAATAATTTTTGGTGGAAAAGCTGCACCGGCATACTTTGCCGCCAAGTTGATTATTAAGCTTATAAATTCGGTAGCTGACGTCGTTAATCATGATAAAGTAATTGGTGATAAACTAAAAATTGTTTTCATAAAAAATTATTCAGTTTCGCTGGCGGAAAAGATTATTCCTGCTTCTGAATTATCCGAGCAAATTTCAACTGCGGGGTTTGAAGCTTCCGGCACAGGTAATATGAAGTTTGCTTTGAATGGGGCACTCACAATTGGAACGATGGACGGTGCCAATGTTGAGATAAGAGAAGAAGTTGGTGCGGATAACATCTTCATTTTCGGGCTTCTTGCAGATGAAGTAGTGAAGATAAAAAATAACGGTTATGATCCAAGAGAATACTATGAAAAGGATGCTGAGCTTAAAAAAGTTATCGATATGATTGCAAGTAATTACTTCAATAGAAAAGAACCGGGGCTGTTTAAGCCGATAGTAGACGCGTTGCTGAATGTTGATTACTATTGCCTGCTCGCTGATTATCGATCATATATAGAGACTCAAGAAAAAGTGAACGAACTTTACAAAGATTTAGACGATTGGACGCAAAAATCTATTCTAAATGTTGCTAGAATTGGAAAATTTTCTAGCGACCGTTCCGTTCAGGAGTATGCGAAAAACATTTGGAAAGTTAAATCAGTAAAGCTGAAGATAGATTAGGACAAGCTAACCCTTAACCATCACAAGCATCATCTTAAATCTTTCTTTTGCTTTTAATGCATGCGGTTGATTGGCGGGCATTATTATCATCTCACCCTTTTTCACAAGATTAGCTTCGCCTGCGATAGTAATCTCAGCTTCACCATCAACTAAATAAACCAGAGCATCAAATGGTGTTGTGTGCTCACTTAGTCCTTCGCCATTATCGAATGCAAACAAAGTCACAGTTCCCGTTGGCAGCTTAATTATAGTTTTGCTGACGACCGAACCAGTTTGGTAATCGATCAATTTTTCTAATTCGTTTGGAGAGTAAAGAATTTCATTTTCTGTCATAGGTTTTTTGCGAAATTAATAAGTATAGTTTTTGATGACACTTTAGAATATAACAATAAAAATTGAATTGCTTCTCCGTGTTACTCTGCTTTTCGCTCTGCGTAACTTCGTGAAAGGATTTTTTTGTTACACGAAGAGTCACAAAGAAAATACGGAGATACACTGAGAAAGTTTTTATTTTAAAAGAAGCTTGAAAGCATGCGTCCAGTGGTTGTTTTTAAAGCCATAATAAACCCAAAACATAGTCATTGCTTCAAGCCAATATGAATTAGAAATGTCTCCAATATCAATTACACGCTTCCATCCCATTTTTTCAGCCAAGGATTTAATCTTGTTCTTGGCTTCTTCATCATTACCTGCAACGAAAAAATCGGGATCGCCCTCTTCTCTTTTAGGACTTACCATTACATAGGCATTTATTGTATTAAATGCTTTAACTACTTTTGCTTCAGGTATGTACTTTTGAATTTGTCCGCCAAGTGAGTTACCTAATGTTGCGGCGAATTTAGGAGGCATTCCCTGAGAAAAATCGAGTGGGTTAGTTGTATCAACCACAACTTTACTCTTGAAATTGTTTGTTCCTGCCGAATCAATTGCTTTAGTAGTAGCAACTCCATGCGTTGCGAGGATGATCATTTCACCGAATTGTGCAGCATCAGCAAAAGATCCAAGCTTAATTTTTGGATTGTTAGTATGCCAGTCTTTGAATGGGGGACTTCCCATCATATCAGTTTCAGTTTTAGCCATTGTTTCAGAAACACTTCTGGTTCCAATCATCACTTCGTGTCCGAGTTCATTCAGCTTTGCGGCTAAAGTTTTTCCGACAACACCAGTACCAAGAATTCCAATTTTCATTTTTTATTTTCCTTGCATTAATAAAAAACCGCACAA
>JBGSOQ010000172.1:0-69039 GCA_041739035.1 Ignavibacteriaceae bacterium | reverse complement strand
ATAATAATGATCCCCTCTCGCCAAGCGTTACACTAAGAATTTCTAATTCAAATCTTTCATGTATTGCCCTGGCTGAAGAATGTAAATCAGAATATCCCGATAAAAAAAGTTCCGATAGTATTTTCAATTCATGCTCGTTTACTTTGAGTACACTTGAATTATTAAGACTTTCGTAAAGAATTTCTTTCGTAAAATAAGGACTTCGCAGATTTATATCGCAGAAATATTTTATTTCTTTTCCAAGCAGCGATTGAATTGTCCGCCGTGAAACCACATTTCTTTGAGCAAGCGTACCGAAATAAAGTAACGATGTGTCGGCTTGAACTAATTTATTGATTTCATTATTCGTTTCTATGAAATCATAAGCACAATTAGGAACGATATCAAAATCAGGATTACCCTTTTCATCAATTTTTACATTTACAATGCCGGTTGGATGTTCATCGTCTATCTGAACGTAATTTGAGCTTATATTATTTTTATTAAAAAATTTGACTAACAATTCACCTTTCTCATCATTTCCAATCCTCGAAATAAATTCAGCGTCATCAGTAAGCTTTTTAATATGATAGAAAAAATTAAATGGAGCGCCGCCGATAACTTTCTTATCCGGGAAACAGTCAAATAATATCTCCCCGATGGAAACTATTTTCATTATTTACATGCCTTTTTAATGTTTTAATGTAAAAAATTCTGTGAGAATTCCAAGTAATCAGACATTAACTGGTGCTTAACCCGTTTATAAAATGGGCAATTAAATGGACTAACGAACTGCTACTAATGAAGAGGTGGATTGCTTAAAAGATGGCTCACATTTCTCATGACAGAGGTTTAATTTCCTATCAGTATTGTAAAGAGCGAGCATCCAGGATGTTTAAAAAGTTAGACGAATTTATATACTCTAATGCTATTCTTGAAATTATTTTAAAATAACTTCAGAAAAAAGAAATACACTAACTTGGAAGGAAACAATAATTATTCAATTTCGTACTCAAACCGAAGAGGTATTTCTACAACCCATAATAAATTGAGAATGCAAATTCTTTTACACTTGTGTTAATAAACGAATCATCGGTTTGTTGATTGGATATTTCGCTAAGTTTTATTTTGGCTTCAACATTGAATTCATGAAGTACTTCATACTTTAAATCCAAACCGTAAATACTATAATTATTCCTTAACCCGAATAAAAATTCCTCTTGAGGCTGAACATACTGCCCGCTGTAATCAGAACTACCCTTCCGAATAAATGCTCCCCAAACATTCGCATTGAATCCTCTGAAAAACCGGTATTTCAGCCCTAAATATAAGAGATCAGAATTATGACCCATCCAGTGACCCATAAGGTATCCCGAACTCGTATACGTTTGGGCAGGGGCATGATGTCCGTATACATAAGGATTAATTCGAGTATACTCGGTGCTGAAGGTTAGATTATTGATTGGTAAATCAGTAGTTGTTAGCCCTAAGGTGAATCCAACCTGTGTCCTCAGCCTTCTGCTTGTTACACCTCCATAAGTATCATTTATAAATAGTGTTCCATTTAAACCACCTATTGTCAATTCATCTACAAAGAGAGTTCCATACATATGGGTATTTGCTATGTGATCTTTTGAACTGAGCGATAAAAATATCTGCTGGTTTGCATCTCCGGGCTTTCCGCGTCTATTCGTTAAATAATCATCTGCGGCATAGTAAAACATAATGGGCATTAAATATAAAGGTTCAATATCGCCGCTGTAAACTACTGACTCACCAACCGAAATATCAAGACCCTTAAAGGGAGTAACAATTAAAGCGTGCCATGCAAAATATTTATTAATATAAATATTCCTTTTGTAAGCGGCTAGATTGGTCGAATCAATCACTTTTGATGAGAGCCACGCGTGAAAATATTGAAAATTGAACCAATCCACAGGTTTTAATTCAAGACGTATGAATGGAAACGAAGGAGCTTTGGTTGAGAGGACAAGATTGCCCATTTTTTCATAACCATATTGCAGAAAATCTTTTGCAATGGCGACACTGCCCCATCCCCAATCCACTGATATGCTGGAAGTAATTTCTGTATAGCCGATATCCCTTCCGTTATCATGAACTTCAGGAATAATTCCGGTCTCCTTTGTAAACTCCCGATCAATGTCCAAACCAGTTCCATTTTCATTATTAGAAACGAAATTAAAGCTTAACCCAATACTATTGAGTAAATAACTATAGGAACTAATACCCATCCATGAATGAACATTCCTATAATTCTCGGGAAATTTAAGTCCATATCCCAAAATGGGACTAGCATTAATCTTAAATCTATTATCTGCATATGAAAACATGCGGTATCGGCCGGAGGCATCTCGTTCAAAGTAGCTTAAATATTTTTCATTTTTATTCTCTTCTGCAAACGCCTCAATCTCTAAGAAATAATCTTTTAGATAATACTCGAGTTCATCCTTGTCCAAATCAGTCAGCAATTCAATTTTACTTTTAGCTTCAAGCAGCTTTTCAGAAATGTATTTTCTGGATAAGGGTTTTACTAAGTCATTAATTTCAATAGTTCCCTTTAGGCTTAATCTTTCCAGGTATTCGTAAACATCATTGTTCAAAGATTCATACACTACTTGAGACCAGACAGGTTTAATTAATATTAGAAGACAAAAAATTATTACTACTCTTTTCATTATTCGCTTATATTGTTATTAATGATGGAATCTGTACAAATGTCTGTTTCTAAAATCGAAAACTTCAAATTTCATATATATTTTATTTCAATTGAATTATTAAATATATTCTTTTTCAAGATAATAAAAAGAATTCTTAATCTGTTGAGTTTCGCCTTATATTCTTAATCGAATTGACCAAAGTGCTGCTAAAAAGGCTAATCCTTTTGGGGAGTAAAAATTTATTACCCGCAGAAAACCAAAAGCTGTCAGCCATATTGTTTTTTGCTATTCTATCCGCTAAATGAGAATAATATTTTTCCGTTATCTGATTTTTTTATTCTATTATATATGATCAGCAGGAGGTAACAATATTTATTATGGTAATTGCTTTTGTTATATTTAAGCACTGATTTAATCAATAGAACGGGGCAAAACACATTTTCAATTTAATTTTCATTTTTTTATCGATTTTAATGCCAGATATTTCGTAACGCGGCTGATTTGTAAACTTGTGTGAAAAGAGGATTTGGCGAATTTATCTATCACTTTAAGGGATTCTACTTTACGCCCGAATGGTACTTTTGGTCTCTGTCCCATGAATGTAATTCTTATTTTGAGGCACTAGATTTACTTGGTTTGGGAGAGTAATTTAAGATTTTATTAACTAAAAATTTCTGACGCCGAAAGAAGCTGTATATTTCTACAGTATCGATTTAGATCTGTGTGCCGTACTTTTTATGATCGGTTTTGTAATTATAATTAAATTCTTCTGCTTACAATATTAGTTCAAGATTTTAAGCTCTGTCTGAATTTCTTTATAAATAGCGCCTGAAAAATGTAATAATTAAGGCAAATTCTTTTCGGGTAAGTTGTTTTTCTATAAATGTTTCTTGATGAACTAAGTTCTATAGTCAATATGTGACTAACATGGCGAAGCTGTCTTTAACCTATCTGCTATAGTTGAAACGTCAATCGTTAGTCGGCATAAAAATCTAGGTTCTTAAGGGTTTGTAAAGAATAAAGTTACTAAGGCTTGTAAGATTATTAAAGTTTGTAAGGCATGCCTGCTTCCTGCGAGGTAAAGGGTTACACGTTTTTGCAGTAAAGATTTCTCTCTCCGTTCGAAATGACAAAGGTTATGCTAAATTGAACATGTCATCTCGAATCCCTCTTTAGAGGGTGAGAGATCTTATAGCGGAGTTTGCAAGGGGTGAAAGGCAAAAAGACAAATGTCAGATGTGAAAAGGGTAAGGAGAAAGATCCCTCACTCTGTTCGGGATGACTATCGTCAGATTTCTCTCTCCCCGCAAGAGGCCACCGCTAAGGCGGGGTGAACGGGGTAAACGAGGCAAGCGTTTGAAATGACAAAGGTCATGCTAAATTGAACATGTCATCTCGAAGGAGGAGTTGTAAAACGACGACTGAGAGATCCTGTTCTAAAAGGTGTAAGATCCCTCTCTGCGTTCGGGATGACTATCGTCAGATTTCTCTCTCCGCTCGAAATGACAATGTGTAGTATTCAATCATTCATTCAATCAATCATTCACTCATACATTCACCCATTCATCCATTCATCCTTTTATTTGCTTAAATTTCAATCTATACTTTCTTATATTTAGAATTAGAAAATATCAAAATAAGACAAAGTATAAATACCAATGAGACTTAATCTATTTTTAATCTTAATCACAACTCTAATCTTATTATCCCCCGTTTCGGCACAGGAGGATATACAGATTGGTGCACAGAAATATGCGCGAACTACACAGAGCGGCTTTTTTGATTTTTCCGATCCAACCGGAATTAATATTAAAGTGCAAATTTGGGGTTATGTTAGGTACCCGGGTTTTTATGTTGTACCTGCACGCAGCGCGCTTAACGATTTGATATCATTGGCGGGCGGACCAACCGAAGATGCTCTGCTTGAAGATATTAGGGTATTTCGCACCAACCCCGATTCATCTTCTATTATGATCAAATACGATTATAATAATCTGCTCTGGGGCGAAAATATTAATCTAACAACGAAATTCCCCAGGTTAAATGCCGGAGACATGCTGATTGTTCCCGGTGAACCTCGTTATTTTGGACGGCAGGATGTAAGCTTTTTCCTTTCAATATTAACTGCACTTGCATCGGTTGTTTCTGCTGCGGCAATAATTATTAATGTATCTAAATAAATAGAAAAAATTAAAATGGATAACAATCGTAACGGTTATGATTTTGAGGAACTGGAAGGTAAAACCCTTAAAGACTACCTTCGGCTCATCAGAAATAACTTAATCCCCTTTCTCTTAATCTTTCTCCTCTGCACTGCGGCTGGTGTGTATTATGCGCTGAATAAACCAGATATATATGTATCGAACACTGCAATTAAAATTACAAAAGCCGGAGGAAATGTTCTTGAAACCCCGCTCATGCCTGGAATGAGTGATTTTGGCAACGATAGGTTTATTGCTAACGAAATAGAAATACTTAAAAGTCATGATCTTCGTGAAAGAGTAAGAATAGCATTAGTGGATTCATTCAACAGTTCAACATCCAAAGAGGAGTTTAAACTTTTATATCGATTAGAACCCGGCATGCAGCTTAAATCATTTCTCAGCGACGCCCAGATAGAAGGACTGCTAGCAAAGATTGTAACAGTTGAACAAAAGAGAGGGCTGGATATAGTTGATATCTCCACTGAATCTCCGTCGCCGCAGGAAGCCGCAATTATTGCATCTGTCTATGCAAATATTTACAGAACTTATAACCTTGAAATAAACCGGAACCAGCTGACTTATTTACGCAACTTTCTTGATGAGCAGCGTGCCGAGAAAAAAGCTCAGCTTAACAAGGCAGAAGATACGCTGCGGGCTTTCCAGGAAAAAGGCGGTATAGTTGCACTCGATGAGCAGGCCCAGTCACTGATAGAACAATTATCACAATTTGAAGCACAGATGAATGCGGCAAGGATTGAATTAACCGGTTCAAATCAAGTCTTAAGCACTTATAAAAGTGAACTCGCAAAGCAGGATCCTAAACTCGCTGAATACCTTGAGAGCGTTACTTCAGAAACATATATAACCGCTTTACAGAATCAGATATCCGAATTACAATTAAATAAAGACCTTGCTCTTGCAAAATTAGAACCAGGTATAGACGTTTCGCAGAAAGTAAAAGAGTACGACATCAAGATATACGACCTCAAACAGAAATTAGATGATAAAATTAAAGTGCTTAAGGCAGGCATTTTTGCCAGCAGCCCCGAGGAAGTTAGAAGAACATCTCAAAAAATTATTGAGGAAGAGGTTAAAAATCAATCTTTAAACAGCAAAATAACAAGCTTAAGCGGTATAGTAAAAAGCTATGAGGCAAAGTTTAACAGACTGCCTAAAACAACTATTGAGCTTGCAAGATTTAAGAGAACCCGTGAATCCAACGAAAAACTTTATACATTGGTTGAAGAAAAATATCAGGAAGCTCTTATTAATGAACAATCTCAGCCTGGTAATGTACTGATTATTGATAATGCAAGGGTACCGGATTCACCTGCTAAACCCAACCGAATGCTACTAATGCT
This sequence comes from Ignavibacteriaceae bacterium, assembly GCA_041739035.1. Lineage (GTDB taxonomy): Bacteria > Bacteroidota > Ignavibacteria > Ignavibacteriales > Ignavibacteriaceae > XYD12-FULL-36-8. Next base: position 62,817 of record JBGSOQ010000172.1, on the reverse strand, counting down.
TATTGGACTTGGAGCAGGCCTCGCACTTGCCTTCGGCTACGTTCTCACAAAAGATTACTTTGACGATACAATAAAATCACCCGAAGATATTGAAAAGAAGGATGTACATGTATTGGCATGGGTGCCTAGAGTTGAACAATTAAACGGCAAAGGCACAAGCAGTGCTGATTTGATTATAGAAAAAAATCCAGATTCAATTCCAAGCGAAACTATACGTGCTTTAAGAACACGCGTACAGTTTTCCAAAATGGATAGGCAGGCGCTCAAAACAATTCTTATCACCTCCCCCGCCCCGCAGGAGGGAAAATCAACTATAGCTTTGAATCTTGCAGGCAGTTTTGCTCATAGCAATAAAAGAACGTTACTTATAGATGCGGACCTTAGAAAGCCGCGGCTGCACGTAGTATTTGAAAAAGAAAGAACACCGGGATTAGTGGATTACCTTTTTGGTGAAGTATCATTTGAAAAAGTACTGAAGGCAACCAGCATAAAAAATCTTAGCTTAATCACAGCGGGTACCATTGTCCATAATCCTTCCGAAGTTTTAGATTCGCCCCAGATGGAAGATCTTATTGCTAAGGTAAGAAATGAATTTGATTATGTGATCATCGACTCACCACCCATAGTTGCCGTTACAGATGCCGAAATACTTGCAAGAAAAGTGGATGGTTCAATTCTAGTTGTGACATTCAAAAAAACTGATAAGGACTTGCTTGAACGGGCTACTCATCTTATCAAAAACGAAAGTTCTTTTCTTATAGGTGCGGTGCTTAATTACTTCAGCACAAAATCGGGCTACGACGGCTACTACAAATACTATTACTACTACTCACCCAAGGGAGAAAAGAAAAAGAAGTCAGCCAAAATGGAGAAGAAGAAAGCGTAGGAAGGCAGACGGGGGAAGGTAGGAATGAGTAGGCAGAAAAAATTACAAATGTCATCTCGAATCCCGACTATGGTAATATTAAAATGAACATGTCATCTCGAAGGAGGAGTTGCAAAACGACGACTGAGAGATCCTGCTCTAACAGCTGTAAGATCCCTCTCTGCGTTCAGGATGCCTATCGTCAGATTTCTCTCTGCGTTCGAAATGACAAAGGTAATGCTAAATTGAACATGTCATGTGGAATCCCCGAATATAGTAATATTAAAATGTGCATGTCATCTCGAATCCCCGCCTCAGGCGGGGTGAGAGATCTTATAAGAAAACACAAAAGCCCCCCATTTCTACGTAATGATGAAAACTTATTTTATCTACATTCTAACCAACTGGAATAACAAAGTAATTTATACCGGAATAACAAATAATATTTCGCGAAGAATGTACGAGCACAAGAACAAAATGTTAGATGGATTCACAAAAAAATACAAGTTGTCAAAGTTGGTCTATTATGAATTAACAAATGATATTAATTCTGCTATATCAAGAGAAAAAGAAATTAAAAAATGGAGGAGAGAAAAAAAGAATAAGCTGATAGAGTCAATTAATCCCAAATGGAATGACCTTACTGAGGAATTAAACATTTAGGATTTCTCTCTGCGTTCGAAATGACAAAGGTAATGCTAAATTGAGCATATCACCTCGAATCCCGACTATAGTAATATTAAACTGAACATGTCATCTCGAAGGAGGAGTTGTAAAACGACGACTGAGAGATCCTGCTCTAACAGCTGTAAGATCCCTCACTTGTTCGGATGATTATCGTCAGATTTCTCTCTCCGTTCGAAATGACAAAGGTAATGCTAAATTGAACATGTCATCTCGAATCCCGACTATAGTAATATTAAATTGAACATGTCATCTCGAAGGAGGAGTTGTAAAACGACGACTGAGAGATCCTGCTCTAACAGATGTAAGATCCCTCTCTCTGTTCGGGATGGCTATCGTCAGATTTCTCTCTGCGTTCGAAATGACAAGATGATTATGTCATCTCGAATCCCCGCCTCAGGCGGGGTGAGAGATCTTATAGCCGAGCTTGCAAGGGGTGAAAGGAAAGAAATCAAAAATCCTGTCCCGGACTTGATACGGGATTATTTCGGGATCCTTTTTCGGGATCAAAATCCTGTCCCGAATCCTGTCCCGGACTTGATACGGGATTATTTCGGGATCCTTTTTCGGGATCAAAACCCTGTCCCGGCGTAGCGCAGCGAAGACGGACCTGTCCCGGCGTAGTTCCGAAAGCTTTCGGGATACGTCTGAAACGATTAAATTTATTATATTAGGCTATATTTTAAGCTTAAATATGTTAAAAACCTCCGAAATAGAATTCATAAAAAAAAGATTAATTGAGAAATTCAATCCTGCTAAAGTTATCATCTTCGGATCACAAGCGAGAATGGATGCTGATAATAAAAGTGATGTAGATTCACTAATAATTACAAAAATTAACGGCAGCCGCAGAAAACTTATGGTTGAAATGGACAGAGCCTTAACTGGATTGAAGTACGCTAGAGATATAGTTATCTTATCTGCAGCAGAGTTTGAAAAGGATAAATTAATCGCTGGAACCATTGCACGATACGCTTCACTTGAAGGCAGAGTAATTTATGAATCTTATGATCAGATAAAACATTTTCAAGGATAAATTAATCATGGAAACATCAGATATATTAAAACAAATAGAGAAATTACCTTTAGAAAAAAGGATATTAATAATTGAGAAACTATTGAAATCGATAAGGGAAAGAGAAATAAAAGGAAAAATAATCAATGCTGTTGAGGATCTGCAAGAAGAATACAAAACAAACAAAGATTTAACTGCTTTTACGGAAATAGACTTTGACAACTTTTATGAACCAAGGTGAAATCTGGCTCATTAATCTCGACCCAACTGTTGGAGCTGAAATCAAAAAAAACCGGCCTGCAGTTATTGTGAATGATAATTCACTAGGACGATTACCTCTGAAAGTTATTGTACCCATTACAGAATGGAAAGAAAATTATAGTATAGCACCATGGATGATTAAAATAGAACCTGATAGTCAAAATGGGCTTAATAAAACCTCGACGGCTGATTGCTTTCAGGTACGATCATTATCGGAGCTAAGATTTGTGAAACTGATTGGTAAAGTTGACCAAGATATTTGTGAACAAATAAAAGAAGGACTTGCAAAAGTACTTTCAATAACAGTTTAAGAATGATCGAAATATTTGCGACTCTCAATCAGATATTTCCATGCAGGTGCCTCCCGTAAGAAAATTGTAGTTCAGTACAAATCATGACAATGCATCCTCCAAGGCTGCTAAGGAGGCCCTTTGGGAGAGGACGATGGACTTTCGGGAGAAATTGATTTGTTTTCATTCAAAATCCTGTCCCGTACACAGTTTCGGGATCAACATTCATAATTAACTATAGTTCAACCTTCTGCCAAAGGCATTCCCGTTAACAAAATCAGAAATTGAATTAGCAGAAAATAGAAAAAAAGATTTTTTAAAAAGGAGTTAATGTGGATCATTTAGAAAAATATATTAAAAAGAGAAAGAGTAAGAGTAAGAAATTTGTTAAGAGCTTTGAAAAAGGCTATGAAAGTTTCAAAATCGGAGTCTTACTTCGTCAGGCAAGAGAAGAAGTCGGGGTGGCCCAAAAAGAGCTTGCAGAAAAGCTTAGCACTAAAAAGTCTGCAATTTCTCGGATAGAAAACCATGCTGAAGATATCCGACTTTCAACTTTAAAGAATTACTTAGAAGCACTCGGTAAAAAATTACAAATAAACATACAATAGTGCGGGACTTGTACTCCCAAATAAAGAGCAATGTCAATGTCATCTCGAATCCCGACTATAATAATATTAAAATGTGCATGTCATCTCGAAGGAGGAGTTGTAAAACGACGACTGAGAGATTCTGCTCTAACAGCTGTAAGATCCCTCTCTCTGTTCGGGATGGCTATCGTCAGATTTCTCTCTGCGTTCGAAATGACAAAGGTCATGCTAAATTGAACATGTCATCTCGAAGGAGGAGTTGCAAAACGACGACTGAGAGATCCTGCTCTAATAGATGTAAGATCCCTCACTTGTTCGGATGATTATCGTCAGATTTCTCACTGCATTCGAAATGACAAAGGTCATGCTAAATTGAAGATGTCATCTCGAATCCCGACTATAGTAATATTAAATTGAACATGTCATCTCGAAGGAGGAGTTGTAAAACGACGACTGAGAGATCCTGCTCTAACAGATGTAAGATCCCTCTCTGCGTTCGGGATGACTATCGTCAGATTTCTCACTGCATTCGAAATGACAAAGATAATGCTAAATTGAACATGTCATCTCGAATCCCCGCCTCAGGCGGGGTGAGAGATCTTATAGCCGAGCTTGCAAGGGGTGAAAGGAAAGAAATCAAAAATCCTGTCCCGGACTTGATACGGGATTATTTCGGGATCCTTTTTCGGGATCACAATTAATTATAGTTCACAATTGTTCTTTTTCATTAAAAAATGAGTATATTTCTTGCGAAAATGTTCGCAGCGATAATTGTCGGAAAGAAAAATGTTAGGTAAAGTGAGATCTGAATCTGCCGGAAAAAATCCATTTAAATTCGGCAGCATCGTGGAAGAACCTTATTTTACAAATAGGATTGAAGAAATTCGGAAAGTAAATGATGCGCTTAACAGTGCTAATCATCTCATAATCATAAGTCCGCGCAGATACGGTAAAACTAGTCTAATTATTAAGACAGTAAAAAAAACAAAAAGACCTTATATATTATTAGACCTGCAGCTGATTACTACACCTCAAGATTTTGCATCACAATTATTAAAGCGCGTATACAGAGTTTATCCGTTGCAGAAGATAAAGGATCTGATAAAAAACTTTAGAATTACCCCGCAAATAACATTAAACCCGGTAACAAATGAAATTGATGTTTCCTACAAACCATTAGCTTTAAGTTCGGAACAGACTGCTATTGAGGATGTATTAAATCTTATTGAAAATTTAGGCAGCTCTAAAGTAAAACCCGTAGTTATTTTGGATGAGTTCCAGGAAATTAAACGGATAGGAAAAGACACTGACAGACTTCTTCGCTCTATAATGCAGCATCACCAGAACATAAATTATGTATTTCTTGGCAGCCAGGAATCTTTAATCAGAGACATTTTTGAAAAGAAAAAATCACCCTTCTATCATTTTGGTTATCTATTTCCCTTAGGTAAAATTCCTTATGATGAGTTCCTGGCCTACCTTTCCAATAATTTCAAAAAAATAACCAAAGACTATAATCCCCTTTCGGTAAAGTTGCTGGAGATAACAAAATGTCATCCTTATTATACACAGCAGCTGGCATTTACCACATGGCAATTATTATTAAATAACAGCACAATTGAAAATCCCGTTGAAATGGCTGTTGACGAGATAATACTCTATCACGATATTGACTATGAACGCTTATGGAATACCTTAAATAGAACTGATATGAAGCTTCTAATAGGAATGTCGCTTTCAGATAACTCACCTTTATCCGAAGAGTTTTCCAAGCTGCATGATATGGGCGCTTCAAGTACTGTTTTCAGCAGCTTAAAAAGATTAATGCAAAGTGGTTTTATAATTAAATCAACAGCTGGATACGAAATAGACGATCCCTTCTTTAAACGGTGGATCAAAGTACGAAGAATGAACTGATAATTCTTAATACTTAATTCTTAATGCTTAATTCTAAGTGCTTAATTTCCAGTTTATAATTTTGAATTTTTAATTTTTAATTTTTAATTGAATACTGCCGACTGCAGACTGAACCCAGTTGCCTTTGGCATAATTTATCATTTACAATTTATAATTCTTAGTTTGCGCTTAACCTACAACTACCTTTGGGAACAGAATATAGTGATGAAAAACTACAATAGTGTTTTGACGCTGCTCTGGGAGGAAAAAAATAGCGCATAGAGGTGAAAGGGCAAACGTGAAAGGGGTGCAGTAGGCAGAAAAAATTACAAATGTCATCTCGAATCTGATTCCACGAGTGGTTATCGGACAAATCAGAGAGAGATCTTTATTGTTGTGAAATGGCAAACGTGAAAAGCCTGCCCCGACCCAGTTTCGGAGTGAAAGGTTAGAAGCGAGACGTGAAAGGGCTTCAGTAGACAGCAAACAATCGACAGTAGGCAGTATTCAGTATGCAAAAACAAATAAATGGCTTTACATTTAAAATGAGTAATAATAATTTTGAAACATGAACAGCAAAAAACAAATTCAAAGTAAACTAAATGATTTTCTTCAAAGCCGACCCGAAATAAGCTTTGCTTATATTTTTGGATCGTTTGTTCAAAGAGCTCAATATCATGATATAGATATAGCTGTTTATTTATTTGATGATTTTAATAAAAATGATTTGAAACAATTTCCATATGGATACGAAAGTTCAATTGCAGCCGCACTGACAAATCTGCTGCATACCGATAAAATTGATATAGTTGTACTAAATACTGCGCCTCCGTTGATTACTAACCGCATAATTAATACCGGGAAGCTGCTTTTTGATAAAAATAAATTTAATAGGATTGCTTTTGAGAATAAAAGTCGCAAAATCTTTATTGATAATGAAAACTTCAGAAAGATCAGAACCTATTATCTACTAAATAAATTAAACCGCTATGCCTGATATAGAAAGAATAAAGAAAAATCTTGCTGCAGTAATACGGAGTATTGAGAACCTTGAAAAGCATAGAGGAATTTCAGAAGAAAGCTTGAAAGCTGATCTTGATATTCTCTGGATTGTTGAAAGAGGAATTTATCTTACCATACAAAATTTATTCGATATATTCGCGCATATTGTATCGGCGGATTTCGACTCTCAATGGGAAACTTATTCCGATATTACTGAAATTCTTTTTATTAAAAAGTTAATAAATGAAGATGATAAAAAACTTTTAAATCAGATGGTTGGATTTAGGAACCGTTTAAGCCATGAATATCTGACTTTAGATCTAAATGTTTTGACTGATATAGTTAATAACCGTTTAAACGATTTCAAAAGATTTCTTATACTGGTAAAAAATTATTGTGAAATTTAATGTGCTGACTGCTGCTAATTAAAATTAATATGCAATTAGAACCCCAAATAATTAAAAAAGATGGTATTAAAATTTATTAAAATGATGAACATCACATTTAGCTGGAAAGGTAAAAGTAAGTAGTTAATTGTAAGTTAGCGGGTCGAGAGGTAATATGCTATTTACTATATTCTATCTACTATATTCTGACTTCTGTCTCCTAATTCCTTTTAACTTTAAAAACTTTACTAACTTTCTAACTTTACTAACTTTCTAACTTAATTATCCTTTAACCAACTTCTACGCTTCCCTTTTTTGTCATAACTTTGATCAAGAAAAATCTTAATTTTGAACTAATAATAAATTCTAAATATGATCACCGATAAAACAAAAAAATGGCTGGAACGAGTTGATTACGATTTGCAAACTGCAGATGCGATGCTAAATACAGGACGTTATATTTATGCAATCTTTATGTGTCAGCAAGCTATTGAAAAAGTTATAAAAGCTTTCATAAATAATTTGGGAGAAGAAATATTACCAATTCACAATTTGCGACGATTGGCGGAAAACGCAGGATTAATAAAGGAACTTAATGAAGAACAGTTGATTAAGATGGATTTTCTTTCTCAATACTACATTACTGCCCGTTATAAGGAAGATATTGCCGAACTTTCCAGGGGGATGACAAAAGAATTTTCTGCGGATATAATTATTTTTACGAAGGAGCTGATCAAATGGATTATGCAACAGATGAAATAGTAAATAAGGTGAGAAATATTATTGGTAAGCTTGCACGGAAGCATAGCATAAAAGCAGCTTATATCTTCGGATCGTATATTAAAGGAAATGCTTCTGAGCACAGCGATATAGATGTTGCTATAGTGCTTGATAAAATTCGAAATGGCTCTCCTTTTAACGAAGCATTTGAAATCTTTCACGAAGTCCAGAAACAGAATTCTTTATTTGAAGTGGTGTGCTTCTCTGAAACCGAGTTTTTTAACGAGGAGCAAGAAGTGATAAAGTTTATTAAAAAAGATGGTATTAAAATTTATTAATATGATGAACATCACATTTAGCTGGAATGGGAAAAGTAAGTAGTTAATTGTAAGTTAGCGGGTCGAGAGCTAATATACTATTTACTAAATTCTATCTACTATATTCTGACTTCCGTCTCCTAATTCCTTTTAACTTTACTAACTTTACTAACTTTCAAACTTATCATTTATAATTTATCTTTTATCCTTACTAATTTTTACTTTTGATCTTTAACCTTTTACTTTTTACTCATTACTCAATACTTAGTACTTTATACTTATTACTCATACCCCGCAAAGCGGGAACGTAATTAGGCTCTTTTTAAAGCAAAGTGGTTAGAAAAACCGCAGGCTACAGCAGCCGGGACATTATACATAGTTACCTTGAAGTTCGAACTTAGATTGATTATTTTTTACTGAAAACATATTAAACATCTATGGAAAAAATTATAAATATACATATAGAAAAACTGCCTGAGGGCTGCTACCTAGCTGCTTCAGAAGATATTCAAGGTTTGGTTGCACAGGGAAGAACAATTACAGAAACAATTGAAATTGCCCGTGACGTTGCTAAAAAACTATTAGAAGCAGCTGACGAAAAGGTAAAACAGAACCTGAAAATATTTGATACCAAAATAAAATTCGATTATCCCCTTGTGGTAGGTATTTAATTCAGAGGATTTGAAATTTGGGAAAACTTGCTGGCTTTAAGTACAGAGAAATCATCAAGAAAATTAAAAACTTGACAGATTTTAACGTTTTTTTTCTAAAAATTGCTAGTTCAATATAATAAATTAATAATTAAACAGGTTAATAATATGGATAAAAAACTCTTTGAAGAAGCACTAAAGATGCCGGTAAATGAAAGAGTAGTATTTGCAGAGTTAATACTTGCAAGTCTTGAACAGGAAAACGAAGAAGTGAGGGTGGCATGGATCCAAGAGGTTAAAGAAAGATTTAAAGCTGTTAAAGAGGGAAAAGCCAAACTATTAGATTTCGAAGCTCTTTATAATGCAGGTTAAAATTCATGAATTAGCCGCAAAGGAACCTGTCTGCCGCCAGGGCAATATAACCCCGCAAAACGGAACAGGTAGTAAATATTACAATTAATTACAATGACTCCAAAACAGGTAATATTTAATTAATGTCACGCGAAGAAAAATTCACTACTCTAAAAAAAATATTCTGGGATTATAATATCGAACTGCTTCCCCTGGATAAAGTTGTGGATATGCAGCTTGATGTTATTAATAAATACGAATATGATCTTGTAATTAACCGTATGCTCGAAAGATTGAACTGGCCTGATTTACTCGATATTTTGGGAGTTGATGTATTGAAAGAGATATTAGTACCTGCTGTAATAAACAGAATGAGAAACAAGGAATTAAAGGATAGATATGAACGAATTCGATGCATCTTATTCAAAGAGCCTTTACCCCTTTCAGGATGGGATCCTGAGTATATTAAGAGAATTAAAGCTACCCTTTTATCTGACAGGTGGTACTCCTCTTAGCCGATTTTATTATAACCACCGCTATTCCGATGATCTCGATCTATTCGTAAATGATGATAGCTCCTTTAGCGATTATTGCACTTCTTTTTATGAAAAACTAAATGAATTACAGACAAAACATAGTTTTATTATCGATAAACAAAAGCTAAACCGATCAAATAATTTTATGCAGTTTTTCATTTCAAAAGATCATCTCGAATTAAAAATTGACCTGGTCAACGATGTTGCCCCTCATTATGGTGAATTTAATTATGACATCGTGCTTGGTAAAATTGATAGTCTCAGAAATATTCTCTCAAATAAATTTTCTGCGCTTTACAGATTTGAACCCAAAGATATAGCCGATATCTGGACAATTTGTAAAAATTATAAGTGCAATTTTAAAGAAATTATTACAGAGGCAAAAAATAAAGAAGCCGGAGTTGATCCTCTCTCCATTTTTGAAATCCTTAGCTCTTTCCCATTAGATAAGCTGAATCTTATTAAATGGATAAATAAACCTGACCCGCTTAAATTTAAGGAAGATCTTTCTACTATAGCCGAAGATATTTTTAATGGACGAAATAATTCTTTGATTAAATGATAATGAAAACTGAGCGGAGAAAAGTTAAACGTGAAACAGCCTGTCCCGAAGAATTGACGGATCAAAATCCTGTCTCGGCGGAGTCAATTTATTGACGAAGACGGAACCTGTCTCGGCGACCTGTCTGGCGAAGTTAGAAGAACGAAGTCAGAAGTCCCCGGAATGAAGCCGGAACATCAGCAATTATCAATCATCAAACGCAAATCGTCATTCTACTATCGGGTGCTTGAATAAGAAAACTTTTCGTTAAAACCAAAATTTGATCATAAAAAACATTAATTTTACTAATTAAAAACCCTGTCTCGTACACAGTTGCGGGATTAACATCCATTATCGTTTAAAATTAATTCTTTTTTTAGCTGGTGGACTTGGAACTACACTCAGATCTTTGAAGGGAAATTATTAAGCCCACAGAATACTGGAAATCTTAAGAAACGGGAAGAAATGGTTAAAATATTTTTTTATGACATAGATTATACTTTTAAATACTATGTCAGAATCAATTTATCTAGTAAATTTATCAGAATTAATAAAATTTTTAAATATTTTAAGCTTAAAAGTGTACTTTCATCTGGGGCAATTCCATGTTATTTTTTTATTTTCTACCGCAGTGTAACTCACGTGGCGGAGCTGTGATTGGACTTGTAAGCAGCATGTATATTATACACTATGAGGCCAAACGTCTCACTCCTAATAAAATAAATCTTCATGCTTATGGTTTTGTGGAAGGGATAATTATTTTTTAAGCCCTACAATGAATCAACCAAGTTTAAAAAAAATATTAATTACTTTAATCATTCAGTTTTACATTTAGAAGGGATTTATGTAGATGATTCCTGTTTATAAACCTTATTTAAATAAAGAGATACTTAAATATGCACATGATGCATTGGATAGTACTTGGATTTCATCCAACGGAATTTATTTAGACAAAGCTAAAGAAAAACTAAAAGAAATAACAGCAGCCAAATATGTTATACTTGTGAATAATGGTACCGCTGCAACACACTTAGTAGCTTTGGGGTTAAAATACAAGTATCCTAATGTAAATAAATTAATTGTCCCAAATAATGTTTACGTGGCAGCATGGAATAGTTTTCTTTTTTCTGGTGGTTATGAATTATTTCCTAAAGATGCAAATCCAAGTACATGGAATTTTGATTTATCAAAATTAAATTCTATTGATACAAACACAGCCATTTTAGTAGTTCATAATCTAGGTAATATAATAAATGTACCACTCTTAAGAAGAAAATTCCCAGAAGTAATATTTGTAGAAGATAATTGCGAGGGATTTCTAGGAAAATATGAAGGTAAATTCTCTGGATCTGAATCGTTAATTTCTTCTGTCTCCTTCTTCGGAAATAAAACTATTACAAGCGGTGAAGGTGGCGCAGTTTTTACAAATGACGAGAGTCTATTTGAATATTTAAATTCCGTAAAAGGACAAGGACAATCTTCCCGCCGCTATCTTCATGATAAGCTCGGATATAATTATCGAATGACAAATATTCAGGCAGCTTTATTATTAGGACAACTCGAAGTATTATCTATAATTCAAGAAAAAAAAGCAGAAATTTTCTATAATTATCAAAATGAATTGAAAGATCTAGAAAAAGTATCATTTCAAAAAATGGAAGCTAATACGAGTCATGCACAATGGATGTTTGCTCTAAGATTAATTGATTTTACAATTCATGAGAAAGAAAAGTTAGAGTTGTTTCTTTATGAAAACCAGATTGAAACACGGCCTATGTTTTACCCAATAACCAGTCACCAACATCTCTCAAATATTGACTGTGATGTTACGAATGCAAAAATTCTGCATAACCAGGTTATTTTATTACCAAGTTATCCAGAATTAACGAAAAATCAGATTAAATTTATCTGCGAGAAAATAAAAAAATTCAAAATGAACAAAAACAAATAGTATCCAAGGTAACAATGAGCAAAAATATCCTAGTATTTGGTTCTTCTGGACACGCTAAAGTTGTACTAGATATCATAGAAAAAATGAATAGTTATAGAATCGCTGGTTTAATTTCAGAAGAGAAAGAGAAAGTGATTTTTAATAAATACAAAGTTATAGGAAGTGATGAGGATCTGCGTGCTCTTACAAATAAATTAAATATTTATCAAGGTATTGTTGCAATTGGGAGCAATTATAGAAGAAAGAAAGTCACCGAATACATTCTAAAAATTGAGCCAAAGTTTAAGTTTATAAAAGCAATACATCCCGCAGCAAATATTTCACCATATGTTCAAATTGGTGAAGGCACAGTAATAATGGCAGGTGTTTCGATTAATGCAGACACAATTATTGGAAACCACTGCATTATAAATACAAACGCTTCAGTTGATCATGATAATTACTTAAATGATTATGTTAATATTTCCCCGAATACTGCAACTGGTGGAAATGTAAAAATTGGTAATTTATCATTTATTGGTATAGGTTGTTCCATAAAACATAAAATTGCCATTGGAAGTAATGCAGTCATTGGTGCTCATTCAATCGTTTTAAGAGACATTGAAGACAATATCCTCGCTTATGGCATACCTGCTGTAAAAATTAGGCAGAGAGATTTAGAAGAATTTTATTTATAGAAATGAATTTCCATTTTTTCAAATATTTTTCATTGATTCAGACCCCCTATAACCAATCAAATGCTTGATGACAAATTATGTGTAGACCCTTAGGAAAATGGTTATAAAATAAACCCTTACTACCTCTTTGTTCAGCTTGTATTTAGAATCTAATAAAGGATAAAAAAAGATCTGTAAACCTATGACGGAAACTAGTTGTGCTATAAATAAAGAATTTATAGAATAAGTTGTTTGCGTTGGTAATACCTAAAATAAAATTAAAACTTATGTTATAGCTGAAGAAGATTTAAACCACTAGAACAAAATTAAAATGAAGCTTATATCTCAGAGTTAAACACTTCTTAATTCAAATTAATTAAGATAAATATCGTTTAATGGATTTTCCTATATGAAAAACAAAAATATAATTTTTAAATCGTTAGGTATTTAATAATAATGAGCTTGTTTCAATTGGTTTTGAATCTTATCAATAGGTTACCAGGTGAAATTAGATGTATTATCAAACCTAAGAATAGGACTGAAGTAATAAAGGCAAATTTATATATTAGTATGATTTGTAAATTTATCGATATGATAATTAGTTTTATTATGGTACCAATTACTTTGACATATCTTGATACTGTTAGATATGGTTTGTGGGCGGCTCTTTCATCAGTTATAGCATGGTTTTTTATTTTTGATATCGGTATCGGGAACGGACTAAGGAATAAATTTTCGGAATGTAAAGCTAAAGGGGAAATATTAAAAGCAAAGTATTACGTTAGTTCTGCTTACTTCTACTTTGCTGGTTTATTTATTTTAATTTGTATTGTTTTTTTTATTGCAAATAAATTTTGGGATTGGCCTGCGATGCTAAATGCACCCGCAGAAATGGCAACTGAGTTAAATAATATTGTACTTGTCGTATTCTTTGGGATGAGTTTGAATTTTATACTAAAATTATTAAGCTTCATTCTGATGGCAGACCTTAGAACAGCCACAAGTGATATCTTTAATGTAATCATTCACGTCATAACCTTAATTGGAATTATTTTGCTGTCGAAGTATTCCACCCCTTCATTGTTATATTATGCCATACTTTACATGGGGACGAATGTCTTAGTAATGCTTATTGCATCCATATTCCTATTTACTACGTCTTACAAAGCATTTAGGCCTAATTTCACTTTTATTAACCATAGCTACGGAAAAGAATTAGTTAAAGTTGGGACTAAGTTCTTTCTTTTGCAAACGAGTGCTATTTTACTTTTTCAAACAACAAGCTTTATATTGAGTAATCTTTTAGGACCTGAACATGTTACTGATTATAATATTAGTTTTAGATATTTTACTCTCGTCACGGTAGTATTCAGTATGCTGGCAAATCCACTTTGGTCCGGTTATGCAGACGCATATCATCGAAATGATATTTTATGGATTACATCCACTATTTCAAAATTGAGGAAATTATGGCTCTTTATTGTAACTTTATTAATAATAATGCTCATAATTCAACCCATAGTTTATAAGATCTGGCTTAATAACAAATTATCGATTGATTATGGATTATCCATATCAATGGTTGCTTATCTAATCCTTTCAATGTGGAATACTATTTACAATCCATTGTTAAATGCAACTTCAAAACTGAAAATGCAAATTGTTCTATCGGCAATAATTCCCATAATATATATTGGTCTTACCATATTTTTTGTAAAAAATATAATGATGGGTGCAAAAGGGATGATGATTTCGCTAATTATAACTCAAGCATTACCGATGGCATTATTATTACCAATACACACTAAAAAAATTATTAATAAAAAAGCAGTCGGAATTTGGGGATAAATTCTTTAATATGAAAAATTTATTGAAAGTTGTTTGGATCTGTGATATTAATTCAAAGGATATTGCAGCATTTTTACCTAGGGAAATTAAAGAAAAGGAAAAAGCTGCACCTTTTGACAAGTTATTTAGAGATATTTTTGAAGAACACAGCGAAAGTTTAGAATTACATTTGGTTACAGATTATGAGAGTTTAAGTGAGAATTTATGCTTTGTAAAAAATGGCATAACGTATCACTTAATCGCTACTAAGCAACTATTTAAAAAATATAAATATGAATTTAATGCATTAACAAAGAGTATTTTTATCAGAAGGAAATACAATAAAGTTATTAACCAAATATCCCCAGATTTGGTATGTATATTTGGTACAGAAATTATTCGTTCTCACGTTTTCTTTGATATAAAATACCCTGTATTAGTTATAATTCAAGGTTTTATTCATCATTATAAACGTCATCCAGAATACAGTGCCTTGAATTTTATTAATAGATTTATTATGAATCATTATATGAATAGGGAATTGAAAATTCTTAAAAAAGCCAAATACATAGGCGGGATCAGGACAAAAGCTATGGAGGAAGTCATTGATGGTATAAATCCTAAGGTTAAAAAATACAAGTTTTGGTATCCGATTTCCATTCCAAATATTCAAAAAGTTTATGACAAAAAATGTGATGCAGATATTGCTTTTATTGCGAGAGTTAATCCACAAAAAGGTATTGAAGATTTGATAATCGCCTTGGGACTTTTATGTAGCGAAAACTACAATTATAGTCTGAAGGTTATTGGAAATATTTCTTCACCCGATTACAAATTAAAGTTACTAAAAATGTGTGAGGATAGACATGTTGCGATTACAATAAAGGGGTTTTTGCCAGATGATGAAATGCTGAATGAGTTTGCTACAAGTAAATTATATGTAATACCGACCTATTTTGATATTATGCCTGGAACATTAATACACAGTATGTTCATCGGTACACCTGCAATTGCATATGCGACGGATGGAATTCCTGAATTAAATGAAGAAGAAGAAAGTGTATTTTTAGTTGGCAGGGGAGATATTAATGGATTAAAAAATGCGATAAAAACAATGATGGCTAATGAAGAACTGCGCAGAGGATATGCCGAACGAGCCCAACGAGTAATAAGAAGAAAAATTGATAATGATAAAATATACGATGAAATGATGGCTGCTTTTAAAGATATTATTAGCAATAAAGGTTGATACTTTTCATGTGCGTAAATCTACCAATTTAATATTGATCAAAGTGTATTGGTGCAAATGAATTGATGATAAATAAGACTGAGTTCTTTAACAATCCTATGATATTATCGAAGTCTCACTACAAGACCGTAGATGTTTCATGGTACTTAGTATTTATAATATTCTTATTAGAAGTAAATAAATACTTCATTTTTTTAGAAATTAATAAAATATTTTATGCGATTTTAATATTTCTCTTGTTACTATTTATTGCTAAGAGGAAAAAAATTGATATAGAAGTATTTGCGATTACATTTTACTGGTTATTAATTAATCTAATTGGCGCTTCACTTTTTCCAAATAATGCAAAATTTGATGATTTGCGTATTTCAATAATTACTATTATTAATGGTTATCTTGCAACAAAACTATTAGGAATTTCTATCTTTATTAGATTGGAAAAATTAATTTTAGTATTAGCCATTATTAGTTTGCCAATTTTTACTGCCCAACTTTTAGCTCCAGATTATTTTATGTCACTAGGTTCATATTTAAATATCTTCACCTTCGGTGAACCCTTAAAGTCGGGCGACTGGAATATTTTTTTATATAATTTTTCGTCGATTGCAAAAGAGCGTAATTGCGGATTTATGTGGGAACCGGGAGCTTTTGCTTTTATGCTAGTTCTAGCTCAAATAGTCAGATTTAATAATAATAACTACAAATTTGATAGATATTCTATAATTTATTTGATTGCAATCATCACTACTTTTTCTACAATGGGCTACTTAGCATATGCAGTTCTTATTGTTACATATTTAAAATATAATCAAAGGAAAAAGTTTTATTATCTACTTTTAATACCCTTTTTTGTCTACTTTTTTTATGAATCATATCTGATTTATGATTTTCTAGGGAAAAAGATGGAGAATTACATTTTTGATGTAGACTTATATTACTATACAGATAAAATTTATGGGGGGATTTTTAAATATAATAGGCTAGGATATTTTATTTATGCAATTACACAGAGTACTACGTGGCCATTTGGTTATGGTGTATTTACTAACTTTAAATTTACCGGTGTAGGCACTCTCTCAGATATTATACTTAGTTGGGGTTGGATAGGTTTATTTTTTTTCATATATCAAGTTTATCGTGTTGTTTGCATTTTAAGCATAAAAAAAATTAAATATATAAATATTTTAGTTAGCATTAGTATTCTAAGTGCTTTTTTTTCTAATCCTTTTGCAAATTCCTTTATAGCCTTCCTTTTCGTTTTTTATCCTTTGCATTACAAAAAATTAATTATATATGATAAGTACACAAAATTATCCTAAAATATTAATCCTTGGTCAATCATTTAATACATTTTCTGGCGGGGGTATCACTCTTTCAAATCTATTCAAAAATTGGCCTAAGAATAAAATTGCTGTAGCTTCAGCAACATTAAGTTCCGATAATAGTATATGTAATATTCATTATAGAATAGGATATGATGAAGTAAAAAAAATATGGCCATTTTCAATCTTTCAAGAAAAACTAACTTCTGAAGTAGTGCACATGAACGATAATAATCAAAAGTTAAATACCTCAGATAGGAAAAGAAATATTGCGACGAAGACAATATTAAAGCATAAATCGAAAGATGTTTTAAATTTTTTCGGAGTCTTCTTATTTATCAACAAAATAAAGTTTTCTAAGAAATTCCAAATTTTTTTTGAGAACTTTAAACCAGATGTTATCTATACTCAGTTAGCATCTTTAGAGTTGATTAACTTCGTTATTTTCATACATAAACATTGTGGTACTCCGGTAGTTGTTCATATCATGGATGATTGGATTTCAGTAATAAACAAAGGTGGTCTGTTTGGAAACTATTGGCATCATAAAACACATAGAAGATTTATGGATTTGCTGAGAATGACTTCATTAGTACTTGTCATTTCTGAAGCTATGAGCAAGGAATACAAATTGAGATATAATGTTAATTGTAAAGTATTTCATAATATAGTAGATTTTGAAGCAATAGCTAAAGAACAAGCTGTAAATAATTATAGCGAGGATTTTAGAATCGCCTACTTCGGTAGAATTGGACAAGCGAATCAGCAGAATCTGAAAGATATGATTGAAGTTGTAAATATTATTTCAAAGTCTATTTCTAACATAACATTTGATATTTTCACACCTGATTATAATAACACAAATTGTTTAGCATTAATCAATGAACTGTCTAATTCAAATTGTTCAATTAAAGAATCTGTTCCGTACAATTCAGTAATTAAAAAAATGACTGAGTACGAGCTTCTTTTTCTACCATTGGATTTTGATAAAAAATCTGTATTGTTTGCACAATACTCTCTACCAACTAAAGCAATTGATTACCTGGCTAGTTGTAGACCAATACTTTTATATGCACCAAAAAACAATGCAATTACACAATATGCAGATAAACATGGTTTTGCTTATACTGTCACCCAACGTAATAAAGATGACCTAATAAATGGAATAAGAAAGTTATACATGAACATAGATTTAAGAAAAAAGCTTATTGATAATTCAAAAGAAACATTTATTAAAAACCACAATCCTCAAAATGTAAGGAAGGATTTTTTAGAATCTATTAATGCAGTATTGAAGAAAGGTGTTTATGCTGAATAATAAGACCCTTCTAATAACCGGCGGTACTGGATCATTCGGTAATGCGGTGCTAAGAAAATATGTAAATACAGAAATTAAAGAAATAAGAATTTTCAGCAGGGATGAGAAGAAACAGGATGATATGCGGCAGTTTTATAAGAATTCAAAGATAAAATATTTTGTCGGGGATGTAAGAGATAAAAGATCAGTCGATAACGCAATGCGCGGTGTTGATTATGTCTTTCATGCCGCTGCGCTTAAGCAGGTTCCTTCATGTGAATTCTTCCCCATAGAAGCTGTGAACACAAATGTAATCGGCTGTCAGAATGTAATCGATTCTGCTATTGAAAATGGGGTACAAAAAGTAATTGTATTAAGCACTGATAAGGCCGTTTATCCGATAAATGCGATGGGAATGACCAAAGCACTTTCCGAAAAAGTGATGGTTTCCAAATCAAGAGATTTCAATAACAATAGTTCTAATACTTTGATGTGCGGTACAAGATATGGAAATGTTATGGCTTCACGTGGTTCTGTTATTCCACTATTTGTTGACCAGATAAAAGCAGGAAGACCGATAACTATTACAGAACCCAAAATGACACGTTATATGATGACTTTGGAGGATGCTGTTGAACTTGTTTTGTTTGCATTTAATAATGGAAACCCGGGAGATATTTTTGTTCAGAAATCACCTGCTGCAACAATTGAAACAGTTGCAAAAGCATTATTAGAATTATATAAAGCTAAAAACGAAATAAAGATAATTGGAGTTAGACATGGTGAAAAAATTTACGAAACTCTTGTAAACAGAGAAGAAATGACAAAAGCTGAAGAACTTGAAAAATATTTTCGCATCCCGGCAGACACACGCGATCTTAACTATAATAAATTCTTTACTGAAGGCGAAACTAAAGCGGCAACAGCCGAAGAGTATACATCAAATAATACTTATCAGTTAAATCTGAAAGAAACAAAAGAGCTTCTACTAAAACTTAGGTTTATACGTGAGGATGTTTTGGGAGAAAAATTGGATTCGGTGTTTGAACCGTAATGAGTTAAGCCTGTCCCGAATCCTGTCCCGAACTCGTTTCGGGATCCTTTTCGGATTGTTCGGGATTATTCCGGGAACAAAAGTAAAAAAACATAAAGCAAGAATAGTGTAATAGTGGAAATGATTAGGGTTGGGATTACAGGGCAAGCAGGATTTATGGGGACACATCTTTACAATTATCTTGGATTAAAAGATAATATTACACGTATTCCCTTTTCTGATGATTATTTTGATAGTTCAGCAAAGTTTGATGACTTTGTTCAAAATTGCGATGTAATATTCCATCTCGCTGCAATGAACCGGCATGGAGATCCGCAAGTCATTTACGACACAAATATTAGACTGGTAAAAGATTTAATTTCTTCATGCACCAAAACAAATTCCAAACCTCATATTATTTTTTCATCTTCTACGCAAGAAATGCAAGATAATCCTTACGGTAAATCAAAAAAAGAAGGAAGGCAATTATTTGAGAATTGGGCGAAGGAGAATGATGCCCAATTTACTGGACTAGTTATTCCAAATGTTTTTGGACCTTTTGGCAAACCATACTATAATTCTGTTATTGGTACCTTTTCTTATCAGCTGACGAATAATGAAACGCCGCAAATTCAAATAGATGCTGATCTAAAGCTGATTTATATTAATGAGCTTGTGGAAGTGTTCTATAAAACCTTATCCAACGAACTGAAAACTGATGATGGAGAAAAAATAAAATATCATGAAGTGCCTCATACATCAGTTAATCAAGTTTCATCAATATTAAAAACACTAGCATACTTTAAAGAATTATATTTTGAAAAAGGTATAATTCCGCAAATAAAAAACAAATTTGAACTGGATTTATTCAACACATTCAGATGTTATATACCGAAAGAAAAATTTCCTTTACGCTTAAAAGAAAATATTGATCAACGTGGTGCTTTTGTTGAAATAATCAGAACCAATACTTCTGGTCAGTTTTCATTTTCAACTACAAAACCTGGCATAACTCGAGGCGATCATTTTCATACTAGAAAGATTGAGAGATTCGCTGTAATTAAAGGAAAGGCCAAAATAGAACTAAGAAGAATCGGAACCGATGAAATCATAACTTATTTGCTTGATGGTACCAAACCAGAATTCGTTGATATGCCCATCTGGCATACACATAATATCACCAATATTGGCGAAGAAGAACTCCTGACTTTATTTTGGATAAACGAACCGTATGATGAGAAAGACCCGGATACATTCTTCGAGCCGGTGTAACGGTGGAAAAGTGGAAAGGTAAGTTGGGGGTAAGGTGAAAAGCTACAAAGAATTGGAAGTTTGGAAAGTCAGCATGGATTTGGTTATTGATGTTTATAAATTAACTAAAGAATTTCCAAAAGAAGAGCTTTACGGTTTAACATCTCAAATTCGAAGAAGTGTAATTTCAATTCCTTCTAATGTGGCAGAAGGTGCAAGCAGAAAAGGAACAAAGGAATTTATACAATATTTATGGATAGCCAATGGTTCCCTATCTTAATTCGAAACACAGATTGAAATAGTTTTGAGGCTTGGTTACTTAAAAAGTATAGATATTATAATTGACAAAGTGAAACATATCCGTAAAATGTTACACGGTTTAATTCATTCACTAGAAAATAAAAATTGATGAAACATTTCACAGTTCCACATTTTCACTTTTCCACCCTTTCACTGTTTCACTATTTCGCATACTTATGATATTTTAATATTTACAATTTATCGTTAACTATAACATGAGCAAAAAAAACACTACCCGAAAACTCAAAGTAATGACCATCCTCGGCACCCGGCCGGAAATCATCCGCCTCTCACGTACCATGGCTCTGCTCGATGAGCATGTTAACCATATCATTGTGCATACAGGACAGAATTACGATTATGAGCTGAATGAAATATTTTTTAAAGAGCTGGAATTAAGAAAACCTGATTTCTTTTTAAATGTGGATACTTCATCGCTAGGTTCTGCAGTTGGTGATATTATTAAAAAATCAGAGGAAGTGTTAAAAAAAGAACAGCCTGACGCTCTGCTGGTGCTTGGTGATACAAATTCTTGTCTGAGTGCTTATATGGCAAAGAGGATGCACATACCTATTTATCACATGGAAGCAGGCAATAGATGTTTTGATGAAAATGTGCCAGAAGAGACTAACCGCAGAATAATAGATCATATCGCAGATTTTAATTTAGTTTATACCGAGCATGCTAGAAGGCATTTACTATCTGAAGGTCTCCCACACCGCAGGATATATTTAACTGGTTCGCCAATGAAGGAAGTGCTGGATTACTACTTACCAAAAATAAAAGAATCAAAGATATTGAATAAGTTAAAACTCAAAGAAAAAAAATATTTTGTCGTTTCAACCCATAGAGAAGAAAATGTAGATAATCCGGAAAACTTGAATAAGATATTAAAAGTACTAGCAGCATTAATCAAAGAATATAAGTACCCAATAATTATTTCAACTCATCCTCGAACCCGCAAAAGAATTGAAGTATTAAACACTCATCATTCATCACTCATCACTCATCATAAATCGCTCCATTTCCACAAACCCTTTGGTTTTCTGGATTATGTTAATCTTCAAATGAATGCCGCTTGTACAATTTCGGATAGCGGTACCATTAGTGAAGAATCGGCAATACTCTACTTCCCTGCTATTTCTATCCGAGAATCTATGGAACGTCCCGAAGCCCAGGATAGCGGATCAATTATTCTCACCGGATTTGAAACTGATGTTGTGCTTAATGCTGTGAATGTGACTAACCAGCAGCAACTAATTAATAAGACCTTCGAAATTCCAGCTGACTACAAAATTGAAAATACATCGTGGCGGGTCCTTAAACTAATTTTGGGTAATACAAGGTTAAGTAATAAATGGTTAGGAATAAGCAAATAAAAAAAATAATAATTCTTTCCGATCAAAGGCTTGATAAAAAACAAGGTGCTGCATACACGAGAATATTAAATTATGCAAGGATGTTAACATATAAAAATAACTGCGAAGTTTTGTTATGTAGTTTTCAGTTGTCCGCCAATTTAGATAATTCAGAAAAAATTAGTGAAAACATTTATATACTTGGAAACCGAGATAATTTCGCAGTCATTCGAAGAGATAAATTTTTAAATTTTTTTTTTAATCCTTATTATATTATTCAATTTTTCAGAATGCTTCGTCAGGTAATAGGAAATGATAAAATTATTTGGATTATATACCCTAGTTTACTATTAAACAATATTATATCACTATTTCATATAAAATTTATTAGAAAGGAAAAAATTTTTTGTGAAAAGAATGAATTAAAAACAGGCATCGTTTTGAATTACAATTTACCAGTTCGTTTATCTAAACGGGTAATTTATTTTTTATTTTTTCCATTCATATTTATGGGTGCATGGTTAAATGATCGCACTGTAATATTTTACGATGGATTGGTTGTTATTTCAAATAACATTAAAAGATGGACAAAAAAATATAACAAGCGCACCATCAGGATACCAATTATAACGGATTTTGAAAATTTTGGTAGTTTAAGTGATACTAAAATAAATAAGTGGTACAAACCGAAATTTAGGATAGGATTCTTTGGAGCTATATCAAACAAAAAAGAAGGAATTAGTGATTTTATTTTAAGTATGAAATTATTGGTTGATAAAAATTTAAATATAGAATTAAATCTATTTGGAGAATTAGATATTAAGAATAAACAACAACTTGATAAAATCATTAGTACAAATCGTTTGAGTTCAGTAGTGGTTTATCATGGAAACATTGATCATGGATTATCATTGAAGAACATGCAAGAACAAGATTTATTAATTTTGACAAGACCCCTAAATAAGCAAAACCATTATGGATTTTCGACAAAACTTGCAGAATATTTAGCATCAGGCACTCCTGTTTTGGTTACAGCAGTAAGTGACAACTCTATTTATATAAAAGATAATATTAACGGTTTTATCATAGAACCTGGGAATAAAAAACTATTAGCCGAAAAACTCATGAAAATTCTCAGTATGAACAGTGAGGAGCTAAAGAAAATAGGACTACGCGGTAAACTTTTAGCAAAACAAACCTTTGATTATAATAATTATTCTGAACTTTTATACAATTTTATTTTGGGTAATTAAAAATTCATGATTAAAATTTTGATTGGCGGTGATTTATGCCCTGTTAATAGAACAGAAGAATATGTAATCACTAACAGGTCCCATTTGCTCATAGACGAACTTTATTCTTATATTGCACAGAAAGATCTGTTCATAACAAATTTGGAATGCCCTTTAACAACAAAAAATTACCCAATTAATAAAACTGGGCCCGCTTTAAAATGCACACCAAAAAGTATCAACCTCTTGTCAAAACTAAGTATAGATATTGTCGCACTCGCAAACAATCACATTTTAGACTTTGGGGAAAGTGCTTTATTTGAAACAATTTCATTATTAGACAGTTGCGGTGTGAAATACGTTGGTGCTGGGAAAGATTTAACCACAGCAAGGAAACCGTTAGTTATAGACATTAAACAGAAAAAAATAGGAATCCTGAATTTTGCGGAAAATGAGTATTCTATTGCAACAAATCATTCGGGTGGGGCAAATCCGTTCGATTTGATTAATAATTATTATGATATAAAGAATATAAAAAAGGAAACTGATTTTTTAATTTTGTATTTACACGGTGGAAATGAACACTATAAATTACCAAATCCATATTTAGTAAAAGCATGTCGATTTTTTGTTGATGTGGGAGTAAATGCAATCTTTATAAGTCATTCTCACTTTCCTACGGGTTACGAAATATATAATGGTGCA
Organism: Ignavibacteriaceae bacterium; assembly: GCA_041739035.1. Classification (GTDB taxonomy): domain Bacteria; phylum Bacteroidota; class Ignavibacteria; order Ignavibacteriales; family Ignavibacteriaceae; genus XYD12-FULL-36-8. The sequence goes on along the minus strand of JBGSOQ010000172.1, from coordinate 38,535 downwards.
CCAATTTTTTATGGATTGGGTAATTTTATCTTTGACTGGCCTAATCCAGGTAGTAATAGCTGGAATTTTGGATATTTAGTAGAATTAAATCTAGACCCGATTATTTCATTCAAGATTATACCTTTTTCACAATTCTATAAAGACAATTTAGGGATTAGAATCTTAAATGATTCGGATAAAGAAATCTTTGACAACGACTTAGAAAAGTTATCAAAAATAATAAAAAATGATGATGAATTATCTTTTGAATGGCAGAAATATATTTCAGAAAATAAAACTTTGATTTATGGAAATATATTGCAGTTTAATCCGATTATTAAGAGAATTGCTAAACATTTTGGTTTATACAAATCCAAGAAAAACAAAACTCGCTTAATGTCACTTCTTAATGCGATTCGATGTGAGTCGTATTATTATTTGTACCGTGATGGTCTAAACGATATAAATAAAACCTAATTTATATTTTTTATATGATTAAAGTTGGTGTACACATACATTATCGAGGTAAAATTGGACCCTTTTCTGAGAAATATATAAAAATACTCGCTTTAAATAATATTAATTATGAAATCCTTGATATCAATAATTTTAATTTTTGGGAAAGATTGAAGACATGCTCCCATTTCATATACAACTGGAGTGGTAATTCAGATCAATTTCAAATTGCTCAATCGATTTTGCCAGTGATCGAAAAGGAATTACAAATTAAATGCTTCCCTGACTATAATACTTGTTGGCACCATGATGATAAAATCAAAGAATATTACTTACTAAAAAATCTGGACTACCCAATTATTGATTCATATATTTTCTGGGAAAAAGAACATGCGATTAATTGGCTAAAGCAAGCTGATTTTCCTTTAGTATTTAAATTAAAATCGAGTGCGGGTTCTAAAGATGTAGTTTTAGTTAAAAATTATTACCATGGTAAAAGAATTGTGAAGAAAATGTTCGGCACTGGTGTTTTAGCTTCTCATGTTCCAGGTAATATTGGTATTAAGATAAAAGATTTTAAATTGAAAAATTTTACTAAATTAACAGCAAAAAAAATATATCGATTCTTTAAGGGAAGAGATATTAACTACAATTGGAGATATGAAAAAAACTATGCATTGTTTCAAAAATTTCTGCCAAATAATAAATATGATACACGCGTAACCGTAATAGGAAATAGAGCTTTTGCCTTTAGAAGATTCAATAGAGATAACGATTTTAGATCTTCTGGCAGTGGTAAAATTAGCTATGAGAAAAGTAATATGGATGTGAATTTTGTTTTAACTGCTCTTAAAATTTCTAATGAAATGAAGTTTCAATCAATGGCTTATGATTTTTTGTATGACCAAAGTCAACCAGCTTTTTGCGAAATTAGCTATACATATCTTGATAATGCAATTTTTGGATGCCCTGGATATTGGGATAGCGAACTAAAATGGCATGATGGACATTATTGGCCACAATATTTCCATTTAATTGATCTTTTAGAGAGACAAGATTTAATTCAACCCATATTTAATGAATCATCTATTTAAATTATTGTACATCATAGATGGATTAAGAGCAGGTGGTAAAGAAAGGCAATTAATTGAAATAATCAAGTATATTCCCAAATCATATTATAAGCTCGGGGTAATTACCTTTAATAAAAATCAACACTATACTGAACTTGTAAAAAATAATGTTGAATATTTTATTGAGTTAAAAAAACGACCAACAAGGTTAGAACCTTTTTTCACAATGTGGAAATTTTTTACTCAATTTAGGCCAGATATTGTGCATTCGTGGGACTCTATTTCTTCTCTTTACTCCTATTTACCAGCTAAATTTTACAGTGCTCCCATCATAAATGGTTCTATTAGAGACGCCGGAACAGATAAAGGTTGGGAATTTTACCTAAACAAATTTTTTCTTGAAAGAGCACAAATCGTAATTGCTAATTCATTGGCTGGTTTAAACTATTATGGGATTAAAGGGCATGTAATTTACAACATCATAGATATGAATAGATTCGACAGCCAAGTAATTAAAAATGAATTCAATTTAATTATGGTTGCAAATTTTACTGCCTTTAAAGATCACGAGACTTTTATTTCTGCGGCAATAAAATTATTAAATAAAAAGATTGTGGATTATGTTTTTTTGGTGGGAGATGGGCCACATAGGATTAAATATTTAAATATTCTAAAGACTAATCATAATAATATTTTTAACAGATTTATTTTCACAGGGGTTGTACACAATGTAGAAGATTATTTATCTAAGTGTCAAGTTGGAGTTTTATGTTCAACATCTAAGTATGGTGAGGGCATATCAAATTCAGTCCTCGAATACATGGCAGCCGGATTAGTCCCAATTGCAACAAATATTGGCGGGATGCCAGAAATAATTGATGACGGAAGCAATGGTTTTTTAATCGATGAAAACGACTCTAATAAAATTGTGGAATTGGTAGAAAAAGTGAAAAGGGATAAAGAATTGTTTTTGAAAATCACATCAAATGCAAAAAATACAATTTCAGCTAAATTTTCCTATCAAAAGAATATTGAAAAACTATTGACAATCTATGCGCAGCTATGTGGCCAAAAGTAAAATCATATTTAAGTAAAATAAATTTTCTTTTAGGAAATTCTCCCAAGATTGAGCGAAATGAACATTGGCGTAAATTTATTCCCCCACCATACAAAGCTGTTGTTACAATAACAGCAGACTTTGAACTTGCCTGGGCTTGGCGTTATTCAAAAAGTGTAAAAAATCCACTTACACGTGCCCTACAGAAAGCCAAATTGGAAAGAGAAAACATACCAAAAATCCTTGAACTTTGTGATAAATATGAAATTCCAATAACTTGGGCAACCGTTGGGCATTTATTTTTAGAAAGTTGTAACTTAGAATATACAAAACCTCATTCCAACCTACCACGTTTAAATCATTTCGAAAACAATTATTGGAGATATAGGGGTAAGGACTGGTATGAATATGATCCTTGTTCCAATTATAAAAAAGCCCCCGCTTGGTACAGCCCTGATTTAATTGAACATATTCTTAATTCCAAAGTAAAGCACGAGATCGGCTGCCATACTTTCTCTCACATAGAATGTGGAGACGAAATTTGTCCGCCAGAGGTTTTTGAATCAGAAATAAAAGAATGCATCAAGTCATCAGCAAAATTCGGAGTTGAGCTTAAATCATTTGTACATCCCGGACATACAATTGGTAATTTAAAAAAGCTTTCTGAATTAGGATTTACCTCATTTCAAACCGACCCCGGTAATATCTTAGGCTATCCTGTTAAAAATAAAAACGGTTTGTGGGAGTTAAAACGAACTTATGAATTTGTATATAGAGAAAGTTGGAGTGTTAATTACCATATTTATAGGTATAGAAAAATAATTGACAGAGCAATTGAGAATAATTCTGTATGCAATTTTTGGTTCCATCCATCAATGGATAAAAATTTCTTGATTCATGTTTTACCAACTATATTTAAATATTTATATTCTAAAAAAATGGATGTTGCTTTCTTTACCTGTGGTAGTTATGTTCAGTCGTTAAGGCTCGTCTAGTTGAATGCACAATAATACTATGAAGATGTTAATTAATACTCGTCCACTGCTAAGGGGCATTATTAGTTACCTACTACCACAAAAGTACAGAAATAGAAAAGGTACGGGTGGTAGCTCTTCTGCTGAATATTGTTATAGCGTTTGGCTAAGGCATTTAGTGCATCTGTACAATTCTGGTTTAATAACTAATGTAACTGAAATTAAGAAAGTCGCAGAAATTGGGCCAGGAGATTCACTAGGTATCGGAATAGCTGCATTATTATCAGGTGCTCAGGAATATTATGCATTTGATATAATAGAGCATGCAAATTTAGCTGGCAATATCCAAGTTGCTGATAAACTATGTAATTTCTTCAAATCACAATTAGAAATTCCAAGTGGGAAAGAATATGGGAACGTTAATCCTCCTTTAGATAATTATAATTTTCCTTCCCATATTTTTAGCAAAAATGATTTGAATATTAGGCAACAAGCTGAACAAATTCACTTGGCATTATTAAAAAAAGCAAGCACTTGCAAAATCGAATACATTGTCCCTTGGGATAAGATTGATCATTTGCTCGTGGGAAACCTTGACTTAATTTATTCACAAGCTGTAATGGAACATGTTACGGATATTAATAAAGCTTATTCAATAATGTATAAGTGGTTAAAAAAAGGTGGAATTATCTCACATCAAATAGACTTTAAGGCTCACGAATTAAGTGAAATTTGGAATGGGCATTGGTACATTAATGATGCTTTGTGGCAAATTTTAATGCATGGTCGTAAATATATTATTAATCGATTACCACTTTCATCACATATTAATGCTATCTCAGAGGCTGGATTTGCAATAAAAAATGTAGTTCCAGTATTAAATAACAATGAACTTCGAACAGATAATATCAAAATAAAAAAACATAAGTTTAATGAAGAAGATTTTAAGATATCTTCTGCATTAATTCAGGCAGTTAAGCAATAAATGCTTTCAATTTTTATTTAGTTTTAAGATGATATTCTATTCTGACATAAAAAGAAAGAAAGAATTCCTTAAAAACTCACCAGGCTTATTCTTTAAAGATATTAAACTGGTGTTGTCATTACCCTTTATTTTGTTTTATCTTGCTTATAATAAGATAAAATATGAAGTAATAACTGTGTACCTGACAAAACTGGACATTTCGGAGAAAGAATGTACAAATGAATCTGAAGCAGATTTTTATGTAACTGATTGCTTAGCAGATATTAAAGATGCAATCAAAAATAGGGGTGAGCGGGAATATTCATCTCCATATGGATATCTTAAAGAAGTTGAACAACGCTTTCGAGAGGGTTCAAAATGCTTTTATTTAAAAGAATGCAATAAAATCTCATCATTCTTATTTTTGTCTTTTATGAGGGCGGAAATTACACCTGTTAAAATTACAGAAGAACTTGGAAAGGATGAAGTGGCTGTGTTTGATGTTTATACTTTTCCAAAGTATCGAGGTAAGAATTATTATCCGAAACTTTTTAATAATACTGTGCGTCATTTAAGAGGATTAAACATTAAGTATATTTTACTTTGGTTAATGGAACATAATAATAAATCGTTGAAGGTACATTATAAAATAGGTTTCCGCCATATACATAAGGTCTACCAACTCAAAAGAATTTTTGGACTTAGAATTAGAAAATCAAAAGAAGTAGACTTAGAATTATTTGATTTAATAAATCAAAAATGAATACAATAGTAATAGTGCTTGGATTATTTGATACTGGTTTATATACTATAAGGGCATTAGCAAGACAAAATATTAAGGTTTTTGGCCTTGATTACAAAATTCATCAATCAGGCGCATATTCTAAATTTGGACAAAAAATATTATGTCCTAATCCTACCTTACAACCAATAGAATTGGTTAGCTTAATTAATTCAATCTGTGATGAAAATGACAAGGCTATTTTAATTCCTTCCAGTGATGAGTTTTTATCTTTTCTTGCAAATAACTTAGAAAATTTTTCTGAGAATATTCTTTGTGTATTCCCACCTAAAAATCTTTTGTTAAATATTCTTAATAAGCATAGCCAGTTTGAACTTGTAAAATCGTTTTACAATAATATTCCTTTTTATTTAGAGGGTAATCTCCATGAAATAGAAAATATTTTTGCTAAAATCAGTTTTCCAGTTTTGATAAAGCCAGTCTTAATTCATGAATGGAAAAAGATATTTAAGAATAAAGGTACTGTTGTAGCATCAATTAGAGAACTTGAAGAAAAACTAATAGAAATCCAGGAATTAGATCAGAAGTTTATGATTCAAGAAATTATTCCAGGAGATATAACAAATAATTTTGAATCGTCCTTCTATTTCAATCAATATGGCGAGTGCATTCAGAGCTTTACAATTCAGAAATTACGCCAATGGCCATTAAATTTCGGTTCGGCAACTATGACAGTTACTGTAAATAATCCAGAAGTAGAGGAGCTTTCCAGAAATTTAATGCAAAGTTTGAATTGGCGCGGATTTGCAAATGTAGAGTTTAAATTTGATATAAGAGATAATAACTATAAATTTATCGAAATTAACGCCAGGGTTTGGCAACAGATTTCTCATGCTGAAGCCCTTGGAATTAATTTCCCAATTCTAATGTATAATGATTGTTTGGGTATGAATAATATAAAAGAAAAGTCTTATAAGTTAAACTCTAAGTGGGTTGATCTATCATCTGATCCTTTAGCTGCATATAAAGCACTTCATAATGGAAATGAATCATTAATAGATATATTAAGAACATATAGGAATGTTGATGCTTTCGGTTTATTCGCAATTGATGATATCAAACCATTTTTAAATTCAATAGGTATCATCAGATAATAAAATGCGAATAACTTTTCTGGGCGATATTATGCTTGGCAGATCAGTTCAAGAAATACATATTAATAAGGGCATGGAATACGTCTTTGGTGAGATAATTCACCTTCTCCAGGGCTCAGATTATATAGTTGCTAACCTTGAGGCTCCTTTTTGTAAGAATGGTGAAAAATATAAAAATAAGGATCCTCATTTATCTTTTAAAATTAATCCGGAATTAATTACAGCATTAAAGTATTTAAATATTTCAGCTGTAACATTAGCAAATAATCATATTACCGATTTTGGTGTTGAGGGCTTAAAAGAAAATTCTGTAGTTTTAGTGGATGCAGGGATAAGGTTCACTGGTGCTGGTCTTAATATAGATGATGCCTTGCGCCCAGTTAGTATTACACCAGAAATAGGAATGCTCGGATTTAATTCGTTTATACCGTTTTCCAGAATTGCTAAAAAGAAAAAATTTGGAACAGCACAATTTGATTATCAAAATGTTGAAGAGGCAATTAACAAATACCGTAATAAATTCAAAGGATTTTTTTTATTTGTACATTGGGGCATAGATTATCATCCTTATCCTATTCCAAAATTAATCGAAATAGCCCAGAATCTAAGCTCAAAATTTCCTGAAATAATTGCATTTATAGGTCATCATCCACATGTTCTCCAACCAAATTTAAAACATTTCTCAAGTAAAATATATTGTTCCTTAGGTAACTTTCTATTTGATGAACCATTTCCGCTGTCTAGAATTGGTTCGATTTTACATTTGGATATGAACGGGCTTAAAATTGTTAACGAAAGTATTGACTTAATTTTTCTTGATGAAAAGATGAAACTAAAACCAATGTCTGAAAATGAAAAAAATGATGAACTGTTACGTTTAAAACAAGTATATCAAGGAATCAAGAACAAACATAAATCATATACGGAAATGGATAAAAAATGGATAAAGTATTTATTGTACCAAACATTAAAATATAGATCATTACAAGATTTGAGATATATATTCAAATTATATAAAGCTAAAGAAATTTTTAACATAATAATTTAAATATGATTGATATTTATATAGAAGTTTCTGTAGGTATTAGAAGGAACAGCGTACCAATTAATCCTGCTATCGGAATTGATTATTATTCTAATTATAGGAATAAGGAAACGGAGTTGCTTGAGAATAGTCTCTATATTTATGTAAACGATTTCATTTTACATGAAAAGAATGATTTCTTATTCGAAAGCAGTATCCATTGGTTTATTGCAATTGGTAAAGTTTTTTATAGAAACAAGTTGCTAAATAATTTAAATGCAAAATCACTTAATTTATTAGAAGTTTACGGCATCATAAATAATTATGATGACTTTTTTAGTAAAATAAAAGGTAATTATATCGCAATAATAATCGATAAAAGAACTTTTCGAGTTGACATCATTAATAGCCCACTTGGTGTTATTCCGTTTTATTATTACGTCGATAATGACAGGTACATATTTTCTACTAATCTCTCGATGATTTTGTCTAATCTAGCTAATCCAAGTATTAATAAGTTGGCGCTCATACAATATTCAATTTTCGATACAATTTTAGGAAACAACACCCTTATCAAGGAAATTTCTCAACTTCAGTATGGACAAAGGGTATCTATAAGTGATGGGAAATATACAGTTAATCAATATTATCAATTTAATAATTTATATAATAATGCTCCAAGAAACCGAAAAGAATCGATTGACGAAATAAGCGTTGCAATGAAAATTAATATGAAAAATTTGCCTTTGAATTCTCCATTTTTGCTGGGTTTAACAGGTGGTTTCGATGGAAGACTTAATCTTGCACTCATCGATAAAGAGAATTATGATAATATTATAAGTTATACTTACGGTATGAAAAACAGCACTGAGATAAAGATTGCGCGTGAAGTGGCTGCCAAACTTAATATAAGACATGAAATCATTGAATTAGAGGAAGAATATGAAAGAGAGTACTTACATAACGCTGACGAAGTATTACTCATAAGCGATGGTTTTGCGCCTTTTATGCGATGCAATTATTATTATGCTCATAAAAAATTATCACAGTTTTCAAGAGAATGCATTACTGGCATGTATGGCAGTGAGATCATAAGACCAATGCATGTAATGGCTGATGATGTTTCCTTAACAACTGAAACAGTAAAGGCTTTTTTATCACCTGATGTGAAAAAAGAATTAGAAAAACTATTCTTAAATCACAAACATCATGGTTTTTTTAATCCGGAAATATTTACTAACGAACTATGTGATGAATTAATAAATTTTATCAATACGCAATACTTACGAAATTGGCAAGAACTACCTAAAGAAATTGCTCTTTATAATTTTTACTTAAATGAAGGTATGAGAAAATTCTTTATGGAGATATTAAGAATTGACAAATTTTTTATCAATCATCACATTCCATATTTAGATCTCGATTTTTTTGAACTAATTATACCTAGTGCATATGCAGGTATTCATAATAATGCTTTTAAAGAAAATCCATATTATAGACGAAAAGGACAATTTCTGTATATGGATGTAATTGAGAGGTTTAATAAGCAGTTAAATTATATAAAAGTTGATAGGGGATATTACCCTTATCAGTTGCGTGGAGGCCTTAGTTGGTTTTCTGTTGGCGTAGGATTTATTTTAGGCAAAAAGTTACGAAAAGTGATTAAAGGCAATGATACCTTTAATACTAAAGTATGGAGAAACAATGTATATGAGAAGAATATACAATTTCTTAAAAAGAAGGACTCTATTTTTAATATGGAACTATTCAATAAATTTCAATCTGGTTATCATCTTTTAACAAGAAATGAACATGTTTATGCGCGTCACTATTCAATAAAAAGATGGATGGAACTAAATAATGGCCTTTTATAGCCAATTATGAAAATAGATTTAATTTACTTGCTTAGTGGCAAGAATGGAATAGCTCCTTTTACACAGCGCGAATTAGAACTCCTAGCGAAAAATAATATAAAGTTCAAGTTATGTTTTACTCAACTTAATAATCTTGTTCCATCACAGATATCCTGGCCTGTTTATGTATTTAATCCGTTTGATATTTTCCTTGCCATAATAAGGAATTTCTTTACTCTTATCAAAAATGGTGTGTTGTCTGAAGTAGTACGTAATGGCGAGTATAAAAGTCTTTTGACTGCAGTATGTTTTTATGAAAAAACCAAAAAAAATAAACCCTCCATTATACACGTTCAAATGGGAGATCATAAATTATTTATTGGCTATTACTTGAAAAAACTTTATTCTTTTTGCAAACTGACAACCACCATTCATGCCCATGAATTGTACTTCGAAAAAAAAGATAGAGATTACTTTAGATTTATCACAATACTAAAATCATGCGAAAAATTATTTACTATATCGGAATTCAATAAAGACTTATTAGTGCACTCATTTCAGTTGCGACCAGAAATAATTGACGTAATGTATTTATATCCTTCAATCGAACCTGTTCTAAAAAAGGATACAATAAAAATACTTATTGTCGGGAATTGGGAACGAAAGAAAGGCTTTGAAGATATTATAGAAGCCATAAAAAAAATAAAAGAAGATAATTATATAATTTATGTAGCAGGAACCAATGTAAATCCTGATGTCGATTTAAATTTACCTGAATTAATTCGTAAAAATGATATAGAAGATAAATTCGTTTTACTTGGGAGGGTTAGCAGTTCTATTTTGGAAGTTTTATATAATTTTTGTGATATTTTTTTACTGCCTTCAAAAACCGAATTCTTTGAAAATGGTAACGTAAAAGAACGGGAAGGAATTCCAGTGGCATTGATGGAAGCAATGTACTTTGGAATGCCAGTGATTACAACAAATCATGCTGGTATCCCCGAATTAATAAATGAAAATTTGATTGAGGAAGGTAATGTAAAACAGTTAGCCCACGCAATAAAAAATTCTCTGATCAATCTATCCACTTTAAAAATAAATGCTAAGAATAATATTGAAATTGTTAAAAATAAATTTCACTCTGGAAATATTAATAAAATGCTAGCTTACTTTGCGAAAAATAAATTTTAAAAAGAATGAAATATTTATTTGAGATTACTCATCCTCACTTTGTTCACTTCTTTAAAAATATCATTAAAAGCTTACCTTCGGATTCAGTAATTGTCACTTGTCAGGATTCTGGGATAATAACTCAATTATTAAAATCATATAATATTAAATTTACAATTATCGGACAAAAACATCTCGGAATTCTGGGTAAGTTTATTGGTCAACTAAAATATCTAAAAAATTACATACAAATTATTTATAGGCACAAAATTGATATCGTAATTGGATTGTCTCCTTCAACTATGTTGGCTGCAATTATTTGCAAAAGCAAAAGTATTTTTTTTGATGATGATGATTCAAATGTTCAACCACTTACAAAATATTTTACAATTCCATTTGCAAAATATATTATTACCCCATCATGTTTAAAACATGAGAATTACGGGAAAAATCATTTCATTTATTATGGCTACCAAGAATTGGCATATCTTGCTCCAAATTATTTCTCACCAGACTTAAATACTCTTAAGAAATATGGCCTGAAAGAAAATACCTATGTAATAATTCGGTTTAACGAATTTAAAGCGCATCATGATATTGGGCAGCATGGCATTAATATGAATACCAAAAAGAAGCTCATTAGCATACTGGAAAAAAAAACACATATACTAATTACTACTGAAGGAGAGATTGATTCCGAATTTAAAAAGTATCAATTAACCATCGATCCAACAGATATACATCAGATATTATTTTTTGCAAAAATGTTTATTGGAGATAGTCAAACTATGGCGGCTGAAGCCGCGGTTCTGGGCGTTCCATCCATCAGATGTAATACCTTTAAAAATAAAATATCTTATCTCAATGAGCTTGAATTTAAATATAATCTCACATACGCTTATTACCCTAATGAGGAAGATGCTTTTTTAATGAAAATAAATGAGATTATGAATAATGATAATATTAAAAAAGAATGGTATGCAAAAAGGAATAATATGTTAAAGGATATGGAGGATATAAATAAAAAAATACTGTCATATCTTGATTTATTCACTCAATAAAAAACTATAACCATGGAAATTCTAGTCGTAGCTGGTACTAGACCTGAAATAATAAAATGTGCGCCGATATATTTGGCCGCCAGTAATTATTCTAGTATTAAAGTTTTTTTATGTAATACAGGTCAGCATAAGAAAATGACTGACCAAGCCTTAGATGTTTTTAATATTCAACCGGAATTTAATCTTGGGATAATGGAATCGAATCAGGACTTGAATACAATAATAAAACGTGTTTCAGAAAGACTACCTAATGTAATAAATGAATTAAAACCTGATGCGATAATGATTCAAGGTGATACTACAACAGCTATGATGACAGCGATTATATCATTTAATTTGAAAAAGAAGCTTATTCACCTAGAAAGTGGCTTAAGGTCAGGAAATTTATATGAACCTTTCCCGGAAGAAGCTAATCGTAAATTGATAAGTGTACTGACCTCTATTCATTTGTGTCCAACAGAAACGAATAGAAACAATTTAATCTCAGAAGGATATAAAGAAAATATTTATGTTGTTGGAAATAGTGTTATTGATGCCTTAAATATTATTAAAAATAAGCTTAATTTAAATTTATCAAAAGAATTAAGTAAAGTAACTGAAGAAAAAAAGTATGTCTTAGTTACATCACATAGAAGAGAAAATCATGGCCAAGGTATAATTAATTTATGTTCAGCACTCAAAGTACTAGCTGATAAATATAAGAATATTGTTTTCATATTTCCAGTTCACTATAATCCTAATATTAGAGACGTTGTTCACAAAGATTTAAATAGTATTCCAAATATTAAATTAATTGAACCTGTCCATTATATAGATATCTTATCATTGATTAATAATAGCATGTTTTGTTTAACCGATTCAGGTGGTATTCAAGAAGAAGCCCCAAGTTTCGGGAAGTACTGTCTAATCCTAAGAAATTATACTGAGCGAATTGAAGCCATTGAGAATGATTTTTCTGAACTTATAGGGACCGATACGAATACAATAATAGAAAGAGTATCAAATATTATAAATTCAAAAAAGTATTTAAATCGAATAAATTTTAATCCATTTGGCGATGGAAATACTGCTAGTAGGATACTTAAAATTCTAGAAAATGTAATTTGACGTGAATTATACTGTTTTTACCGATTTTAATAAAATAGATAAAAAAAAATGGGGTGAATTTGTTCTTAGTCATGCCGATGGCAATATATTTCAAACACCTTCTTTTTATCAAGCAGCAAAAAAAACAAAAAATTTTGAACCAATAATTATAGTTATTGAGAATGAAAATGGTAATATCCAAGCTGTCTTACAATCTTTGATTTATAATGAGTATGGTAAGTTTTTGGGTAAACTTACTTCTAGATCAATAATTGAAGGTGGCCCTTTATTAGTAAACAATGATATATCTACCCATAAAAAAATTTTGGCTGAATATGAAAAACATATTTCTAAAAAAAAAGTAATTTATACACAGTTCAGAAATTCCTTTGATACTTCATTTTTTGAGAATAGTTTCTTAGAGAATGGCTACACTTATGAAGATCATCTTAATATTATAATTGACTTAAAAAAAACGGAGGATGATTTATGGAAGGAAGTCCATGTCAAAAGAAGAAATGAAATTAGAAAAGCAATAAAGAACAATGTTGATTTTATTACACTTCCATTCGAGCATTCTTTTGAGAGCTGTTATAAAATATTAGTTGAAGTTTATGAGAAGGCAGGGCTTCCGTTACTTTCCCACGAAATGTTTAGAAATCTTTATAAATTTCTACCGCCAGAAGCAGAGATTAAAGTATTTTCCTCCATTTACAATAATGAAATAATTGGTTGTATGCTTTGTTTATTATATAAGGATACAATTTATGATTATTATGCTGGAAGTTATCAAAAATATTATAGTAAAAATCCAAATGATTTAATCCCATGGGAGGTTTTTCTCTGGGGGAAAAAAAATGGATTTTCCTATTTTAATTTTGGTGGTGCGGGTAAACCAAATGTTCCTTATGGTGTGCGGGATTATAAGAAGAAATTTGGGGGGACTACAGTGAATTATGGTAGATATATCAAAATACACAAGCCTTCTATTTATCAAATATCAAATGTAGGTTTCTATTTTTGGAAAAAAGCAAAAATATTCTCAAGTAATGTTAAAAATAGGAAAGAATAATTTGCAGTATATCCTCATTGACTTCACACCACAAAAATACATCGAACTAATTAAAAATTTTATTAATCTGTTTTATAAAATAAATACGGTTGAGTGCTTTGTAATAAAAGAAACGGTTGCAAAATTAATTATTTTACGACATGACGTTGATCGTTTCCCAAATCGGACGCTAAATATGGCCCGCCTTGAATCAGAGATTGGGATTAGCTCTACGTATTATTTCCGTATTATTAAATCAGTATTTAAAGAAGATATATTAAAAGAAGTGGCTGATTTAGGACATGAAATAGGTTATCACTACGAAGATTTGGCTTTTTGCAAAGGTAATTATGAAAAAGCAATTGATAGTTTTAAAAAAAACTTAGAGCAATTTAGGAATTATTATCCAGTAAAGACTATTTGCATGCACGGAAGTCCACTAAGTAAATGGGACAACAAAAAACTTTGGGAGAAATATGATTATAAAAAGTATGGAATTATTGCTGATACATCCTTAGATATCGATTATGATGAAGTTTTTTATATAACAGATAATGGCTTTGGGTGGAATAAGACTTCAACAAGCGTAAGGGATAAAGTAAAATCGAAATTTAATATTCCAATTAAAAACACTGGTCATCTCATCCTATTAATAAGAGAAAATAAACTGCCTAATAAAATAATGCTCAATGCACATCCAGATACCTTTTTTGATCCCGGAATAAAATGGTTGTTGAATTACAGTTATATTAAAACAAAAAATATTGCGAAATGGTTTGTAGTGAAAACAGGTATGATTAAGTAATATGTGCGGAATATTCGGCGTAGTTGCTAAAGAAGAAAATTACAACAGGAATGTGCTTGTTAACTTACTTGAGGACGTTGCAAAACTCTCTCAAGTGAGGGGCAAGGACTCTTCCGGTTTAGCTTACAGATTCGAATCAACTTCTCAAATTGATGTGCTTAAAGGTCCGGTATCAATTGATGAATTAATTAAAACAGAAGAATATAGAGAGTTTAAATCAAAAATTCTGCACGAAGTAAAACCAGATAATTGCAATAAGATATTTGCTGCTCTTGGTCATGCACGCCTAGTTACAAACGGTTCACAACTAAAAGATGTTAACAATCAGCCGGTTGTTAAGAATGGCATTGTTGGTATCCACAATGGTATTATCGTTAATGAAGATGAACTCTGGAATAAGCATAAGGATTTAAAAAGAGAATACGAAATTGATACCGAAATTCTCTTCGCACTTATAAGAAAAAACTTAAATAATGGCCATTCAACCATTCAATCAATCAACCATGCAAACATAGAGCTCTTTGGCACCGTATCCACTGGTTTCTTTATAAATGACAGAGAAGAATTTGTTGTATATACTAATAACGGTTCACTATACATCTTAACCAACTATAAAGATATTTTTATATATGGCTCTGAAAATGATATTCTCAAAAGATTGAGTCAAAATCATAAAAGCTTATTTGATAAATCATTTATTCTTAAACAAGTTCCGGCAAATTGTGGTTATTTACTGCAATACAAAGATTTTCAGATAACAGAATTTGATTTAACTAAAGAAGAAGATTTTTCATTACCGGATACAAAAACAGATGCCTTTAGTATACAAATCACAAATTACCATCCAAAACACAAACAGCTCCACGCAGTAATTGACTCTGGTATATTTACTAATGGTTTAAATGCAAATTCTGAAAGAAAACTTCTTGAGAACAACATCGAAAGAATTTCTGCTCTAAAAAGATGCACAAGATGTCTGCTGCCTGAAACCTTCCCTTACCTCAAATTTGATGAAAAAGGTGTTTGCAACTATTGTAATAACTATGTAAAAAGAAATCAGCCCAAACCAATTGAAGAATTGAAAAAGCTAGTTGATCCCTACCGCAGAAAAGATGGTCAGCCGGATTGCCTAGTACCCTTCAGCGGTGGTCGGGACAGCACTTATACATTACACATAGTGAAAAAAATATTAAAGATGAATCCTATTGCTTTCACTTACGATTGGGGTATGGTAACTGATTTAGGAAGGCGAAACATCGCGCGTGTAACTGGCAAAATGGGTGTTGAAAATATAATTGTCTCGGCAAACATACGCTGGAAGCGCGAAAATATAAGAAAAAATATTACCGCATGGTTAAAGAATCCCGATCTGGGAATGGTTCCCCTTTTCATGGCTGGAGACAAATTTTTCTTTTACTATACCGAAAAAATTAAAAAACAGAATGATATTAAACTTAACATTTGGGGCATTAACCCTTTAGAAAATACTGATTTCAAAATTGGTTTTTGCGGCGTTGCACCAACATTTAACAAGGAAAGAATATACTCCTTAGCTGCATCTGATCATTTAAAACTTTTCAGCTTCGTTGGAAAAAACGTTATTAAAAGTCCTTCATACATAAACCAGTCAGTCCTGGACAATTTTGGTTCAATCATCTCCAGATACTTTGTACAAAAAAAAGATTATTACCACATGTTCGATTATTACCGGTGGGATGAACAAGAAATCGAAGATTTGATTATAAATGAATACAAATGGGAAACCGCTATTGATACAAAAACCACGTGGCGTATCGGGGATGGAACAGCGAGCTTCTACAACTATATTTATTACACAGTAGCTGGTTTTAGTGAATATGAAACATTCCGCAGCAATCAAATACGCGAAGGAATGATAACAAGGGAAAAAGCACTTGAACTAGTAAATGAAGAAAACCGTCCACGATACGAATCTTTAAAATGGTACTTAGAAATTGTTGGATTAGATTTTGAGACGGTTATCAAGCGGATCAACCAAATCCCAAAGCTTTATTGATGCAGATTTATTTCCTTATGCCCTTAAAAATTTTTTGTTAGAAATTTTACTCTGACATTAAATAAATTGCGCCTGTCAGTCTCTGGAGGATTAAAAAATTCTCGAAGCGAAGCGTTATGAAAGAAAATCTGTTTGAGTTCCGATTCTGTAAAATACTAAATCAATCGGAACGAGTTATTTTCTTTTAGCGAAGCTGAAGAGAATTTTAGCAATTTATTTTAAGGCTTGATCTTTTGATACTTTTCTATCAAGAGAAAAGTATAAATTATATACAATTTTTGTAATAATTTAGCTAAATACATTTGGTACCTTAGGTAATAAAATTACTCAAAACAAATATTGTGTTTTTGAAAAGATACTTACTAATTATTCTTTTATCATTTCTTGCGGTCGCTAGTGCGCAAACACAAACCGCACTTAAACCAATAGATTCTGAACAAAATTGGTTTATCGCTCTAAATGCCGGCTTGCAGATGTCCGGTATTAAGGATGAAGATTTCGTCAGTACAAATTATACTCCTTTATTTAATATTACTGCTGGCAAATGGCTTCTCCCCTACTTCGCCCTTCAAATAGGCTACAAAGGATTTTATTTTTATTCCATTAGTGATGATCTAAAGCATCATTACCATTATTTATATGGCGAAGGTGTTCTTAATTTTAATAAAGCTGTACATCCTGAACGAACAAACCAAAACTGGAGTTTACTTTTACATTCTGGGGTTGGCTATTTTTATAATAATTTATACAACAAACCAAACACTTGCGTAAATGTTGGTCTCCAAATTAATTATCAACTAACGAATCAATTCCAAGCTACCCTTGATGTTTCTTCTATTATAGGCTGGGATATTTACCAGGGTGACACTGATATTTTACCGGGAATAACTCTTGGTGTTACGTACTCTTTTTAACAGTTAATAATTGCATCCCAAAAGATAGAATGCCTGTCCGGTGAAATGATCTGCTTTTCTATTTCACTGGAACGATTTGTTCCCTTGGCTCAAGCAGCTCCTACTTCAAAATGCAAAAAATGTGGTCAAACGAATACAAGTAGCTGCTAACAAGCGTAATAAATAAATACATCGCTGCAACCCTTGCCATTGGCTCTCAAAACATCCGTTCTTAAATTAATTGCATTTTTTTTCTTCGGCCTTAAAAATTTTATTTTATTAGGAATTTCCCCCGACCTTAAGAAAATCACGTTTAAAAAATTCACAGAATGTAG
This sequence comes from Ignavibacteriaceae bacterium, assembly GCA_041739035.1. Classification (GTDB taxonomy): domain Bacteria; phylum Bacteroidota; class Ignavibacteria; order Ignavibacteriales; family Ignavibacteriaceae; genus XYD12-FULL-36-8. Next base: position 20,823 of record JBGSOQ010000172.1, on the reverse strand, counting down.
TGTAAAACAACAAAATCTGTCTGAATCCCGTTTTTACGGGATGAGTTATTTTGTTGTAACGAAATGGCGTGAATTTTTAGTCGATTTTTTTATAGTCTTGAACTTTTGTTTCTTTTCTTTTAAGAGAAAAGAAAGAATAAATATTTTTTTTCTTTTACCGCAGCGATTGAAATTCTTAGTCATTTTTTTTCAGCCTTGAACTGGCGCCTGTCCCGACCTGTCCCGGTTTATCGGGATGACTATCGGGATTTCTGGCCTCCATCCCAAGCGCTGGCCAGTCGACTGGCTCTTCTGGTGCAAGCAGCTCATCCTACAAAATGCAAAGAATGTAGTTAAGAGATTCTTTGTAAAAAGTTAAAAATTAGTTAAAATCCAATTTATAGTGCGTTCCTTTCAATACCTTAAATTAAATAGAGAATTACTTTTAATTGCCTCCTTTATACCGCTATTAGGCCTGCTATATATATTTTCTGATTTAATGCTGCCGGGTCATCCATTCTTTTTAACAAAATATATGCATTTAGCATATATTAAATCTGCTCAAGATTTCCCTGTTCTTCAGCCTCCTCCATTCACATGGCGGCTCTTCGAACCTTTTTTAGTAAATATCTTACCTTTTCAACAAAAAACATCATTCATTCTAATTAACTTTTTTTCATTATTCTTCACTACTGTACTAATTCTAAAAATTATTCACTTTATTTCTAAGGATTTTAATTATTCATATCTGGGATCGCTTCTCTTCCTTTCAATTGTATGGGCTGCGCGGTTTAATATCATTGAGTTTTGGTATCCAGAATCGCTCCTTTACTTTTTCATGCTGCTTTCAATTTTTTTTATTTATAAACAGAAAAAAATACTATTAAGTATTTCATTTCTACTAGGCGTATTAACAAAAGAAACGATGCTTATAATTTTACCATTGTACTATTTTATCAATATAAAAGAAGACCTTTTTAAGAAAATTAATTACAGGTTATTAGCCGAAAATATAATTATAAGTTTGCCAGCTATTATCATTTTTTCAGTTTTAAGCTTCATTATTTCGCAGACCTCTTTTTACAGTCACTCACAAGAATGGTTTGATAAAGTTTTTATGCACAGACTCGCGACGCTTATAGGCATAAAATCTTCGTTACAACATAATTTAATTGATAATCAGCCATGGGTTTTAACCTTTGCAATCAACTGGTATAGATTAGTATTGGGTGCATTCGGTGGTTTCTTTCTAATAATTTTTCTCAGACCTAAGAAATTTAACGAAGTATTTTGGGCATATTCTCCGCTCATCTTATTCAGTTACTTGCAATTATTTATAGCTTACGATATAGAGCGGCTAATTGTTATTTCATTTTTTCCTATAATACTCGCAACAGTGCAAGTAATAAAAGAGCTAGTCTCTGAAGGAATAAAGTATATTTACTTTTTCATATATGTAATACTTTTCTATTTCATTCAGCTTTTATTTGCAAATGATTTTTATTTAGAAACATTTTATGCAATATTTGCCCAAAATATTCTCTCAATCACATTTTTAATTTTAATAATTCTTATTTCAAAAAGAAGGAGGCCGATAACGCATAAAATATAATTTACTCAACTCTTGATTCCTCTCATCCAAATAATTTGGCTTATAGATTTAATAGTGTGCCTTCAAATAAAGCTTAAAAAAATATTCCCCTCCTTGTAATGTTAAGCTTGCCTGCCCCGCTTTAGCGGTGGCCTGCCCCGCCATAGGCGGTGGCCTGCCCCGTTCACCCCGTTTACCCTGCTCCAGCGGTGGCCTGCCTTGGCTCGCCCGCCAAGTCGAGACAGGTCGAAACGAAGGCGGGGTCGGCTTTCTTGTCCGGCGCAGCTTATTTATTAGCAAAGCCGGAAGCCGGGGGTGGTCATGTTTACTTAATTTACAATTCAACATTCAACCATCACCATTCAAAACTAATTCTTATCCCCCGCACCTTAAAATAATTTCGTTAATGCAGCTTTCTATATGGCCTTAAAAATTTTATGTAGAAAAGAATAATGAGCTAAACGATTAATGGAAATTTCTGTTTGAAGTCCCGATATCGAACCTCCTCATAATCAATTATCGGGACAAGTTTAATTTCCACAGTTTAGCGAATGAATTCTTTAGTAAAATTTTTTCAGCCTTGAACTTTTGTTTCTTTTCTTTTAAGAGAAAAGAAAATTACTTATAAGTTTTTCAGTGCATGTTCTGCAGCCTGTCCCGCTGAATAGCGGGGCTACTTTTCTGGAGTTTATCCCGATGAAAATCGCGGTCAAGAAAAGTTGGTATCAATAATTTTAGCAATTCTTTTGCACCTGTCCGCCTTGCATCCGCCTCTGGAGGACTGGCGGAGTGCATGTTCTGGTGTCTGTCCCTTCCGTCTCAGGCGGATTGTTTCGGGACGGATCCTGTCCCGATGCCTATCGGGATTTCTGAAGTTTATCCCGATGAAAATCGGGGCTAAGAAAAGAATAAAATATATTTGCAGTCTTGATTCTTTGCGGATCCTGTCCCGAATCCTGTCCCGTCCAGTTTACCCCGCCTTGCGGTGGCCTCTTTTATCAGCGTCCTTGTCCGTTTAGCCCGCCTTGGCGGGGCCTCTTTTATCAGCTTTATCAGCCTCTGGCTGAGGCGGAGGCTTACGGGTCTGGTGTAAGATAACTGATCCGACAGTTGATAAGTACAGCAATTAAATGTTTTCATGCAATAAACTATTAAAAAAGTATTTAGGTTACCTATTCCACAAACCAGTATACAACATCCTGCTCTAAATGATGGTTTAATTATTATGAATTTAAAAACTTAAAAAAATAATTTTTTTTCAATCAATTCATGATTATTTTAAGAAAAAGAATATTAGTTGAAAAGTAAAAGGATATATAACTTAGTTCTTGCAGGCAGCAAAAATGTTTCGTTTAAAGATTTTGCTAGACTATTAGAAGATTTTGGATTTAAATTAGATCGGATTAAAGGAAGCCATCATATCTTTAAACATACAATGGTAAAGGAACTTATTAATATTCAAAATGTAAAAGGAAAAGTAAAACCATATCAAATAAAGCAATTTCTTTCACTGGTCGAAAGTTACAATTTAGATTTGGAGAAAAAGTTATGAAAGATTACCACATAAATATTTATTACAGCGATGAAGATGAAGGGTATATTGCAGATATTCCCGATTTAAAATTTTGCTCAGCATTTGGTGAATCACCAGATGAAGCGCTTAAGAACATAATTGAAGCAAAAAAGGCATGGTTAGCTTCTGCCAAAAAAAATAAAAAACCTATTCCAAAACCTCGGTACAGTCCTGCGATTTATAGAATTGCTTCATTAAGTTAATATCACAAATAAAAAAACAATTATATTTACAAATAGCTGACTAAAAACAAAATCTGCCTGCCCCCCTTTTTCCTTACTCCTGTACCGGCGTAAACTAGATAAGTCGGACCTACCCTAGAACTGAATTCATCAAAGTATTGAGATGAGTTTAAAGTTTACCCGTCATTTTTTATCAGATTTACCTTCATCGAAATGACAAACCAAACTCCTATGTTATTCCGAATCCTGTCCCGTGCCCTGTCCCGTCCGCCTCTTTTATCAGCCTAAGCCAGAGGCTTACAGGTCTGGCGGGAGAAAAGTACAAAAATTTAATTTTTCTATTGCAGTTGACTTTAGTCAACTGTATTCAAAAAATAAAAGTCATTTGGCTTAAGCCCCATTATTAATAACTCACCTTACGCAAAATGTGGCTAAAGCCTAAGTTCATAGTTGATGTAGTAACCCCAGACTTAAGTCTGGGGTTAAAAAATGTGAAAAACAATATGGACTTTAGTCCTAAAAATTACCGAAGTTACAATCCTTGCGTAAGGTGAGGTAATAATAACTTATGTGACTAAGGTCTAATTACGTGTGTGTACTCCAAACAGTTTACTTAAGGGTCTGTTGCGTAACTAATAAATAGTCCCGACTTTTAAGTCGGGAAAATCAGTTCTCATAATTTTATTGGCTTTAGCCACATATTTTTATTTTTTAATTGGACTAAAGTCCTATGGTTTACAGGATTTTAACATCCCGTGGCTAAAGCCACGGGCTATTTTACTTGTGCAACACTCCCTTAAGTAAACTGTAATAAATATTTATAGCTGCTTTCAAACTTTTACATAATATTACATTAAACTTTATTGTGTAAAATAATTCCCTTGTGATAATACCTCAATCAAGATGACATAGAGAAACTGATAATGAGTCATTGATACATTATTAAATTTAGTGTAAATTAAATCAAAAGCTATTATTTCTTAAAAAAATAGATTAAAACATATGGAAGCCCAAACACATATAAACAATTTCCTCGAGTCTATTTCTAAACTTCCCTTGGATGATCAGTTAATGATTTCGGAAATTATTCATAAAAGAGTCATCGAAGCAAAGAGAAAAGAACTCGCTGATTCAGTAAAAGAAAGCAAGCAAGAATATCTTGCAAACAAAACCGGTAAAGGGTCGGTGGATGATTTTTTAAATGATCTCGAAAATGAATAATGATTCTAAACTGGTCATCAACATTCAAGCGTGCATTTAAAAAAACTATAAAGAATTCCCCTGAATCAAGCGAAAAAATAATTGCAGCGATAAAGCTTCTCGAAGAAAATCCTTTCCATCCAAAACTAAAGTCCCACAAATTAACTGGGATATTAGAAGGAAATTGGTCATGCTCAGCAGCATTCGATTTAAGAATTATTTTTACTTTTGTACAAAATCCCTCAACTACAGAAACTGAAAAACTTTTAATTAATGTTGGGACACACGAAGAAGTATATTAATTCCTCTCCTCCTTCATAACACATTACAATAAGCCCTGTATTTTTAACTCAATTCTAATAAAATAGCTTCAAGAGACGATTCACTTAAAGCATTACTATTCTTTGGTCATTAGTTATCCATCATTTCGATAAATAACTCGTTTTTCAATTGAAAAAGAGAAATTTTAAAATTTAGATAAACTAAAACCTGTCAGCCTCCCTGTCGCGCTTGCCCCCGTTTACCCCGTTTACCCCGCTTTGGCGGTGGTTTACCCCGCTCCAGCGGTGGCCCTGCGGTGACCCTGGCAGTGGTCGTAGTATCGGGATTTCTTTTAGCACCTTAAAATAATTTCGTTAAGAAACTGAATGTAATGGAGAAACAGAAGAAAAATTTGTTTGATCCCGCCTTGGCGGGAGAGTTATTTTTCTTCCCGAAATGAAATGAAGTTTTAGAAATTATTTTTAAGTGCATGTTCTGCAGCCTGTCCCGCTGAATAGCGGGGCTACTTTTCTGGAGTTTATCCCGATGAAAATCGCGGTCAAGAAAAGTTGGTATCAATAATTTTAGCAATTTATTTTTCAGTCTGTCCCGCCAAAGGCGGTGACCTGTCCCGCCTCGTCGGTGGCCTGTCCTGCTCCTCAAAAGAATTGCGTAAAAAATTTATTCGAATTGAAGCGATAAAAAGAAATTCTGTTTGAACTTCCCGGCTAACGGGAACGAGTTTATTTCTTTTAGCTGAAAGCAGAAGAAATTTAGCAATTCTTTTGTAGAGCATGTTTCTTTTGTAACTTTTCTTGCGCCAAGAAAAGTTAGTATTAATAATTTTAGAAATTATTTTTTAGTGCATGTTCTTTTGCGGATCCTGTCCCGATGACTATCGGGATTTCTTGCGCCAAGAAAAGAAAGAATAAATATTTTATTTTAAACCTGTCCGTCCTACCCGGCCTCGCCAAGCGAAGCGGGGCGGGCTGGCGGATCAAGTTTACCCGACCTCAGGCGGGAGAAAGGTACAAAGAATTGATTTTTTCAGTTTACCCGCCGTAATTATAAATGTAGGCGGGTCTTAAACTAGAGCCTGCCCCGCCATAGGCGGTGGCCTGTCCCGAGCCCTGTCCCGAATTTATTTCGGGATTGTTTCGGGATTATTTCGGGATTATTTCGGGGATTAAAGTAAAAAGGAAAAAGCTTTGGAATTGGTAAATGAAGAAAACCGCCCACTATACGAATCAATAAAATGGTATTTAGAAATAGTTGGGCTAGATTTTGAGAACGTAATAAAGCGTATCAACCAAATCCCAAAACTCTACTAAACGAATTAAATATTAAATTTGACCTAAAATAGATTCTGGTAATACTCCTCAAATGACCTTAAAAAATTAACGTTAAAAGAATGAATTAGCGAAGTGTCTAAAAAGAAAATCTGTTTGAGTCCCGATTCTCTTATTTGAACACAATAAAATCGGGACGAGTTATTTTCTTTTAACGAAGCGATTTCAATTCTTAGTTAATTTTTTACAGTCTTGAACTTTTGTTTCTTTTCTTTCAAGAGAAAAGAAAATTAATATTTTATTTCTTGCAGCGGAATGAATGAAATTCTTAGCAATTTATTTTAAGCCTGTCCGTCCTTCCCGGCCTCGCCAAGCGAAGCGGGGCGGGCTGGCGGATCAAGTTTACCCGTCCTCTGGCGGGCTGAACTCGCACCTGTCCCTTTGGGAGATACCCGCAGAAAGAATCTATTCTTTGAAATATATTATGACTTAATTATCTTTGTTAAGAAAACATTACATATGTAAACATTTATTAACACAGTTATGATAGTACACAAGCCATTAAATGAAATTTTTTCTGCGTATTCAAATATTGTAGTAATCCGGGAGCTGCGCCATACAAGAAATGGTTTTTCAGGCAGGGAAGTTGCTAAAAGAGGCGGCTTAAGCGCTCCAGCTGCCATAAATGCATTATCACACCTTGAGTCCCTTAAAATTATAAACCGACGGATTGGCGGCAGGGATCATCTTTTCACACTTAACTTTTCGAATTATTTCGTTAAAAAGGTTTTATTACCAGTCCTGGATGCAGAAAGTCAATACTATGATTTGATAGTAACAGAATTGAAAAAAATATTGTCAAAAGAAGCTATAAGTGTTATACTTTACGGAAGCGTTGCACGTAAGGAAGAAACAGTAAAAAGTGATTTCGATATCTGTATCGTTGTTCCCAATTTAAGAAGTAAAATTGTACTTGAGAAAAAGATAGATATCTGCAGGGATGAGTTGTATAAAAATTACGGAATAACTTTAGCACCGTTCAACATATCCTTAAAAGAATTTCAGAAACGGGCACGCCTTAAGAAATCACCTATAAATGATATAATAAAAGAAGGAATAGTTCTATCGGGTAAATCCATTAAGAGGTTATTAAATGGTAATTAAAAGCCCGAGAAAAAAAGTCGATTCATCCAGATATTTAGGTTTCAAAGAAGTAGCGATAAATTTCTACGAGGGCGGCAAAATTGCTGCTGAATACTCTTATTATAATGCGGCATGCCTTTTAATTGTTCATTCTGCAATAGCGTATTCAGATGCAATAAGTGTAAAGCAGCGTGGTGTTAAAATTCAGGGAGAAAATCATTACGAAATAATTTCACTTCTTGATGATTTAATTGCTCACACTGAAGAAAAGAAAAATGCCCTAAAACATTTGAAGAGTATAATAGATCATAAAAATAGAGTATCTTATTCAGGCGATGTTTATCATAAAAAAGATATTGATTCTCTTTGGAAACACTTTGAGAGATTTAAGGTTTGGTGCGATAAGATTTTAAAATGACCTCCCCCTCAAGTAAATCTGCGTAACTTGCCCGCCTCTGAAGGGTTCTGCGTGAAATAAATCTCACGTCTACCCGTCCTCCCTGGCTTCGCCAAGCGAAGCGGGCTGGCGGGTGAAAAGAAAATTAGTAAGTAACCTTACGCAAACTGCGTTATCAAGTAACCCCGGCATTTATACCGGGGGTCTAAATAATACGAAATACTTGGGCTTTTCCAAAGGAATCCTTCTGATAGCCCATTAATAGATCAAATAGTGGCCAAAGCCCAGGTTGTCTTTATTTGTTCCATCCCCGCCATGAATGGCGGGGTTAATACATAGAAATTTTGCGTAAGGTGACTTAGTAATATGTTTTTTAATGCATGTTCTGGGATTTACCCCGCCTTGCGGTGGCCTGCCCCGTACCAGCAGTGGTCTACCCCGTTTACCCCGCTTTTGCGGTGGCCCTGGCGGTGGCTCTGCATTAGCAGATTGCGCGGGTTTGAAGTTCCCGGCTAACGGGAACGAGTTTATTTCTTTTAGCTGAAAGTAGAAGAAATTTAGCAATTCTTTTGCAGAGCATGCTTCTTTTGGTTCTTTTCTTACGCTAAGAAAAGAATATAGAAATTTTTGTATCCTTGATCTTTTCGTACTTTTCTAGCAAGAGAAAAGTACAGAAAATAAATTGATTTAGGGTAAATTGGGGCAAAAGCTCGGGGAATCTTGGGGAGATTCCTTTCCCCCGATCTGAAAATCGGGGTCAAGAAAAGTAGGTAATACAATCTTAGCAATTTATTTACAGCCTATCCGTCGTAATTATCGTAGTAATGTCATCTTCTTTGTTTGCGAATAAACCTGTCCTGAGCCTGTCGAAGGACCGGCCTGCAGCTTGTAAAAATAAATACCGCTTGGTAATTGTTTGGCATCAAAATTTAATTCATATTTTCCTGCTTCTTTAACTTCATTCACCAATGTTGCAACGTCTCTCCCCAGTATATCATATACCTTTAGCGTTACATATTGCTTACTGTCTACTGCATACTGAATACTGGTCACTGGATTAAAAGGATTCGGATAATTCTGCTTTAACTCAAACTTCGTTGGTACATTATTAATTGTTACTTCCACTTCCTTGCTGTATTCAAACTTCCCATCCGTATCTATCTGTTTCAATCGATAAAAATAAGTACCGCTTAAAATATCTTTATCTGTAAAACTGTAAGTCTTGGGCGAATTACTATTACCATGCCCATTCACGAACCCAACTTTTTCCCACTCTTCACTTTTCACATTTGCCTTTTCATGTTTTTCTATCTCAAACCCATAATTATTAACCTCTGTTTCCGTCTGCCAGTTAAGTCTAAATTTATTATTAATAACATTCGCTGTGAATGATGTTAGCTCAACCGGCAAAGCTGTCTCCGGTATATCTTTTAATCTTGGATAATTGGTTCCAATCATTTCCCAGACATTAGTATAATCCCAACCAGCATTAGTAAATGTTGTGTTTGTTTTCATTAGAACTGTGGTTTTACCGGTACCCCCTGCACTGCTAGTTCGGCCTGAAGTCTCAGTATCCCAGAAACCGTTACTCACAGCGGGGCAAGAATAATTCCTCCCTACCAAACCACCCACATCGAAACTCGGACTTACTACACTTCCAGTACTGTAGCTATTACTAACCGTAGATCCATTATAAATAAATCCCACCAATCCGCCCACTTCATACATGCTTGCTGTCACGCTGCATCTGCTATAACTATTACTAACACTAGCGGCGGCTTCATTTAATCCTACCAACCCACCGAGCATTCGAACACCGGAAACACTGCCTGTTGTGTAACATTTACTCACACTTGCAGTTAGATTCTGTCCCACCAGACAACCAATCATCGAATTCCCACTTACGTTGCCTGTACCATAGCATTTAGTCACTGTAGAATTATTATAATTACATCCTACCAACCCGCCGGCTCGGTAAAATCCTGTTATATTCACATTGGTCACACCCAAATTCGTAATAGTTGCTGCATTGGTTTTACCAAATAATCCTTGATATTCAATACCCGACCGATTGATATACAATCCGTCAATGGTATGACCATCACCGTTATAATTGCCGGTGAATTGAATCGTGCCGTTACCTATAGGTATCCACCCTTCGCTGCTCCAGCCTGAAGTTTCTGTTGCATCAATATTTGCTGTTTGAATATAATAGTAACCCCATCTAGAACTGTTCTCAGCAACCCAGTATAGATTTTCTAAAATAGAAATTTGGTATGGGCTTCCGCTTGTTCCATCTCCTGCAGATGGGGCGATAGCTTCTGGTGAAGGATATTGCCATCTAAGATATGGATAACCATCATTTTTATAACTACGCATTTTCCAAATAGTCGCAAAATCCCATCCAGCAGCGGTAAACGTCGATTGAGTTTTCATCTCTGCAGTAGTTTTGCCTGTGCCACCTGCACTAATGTTTCGGCCAGATGTTTCTGTATTCCAAAAACTATTATTCACTGCGGAATTTAGATTATATCCTATCAATCCTCCTACAACACTATTGGCACTTACACTGCCCGTGCTATAACTGTTGGATACAGTACATGCACTATAATTCGACCCTAAAAGACCTCCTACGTAACTATCACCGCTAACATTTCCCTTACTGTAACAATTGATCACTGTGGAAGTATAATTCAACCCTAACAGTCCTCCGCTACGATCGTTGCTGGTAATGTTACATGTGCTGTAGCTGCTGCTCAAAGTGGATAAATTATAATTAGCTCCCACGAGCCCGCCTATAGCTTTAATCCCCGCTACACTACCTGTACTGTAGCTGTTACTCACAGTTGAGCTATTAGTATTAAATCCAACCAAACTTCCGATACGCTCAATTCCCGTTACGGAGCCTGTACTGTAACAATTGTTTATATTAGTAGAAGAACTCTGCCCTGCCAGTCCACCGATATAATATCTACCGTTTATGTCAACATTCCTTACACCTAAATTTGAAATAGTGGCTCCGCTTGCGTTTCCGAATAACCCCTGATAATCACCAACTGTGCGATTGATGTACAATCCATCTATACTATTTCCATTACCATTATATGTTGCGGTGAATGGTGTTGTACTATTACCTATAGGTACCCATCCATAAAAACCACCTGAACCGTCTGAGAACCAACCTTCAGTTGGTGTAGCATCAATATTTGCTGTTTGAATATAATAGTAACCCCATCTAGAACTGTTCTCAGCAACCCAGTATAGATTTTCTAAAGAAGCTATTTGATATGGATTTCCGCTTGTACCATCGCCAGCTGATGGAGCAGTTGACGTTTGACCAAAAACCATTTGAGAGAGTGAACATACAATAATCAATAATATCTTTTTCATTTTTTGACCAAAATTTAATTGGTAAATCGCGAATCATTTCATCTTCAATGATCTTCATAACCTAATAACCCTTACATCATTGTTTTTGATGCTTCGCTTTAGATTTATTAAGCAATATCAATTCTTGTGCTATCAAATAAAATATAGCCTCACTCTATTTTTTTGATGAAAATCAAATAAATTTGTATTTATTACTCTAATTTACGTTCTTTTGTAGTCCTTGATCGGAAATACCTTCCCAAGACAGAGAATAAACTATTCACCACTTTCAATCATTTTCTAATGATGTAAAACTTTGGCCGCTTGGTGGCATCTAAACCCCTTTTTCAACTGCCACATAAAAAGTACTGTTTTTTCCGTTCACTCGTCCACATCACCTTCCCCTCCTTTGCAAGGAGGGGTCGGCTTTAGCCGGAGGTGGTCATATTGTCCTTTCCTGAAATAAAGTCCAACCTTCACCTTAATCTAATTTCCCGCTCCTCAAAAGAATTACACTTGCCCCGTTTACCCCGCTTTGGCGGTGGCCTGCCTCTGGTAGATCAAAAGAATAAACGAATATAGCGTTAGCAAGTAAACTTTTATATTTTACTTTTTGTATCGATTAATAATTTCATTAATGATTTCCTATACGCCGACCTCATATAAATTCCGTTTAAAAATTATATGAAATAAAGCGTAAAAAGAAAAATCTGTTTGACCCGCCCTGTCCCGTTCAACGGGATCGGCGGTGGTTTGACCTCTACCTGCCGCACCTTAAAATAAATTCATTATTTTGTCTTTCACACTGTCCTTATAAATTTTCACCGCTCCTCAAAAGAATTGCGTAAAAAATTTATTCGAATTGAAGCGTTAAAAAAGAAATTCTGTTTGAACTTCCCGGCTAACGGGAACGAGTTTATTTCTTTTAGCTGAAAGCAGAAGAAATTTAGCAATTCTTTTGCAGAGCATGTTTCTTTTGTTACTTTTCTGGAGTTTATCCCGATGAAAATCGGGACCAAGAAAAGTAAGATATAGTGCTTAGCAATTTATTTTTCAGCCTGTCCCGCCAAAGGCGGTGACCTGTCCCGACTCGTCGGGATCTTGATCTTTTCGGGATCCTGTCCCGATGACTATCGGGATTTCTCGCGCCAAGAAAAGAAAGAATAAATATTTTATTTCTTGTAGTGGAATGAGGGCAATTCTTAGCAATTTATTTTACACCTGTCCGTCCTCCCCGGCCTCGCCAAGCGAAGCGGGGCGGGCTGGCGGATCAAGTTTACCCGACCTCAGGCGGGAGAAAGGTACAAAGAATTGATTTTTCAGCCTTGAACTGGCGCCTGTCCCGATGACTATCGGGATTTCTGGCCTCCATCCCAAGCGCTGGCCAAACGATTGGTTTTCATGGAGCAAGCAGCTCATTCTTCAAAATGCGAAGAATGTAGTGAAAAGGTTCATCGTAAAAAGGAAAAACGGAGTACTGTCCGCCAGCCTGCCCGCCATTGCTGATGAGTGCCAGGGAGGCGGAATCTCCTCCAAAGGCGGATGAGCCTCTGGCTCAAGCCTCAGGCTGAGAGTGATGGAGTAGTGGAGTGAGGAAATTGTGGATAGGATACCGTGTATACTTTGATTTTTAAAAGTTTTAATATAGATTTTAATTACAATATTAATTTATAAAAGAAAGATTCATAATGAACAGCGTTAAAATTGTGATTGAACATCATGAGGACGGATACATTGGGTATCCTTTAGGCTTTGTAAGAGGGGCAATTGTGGGTCAAGGAGATTCATATGCTGCAGCACTTAAGGACACCGAAAGCGCAATCCGATTCTTCATTAAGCATTATGGAAAGGAAAAATTTTTCGAACATCTTGAAGGGAATAGTGCTTCAATGGATGCCTATATTGCCGAAGCTGCAATCTCATAATGAAATTTCCAGTTGATGCTTCAAAAGCTAAAGTAATAAAAGCATTTAAAATCCTCGGATTTGTTGTTGTTCGTGAAGGAAACCATATAATAATGGAACGAGTGAATCCTGATGGTACTAAAACACCACTTGTACTGCCTAATCATACAACTATAAAATCAAGCACACTTCGATCTATCTTGACTCAATCGAGTATTGAGCGTAATGAATTTCTTGATGCATATAGTAAAATTTAGCTGACTATTGTTTCTAACATTATAACCCCATACCATATACCGCAGCACTGTACATACAAGCCGCTTCCATGCCTGCCCGCCAATAGGCGGGGTTGAAAGAACTGGCTTTACAAAACGCTAAGAATGTTGTGAAAAGGTTTTATTCAAGATAAAAGGTCAAAGTATAAAGGAAAATGTTTTAAGCAAGATAAAAGCTTGTCCCGAATCCTGTCCCGTACTTGATACGGGATTATTTCGGGAATATGGTTCAAAAAAAAACTGCCCCGGATATATTTCGGAGTATAAAGTATTTAGTAAAAAGATAGAAGAAATAATGTACATGTCATTCCGAGTTCCGGATTAAATCGGGACGAGGAATCTAAAAAGTGGTTTTTGAATAATCTCGTTAACAAAGTAGTTAATTCTGCCTTAAAAATTTTAGGTGATTAAGAATTTCCCCCGACCTTAAAAAAATTGCGTTCACCCCGTTTACCCCGCTCCAGCGGTGGCCTGCCCCGTTTACCCCGCTCCAGCGGTGGCTTTGGCGGTGGTCTGCACATCTCTGGAGGGTAAATTATTTATCCGAACTTAAGCGTTATTATGTTTGCTTTTTTTCGCACCTTAAAAGAATTTCGTTAAAAAACTGAATGTAATGGAGGAAAAGAAGAAAAATTTGTTTGACGACAATGCTGATTTTATGAAGCATCGGAGGAGTTATTTTTCTTCCCGAAATGGAATAAAGTTTTAGAAATTATTTTTAAGTGCATGTTCTGCAGCCTGTCCCGCTGAATAGCGGGGCTACTTTTCTGGAGTTTATCCCGATGAAAATCGGGGCCAAGAAAAGTTAGTATTCATAATTTTAGCAATTTATTTTTCAGCCTGTCCCGCTCCTCAAAAGAATTACGTGAAAAATTTATTCGAATTGAAGCGTAAGAAAAGAAATTCTGTTTGAAGTTCCCGCCTAACGGGAACGAGTTTATTTCTTTTAGCTGAAAGCAGAAGAAATTTAGCAATTCTTTTGCAGAGCATGTTTCTTTTGGTTCTTTTCTTGCGCCAAGAAAAGAAAGAATAAATATTTTATTTCTTGTAGTGGAATGAGGGCAATTCTTAGCAATTTATTTTGTAAGCCTGCCCCGACGAAAGTCGGGGTCTTGATCTTTGGGGGATCCTGTCCCGATGATTATCGGGATTTCTATCAAGAGAAAAGTACGAAATAAAAATTAACACTGCATGTTTCTGCATTTTAATCTTATCGCTGGACAGACGACTGGCTCTTGTGGAGCAAGCAGCTCATTCTTCAAAATGCGAAGAATGTGGTGAAAAGAATGAAAGTAGCAAGAAGCAAGCTTAAAAATAAAACGCACCCCTTAAATATCCAACCGGCACAAACTCATATGCAAAAACTGTTAAGTTTTTACTCTCTGCTCAATCTGAATCAATAACCGGTCATAACATCTTTGTTGATTCCCGTACAATATGATTAGGGATAATTAATAAAGTTTTTCAACCGGCTTAAGAAAAACTGGCTTTTCCCTCTCAACTATTTCCTCTTTACCCCCAATAATCCTTCTTTCCACAATAAGTTTATACGTATCATCATCCTCATTGGCGCTATTAGCACCAACAATTGTACTAAGCTTGTTCTCAATCTTTTCAATTATATTTATCAAATCCTTCTTGCTCATATTCTTATAATCAGTTTTTTTCAGCGCTTCGTATGCCTTATCCAACTCTTCCGATAACTTCTGTGCACGCACAGTCCTTTTTACTTTTTGCTCAATAATAAACTGCTCTTCAATTACCTTAGACACTTCCTCAATTTTATCCTTAAACTCCCTGCTCCACTTAATCAGCGTTGGCTTGCTAATATTCACTCGCTTTGCAATCTCATCAAAAGATCTTCCCTCAGCTCTTAACTCTACAAACATTTGCTGTTTATCAACTGTTGCGGCCATATTATTCTCCTAATATTTTACTTTCGGTAATTTACATAAACTATTATATAAAAACAAATTAACTATCTTCTCTTATTAACAAATAACGATAAAGTGGTTAACTTTTAGTAAAGTTTTAGTAAACTTTTCTCAAACCTAGTGAAAACTATCCACCCGCACGCTGGTCAGGCGTTCAGGTTGACGAGGGGAAAGATTTCTCTCCCGACTTGTCGGGATCGAAATGACAAGCCTCCAATGTCATCTCGAATCCCCTCTTCAAAGGGGTGAGAGATCTTAAAGAAGTTTGGAAAAGGGACCTTATATTTATGTGGTTTAACAAGTGGAAGATTCTGAAATAATACTGATATTCATTAGCACAGGATTCAGAATGACAGCCTTCGCCAGGCTCAGCCTGACAGGAAGATTTCTCTCTTCGTTCGAAATGACAAGACACTAATGTCATCTCGAATCCCCTCTTTAGCGGGGTGAGAGATCTTAAAGAAGTTCGCAAAAGGGACCCTATATTTATGTGGATTAACAAGTGGAAGATTCTGAAATAATACTGATATTCATTAGCACAGGATTCAGAATGACAGACTTCGCCAGGCTCAGACTGACATTGCTCAACACGCCATTCCCAAACTGACATGAAGATTTTCCTTCTCCGTAATTGAAGGATTCTTTTAATATTTGACTTTTCACCTCTTCCGTCTCACGTTTCACCTTTAACGTTATCATGCATCCCTATCGCCACCAAAAACATCCACAAAAACTCTGCGTTTAAATCCAATTACTCATCCAGTATTGAATATTTATGAATTAGCGTATATTTGTAAAAAAATATTCTGAAATGCTTAGGAAAGATTAAAATGGATTCTAAATCAATATTAAAGGAAGCTCTGCAGTTGAGGCCGGCGGAAAGACTTCAGATGATAGAAATTTTAACAAAAAGTTTAAGTAAACCTGATGAAAAAATAGAGCAAATATGGCAGGAGGAATCTGAAAAAAGATACACAGCACTAAAAGATGGTAAAGTAAAGACATTTACTATAAACGAAATAATTCAAAGGTACAAATAAATGCAGGTTGAGTTTATTGAACCTGCTTCCATTGAACTAGATGATGCAATAGAGTACTATGAATTACAAATGAATGGATTAGGTAATATTTTTCTTAATGAAGTTCTTGAGACACTTGATCTGCTGTCACAATTCCCTATCTTATGGACAAAAAATACCGCTAACACAAGAAAAGCTGCAATGAGAAAATTTCCATATAATTTAATTTATTCAGTACTTAATGACAAAATTTATATCATTGCACTTGCTCATCAGCATAGGGAACCGGAATACTGGATCGAACGGTTAAAGGGTTAAAAGTTTTAGGAAAGTGTTTGGGAATAGAATTCTCATTCGTCTAAGACAAATACGAAATGACACTATTCGACATGTTTCGAAAAGCTCAGACTGACATTGCTCAACACGCCATTCCCAAACTGACATGAAGATTTTCTTTCCCGTAATTGAAGGATTACTTTTAATATTTGACTTCTCACCTCTTCCGTCTCACGATTCACTTTTAACGTTTTCCTGCGTCCCTATCGCCACTATAAACATCCACAAAAAACTTTGAGATGAAAGATCTTTTGAAAACATTGCGAGCCAAAAGGAGAAGAGTAAGAGCGTCAGGATGGATGATGGATGATTGACGATTGATGATGTATAATTGTTGATTGATGATGTATGATTTATGATTGATGAGCGATGAATGGTGAAGATGGAACGAAATATTAAAAAGAAGATATAGCCGAAAAATAATAATCCCGCTATGCCTAGTTCAGATAAAATTTCGAGAATAATATTATGCGGGTACTTTTGGCTGGCAGTCCATTCAATATTATTATAACCGTTAAAGCTTCCGTAGCCATTCCCGATTAACGGACTGCTATTAAACATTTCCCATGCAAGATTGTAGTTTTGAACTCTTGCAATTAATGCACCGTCACTGCCGTAATAAATATTATTAAAGCTGAATAGCTGCTCAAACCTCTCCGGTGTTTTGAACTTAGTTGTGAGATTTAAGTAATCAGATGAATAAATAAGCAAAGCATTGATAATTATGATAAATAATATTGCTGCATAATGTGTGTTTGTAATTCTTCTAGTCACACCAAAATATATAATTGATACTAGTGCGGCCAATACAAAACCAATAATTGCGGATCTTAATCCGGTAAGGTATAGAAGAAATGTTCCTGCGGTTACAATTAATGCAATTAGCAAAACCACTTTTCCTTTACTTTTGAGTAAAACGAAAAAGAGAAAGAGTGTCAAAAAGGAAATTATCCTGCCAATGAAAACATAACTCCATCTGCCCGGTTCATATTCATATACAATGCCCGGTTCAAAAGGTTTAACAATAAGAACAGCCGCCAGCGAAACAATTATTATGGCTGAAGTAACCGTTAAAGCTGTGATGAAAAATCTGTTGTCCCATTCAATTTTTATGAGAAAGTAAGCTCCAAGCACAATAGGAACCGAACAAATAAAAAAATTAAGAATTTTAAGTCCCCCGTAACCAGGATTACCGGAATATAGAAGAGTCACGGCAGGATAGACAATAATCAGGGTCAGCACAATTAGTATATTCTTAATGTTTGGGAGCCGGAAAAAATTACCAGGGCTTATTTTGGAATGATATAAAAAAAGAAATACGCTCCCGATGAGCAAGACGGATACAACAGTCTTAAGAATAAAATACTTAATCGTAAAATTTGATATAGCTGAAGTTCCCAGATTAAGAATAAGGAAGGAAAGAAATATTGAAAAAGTGAAATTTTTAATACTAAATATTTGGGTAATGGAACTGCTCAAGCTAATTAATGGCACATATATTTAATGACTTTTATATTTTGTAATTATTGGTACAAAAATAATAAAACAATTTAGATAATTTTTTCCGAATACAGCTGCTTTTTTGATATATTATGTATGATTATTGGCCGAATTTGTGAGGGAGGGCATAAGCACACGATGCAGAATGTTAAATTTCATCCTTATTAGGTATTGGCCGGATACTTGATATATGCTTACCTCAATCAATCAAAAATAAATTTATTTTGAATACAATCAATTAATATTTTTAGCTGAAACATTCAAGATTAGGAAATAATTACGATTAATAAAGATTATTTTTCATCCAGTGGCAGAAAAAAGCTCAGGAGCAGCCGCATTCGTTCCAGAGTACCACCTCACTCTGCTATAACCGATTCCGGTGCATTAAACTCTGTAAATAAAAAGACAAACTATATTCTGAACAATGCAGTTAGTCTGTTAACTTATGTGTTCATGTTTTTCATTTTTCATTTTATAAGGAAGCACACATTTCTTTTAGAGCCAAATTATGCCAAGCTACTTGGAATATTAATTATATCTCTGATTGCAGGGACTTTCCTTTCCAGTAAATTTAACCTAACTGTGCAGCATGAACTCTGGCAGTTATATAGAAAGCTGAGTATTTCGCTGGTACTAAGCCTTGGTTTTTTATCCTTGGTACTTTTAAGATTTGCAGTCCCCAATATATCCCGCGTTTTACTTCTATGGACAATGATGAGCGGATTTATGCTCGAATCTTTTTATTATTATTCGATATCTGAGAGGCGAAAATGGATTAATGTTGTGGAAAAACTTAAGCCTTCCATAATTTATTTACTAATTGATATACTCCTCTTATCCTTTTTCTGTTATGTTGAGATTATAGATAAAATTAAACCAGAAAATTTAAATGAAAAGCATTTTATTTTATTAGGCATGATTTATTTGGGCTGGCTGGTTTCGGGAGCTACAACCCATAAATTCCAGCCGATAATCACCGCAAGGAGTAAATGGGAAGGATTTGGGTTACAAATAAAATTTTATATGCTCGTTATTTCATTAGTTTTTCTTTCCGTATATTTTCTTCAAATTAATAATGAATATTGGGGTTATTTTGTAAGCGGCATTCTTAAATATTCATTCGTATCAGGGTTTTTAGCTTTCTTATTATTTGCTGAGAAAATCCGCAGCAAAACAGATGAATCTACTACAATGTTTTTAAAGGCATACGAACTTAAAGAAGCACCTGTTTCATTTGTTCAAAAAAATAATGATCGCAAATACGGCTTTATGGGCGATCAAGAAGGCGAATCGGTTGTAAGACACAAACTGCAATTCGAATATCTTAGAGAATACGGCGATGTATTTAATTTCATTGAAAGGAAACTTGATTTAAAATCTTTTGATATCCGCAAAACTTTAATCACCCGATCATCAGATGCATACAACATCAATGTATTGCAGCCCTCCTCTCAGCAGTTATTAGTTAATTTACATGTGTTGAACGATCAAAGAAAGATTAATGATTATCTCCGCAGCATTAATCAAAGACTTGTTAAAGGCGGAGTATTTGTGGGAAGCATGATCCCGAATAAAAACCGGTATTATCGTTATTTGAAAAAATACCCGTTTTTGATTGCAATTTTATTCTATTCAATTGATTTTGTATGGAAGAGAGCTTTTCCAAAACTGCCGATCGCAAAGAAAATTTATTTTTTGTTCAGCAAAGGAAAAAACCGTGCTATCTCGCTTGCCGAAAGTTTAGGAAGATTAGTATTCTGCGGCTTTGAGATATTAGATCTAACTGAAATAGATAACGTGGTTTATTTCGTTGCTGTAAAAGTTAAAGAAAGCAGTTATGAAAAGAATCCTTACTACACCCCTATATTTAAGATGAGAAGAGTTGGTAAAGGCGGGAAAACAATTTTTGTATACAAATTAAGAACTATGCACCCATACTCAGAACTAATACAAAACTTCGTTTACGTGAACAATAAAATTCAAGAAGGCGGAAAATTCAAAAATGATTTCAGAATTCCTCCATGGGGAAAATTTTTTAGGAGTGTATGGATTGATGAATTGCCGATGATTTATAATTTCCTTAAGCGGGATTTAAAGCTGGTTGGCGTAAGGCCAATAAGCAGTCAATATATGAGCTTGTATTCCCGGGAGCATCAGGAATTTAGAAACCAATTTAAACCGGGATTGGTTCCTCCCTACTACGCAGATATGCCTAAAACCATCGAAGAAATTGAAGCATCCGAAGATGCATATCTGAAAGCATATCAGCAGCATCCATTCAAAACAGATTTGAAATATTTCTTCAGAGCTTTTAACAATATCGTGCTAAAAGATAAAAGGTCTGGCTAAGCAATCTTTAATTGTGAAATTTAAAAATAAGTAAAGATTCAAATCTCAATTGAATAGCTTTCGAAATGATAGCCTGATATATTTCTGATAACTTTAAGTATAAATACTCTTATAAGTTTTCTGAACTTTGTTTATATTTATTCAGCTTTAATCCTTCTAGTTTATTTAACAGATGTATAAATTATACTTGTACTGAATGGCATAAAATCTGAGGGTGAAGAGCAGGAATTTAAGTTGCTAAATTTTCTAATAGCTGGCAGGAATTATTCAAAAATTATTAAACTATCAACTTTAAAATGAAAAACTTTGCATTAACCGGTGCAGCGGGATACATTGCCCCAAGACATTTACAGGCTATTAGAGATACAGGAAATAATCTTGTAGCGGCACTTGATCCCCATGATTCTGTGGGCATACTTGACAGGTATTTTCCGGATACCAGTTTTTTTACTGAGTTCGAACGGTTCGACAGGCACATCGAGAAAATCAGAAGAATTGACACTGGCGCAAAAGTCGATTACG